>NZ_JACFPK010000001.1:0-277172 GCF_016102025.1 Lactobacillus sp. M0393 | reverse complement strand
TTGGTATTAGCACCTGTTTCCAAGTGGTATCCCAAGCTAAAGGGCAGGTTGCCCACGTGTTACTCACCCATCCGCCGCTCGCGCTTCTGACTTCCTACCGAAGTATTCTGTCAAAATTGCTCGCTCGACTTGCATGTATTAGGCACGCCGCCAGCGTTCGTCCTGAGCCAGGATCAAACTCTCATTTTTTAAATGTTTGTTTGAATGTTTGCTCATTCGTTCCAAGATTCGCATCTCGGATTTATTTGCTTGCGAAATTGACTTCGCTCTTTTGTTTTGGGTTCTTTAAACCCGCACATTTTTGCGAAAACATTGTTCAGTTTTCAAGGTACTACCTGCTGCTCTAAAGCAGCTTATTTATTTTGCCAGATTCAAGCGTTTTTGTCAAGCACTTTTTTCTGACTCATTTTTGCCGTCTTACCGGACAGCGTTTATTATCTTACTAAAACAATTGTCTTTTGTCAACTGCTTTTGCTTGATTTTGTTTTGAACTTGTTATTTGTCGTAACTCGCTCAAACACAAGTAATACCTTACTCTTTTTCTCTTAATTCGTCAAATCAATCATTTTGTTCGTTATTTAAGTAAATTCGTAATCAAATTAGTTTTGTCTAATATCTGATACTGCAATTTTTCGTTTTTATGACTAGACCAATTTGCTAATTATTCGTAATTTCATCATTTTTTTCAAGTATTGCAGCAAAATTTTTTACAAAAAAAGCGCAAGTTTATTAAACTCACGCAAAAAATAATTATTTCTCTAAATTAAAGTTTCTTCTTTAGTAATTTTTGTCATTCCGTTCATATAAGGAACCAAAACTTCTGGTACAGTGACTGTGCCATCTTCATTTTGATAGTTTTCTAAAATTGCGGCAACAGTTCTGCCAACAGCCAAACCTGAGCCGTTGAGAGTATGTGCTAAATGCAGTTTACCATCTTCGTCACGGTAACGAATTTGTGCACGACGAGCCTGGAAGTCAGTACAGTTCGAGCAACTAGAAATTTCACGATATTTATCTTGAGCTGGCATCCAAACTTCCAGATCATAAGTCTTGGCACTAGTAAAACTGGCATCCCCAGTAGATAAAGCAACTACATGATATGGCAAATCTAGTTTTTGCAGTAAATGTTCGGCGTTATGAGTCAGTTTTTCTAATTCATCCCATGAATCTTCCTGCTTACAAATTTTTACCATTTCGACTTTTCTAAACTCGTGCATTCTAATTAAGCCACGCGTATCACGTCCAGCTGAACCAGCTTCGCTTCTAAATGCTGGTGACAATGCAGTAACATTGATCGGCAGCTTGTCACCATGAATAATTTCATCACGGAAATAGTTAACAAGCGGTACTTCTGCAGTAGGAATCAAAGTTAGATCCCTGGGTTTGTCCGGATTATCATTATCAACGATGGTATAAACATCTTCGCGGAACTTAGGGAATTGTCCTGTACCTTGCATTGATTCATCATTAACTAAATATGGCGGAATGATTTCGGTATACCCTTCCTTAGTGTTTTCATCAAGGAAAAAGTTAAATACAGCTCGTTCAAGTAAAGCACCGGCACCTTTATAATAGACAAAGCGGGCACCTGAAACTTTAGCACCTCTGTCCCAGTCCAAGATATCTAAATCTGTACCAATATCCCAGTGTGCTTTAGGCTTGAAAGCTAGTTTAGTTGGCTCATGCCATTTACGAACTTCTTCATTATAACTTTCGTCGGGTCCGATTGGGTCAGAATCATCGGGAAAGTTAGGCAACCGCAACAAAATATAATTTTGCTTTTCAGTTAATTTGGCAACCTTATCATCAAGTTCCTTAATTTCCTGTCCAACTTCACGCATTTTTTGAACTGCAGCAGAAGCATCTTCTTTATTCCTTTTTATTGCAGCAATTTCTTTTGAAACTGTATTACGCTCTGCTTTTAACTGCTCGCTGCGGTTCAGTTCTTCACGCCGATCAGCGTCAATTTTGACTAATTCATCCAATTCTTCCGGCTTAACGCCACGTCTGCCAAGTTTATCCTTGGCCCAAGCAAGATTCTCGCGAATCACCTTAATATCCAGCATCTTTTTACCTCCACAAAAAAAGCCAACTCTTCCCATCAAATTGGGACGAATTGGCTCATACATGGCTTCGCGGTACCACCCAGTTTCAGCTAAATTAAGCTGCACTTCATTAAGTCGGCGATAACGATGCCGCGTGCCGTGTAACTATTAATTACCCACATAAATGGAATCTGGAAACGACTTCTATTCGCTTACACCACTATGCGAACTCTCTTAATCAGTCTTAGGATTCCGTGTTTGGATATTATTTTAAGCTATTATGCATTTTTTAGCAAATAAGTTTTAATGTTTTTTACAATTTTTAGTAAAAAGGTTGCTTTCAAAATTTAAGTTTTTGCTCAAGATCAAGCCAACCTGATTTTTTCAACAAGAAAAAATCCTCTTGATATTTGAAAAGACTACTTACTTTACTCAGATCAACCGAATAAACCAGCTTAAAGCCTAAACGAGCAAGTAAATTTTGTGAACGGGTATTATTTTGATAAGTCCCAGCCCAAATTTCCGACTGATCAAGCTTTTTGAAGGCATAGTCAAAAAGTATTTTTAAAGATTCCGTCATATACCCGTGACCGGAAAAATCTTTATCAAGCAAGAAACCAACTTCTTTAGTATGCAGCAGCTCTTCTTCGTTAGTTCCCCTATTATATAGTTCAACTAAGCCAATTAACTGCTGCGAATTACTCAAACAAATGCCATAACTATATTTTCTAGCAGCATACTGTCCTACAGCAACTTCAGCTTCTGCTAAATTTTGATAATGACCAAAGCCGGCTAAACGCTGATAATATTCATCTTGGCCCCATTTAAGTAAAGTTGGTGCATCGGCTAGATTAAATGGCCGTAAATAAACGCGACTGACCATTAGTGACCAACCAGTTTGAGCAACCAGTCCATGCCGAAATCAAGTGCGAAGCTATAAGCAAGAATAGTCCAAGGCTTACCTAAGATAATTATCCAAAAATAAGTCCAGAACTTCATATCGGTTAAACCAGCTAAAAGACAGAGAACATCATCCGGTGCCATTGGTGCAACAATACAGATCGCAAAAAACCAGTTAAACTTACGCTGGTTTTTGGTCCACTTCATATATTTATCAAGAGTTTTTTCAGAAACGATATGGAGAATAAACGGTCTACCATAAAAACGCGCTAAAAAGAAGTTAATGATCGAGCCAACGCAGATTCCGACATAGTTATAAATAAATCCGGCTACTGGTCCAAAGAAGATAACTCCACCCAGAAGTGAGACCCCGCCAGGAATAATAGGAATAACAACCTGAATTATTTGAATCAAAACAAAAATAATGGGTCCAATTATTCTCTTATTAGCCAAATATGCTTTCATTTTAGCTTGACTAGTAAATATTCCTATTTTGTACCAATAAATACACAAAAGAATAATGATAATCCCACTGACAACGGTCAGAATATTGATTAATCTTCGACTAGCTTTAGCAGACAGATGCATAACTTACCTCCAATGTTAAGCCTCATTTTACCAAAAAATATGCAGCGTGATTAGTTTTTAATTCATTAAATACTAATATTTAAATAATTTAAATATTTCGCTTCTAAAAATAAAAGGAAGCTGGTTTTAAAGCAAGTACAGCTTTCAGTTAAAGTATAATAGGTATTAATAATATAATTTTTGGAGGAAAACTTAATGACCCAAATTAGCACTGACGTTACTTACGATAAACAAAGAAAATTGCAAACAGATATTTACCAACCAGATAACAATAATTTGAATGATATCTTGTTGTTTTGGCATGGGGGAGGCTGGTTTCGGGGAGACAAAAGCAGCTTCAACGACTTATGCAGTAAAATGGCTGACCAAGGCTTTATAGTTTTTGCACCTAATTATTCCCTTGCACCACAACATCTTTTTCCGATTGCGCACCAAGACAGCATTAACTTTGTTGAATGGCTGTTAAAAACTGACTTTGTAAATAATAAAAAGCCCCACATTACCCAAATTGGCGCCAGCAGTGGCGGCACAATGGCACTTAATATTGCAGGTAAATATGGCTTCCCTACTGTTACTTGGTCGGCTCCTGTTAGTTATTCAGCCTGGATGAAAGACCATCAGGATGTCACCCCTACAATTGATGGTCGCAAAGAACTGGGCTTATCTGATTTACACGATATCAATAATGCTTTTTATAAATATTTTACGTTGGCTTATGCCGGCTCGGAAAATGAAGAAACATTAAAAAAGATGGATGCTAAATCCTATGATTACACTAATTTACACCAGTTATTAATGATTAATTCTGCGGATGAGCTATCGCCTACTCCATATTTACTCGATTTTGTTAATTATTTAGCACAAAATAATCACGCGGTTGACTTAAAAATAATATCTGGCACCAAACACGCGATGTCTTACGCTAATCAATATTTAGAATATTCATTAAATTATCTTTTGCAAGCAATAAAATAATTTTTATTATTTACTTACTAATTATTAGTAAAATATTCTGTATGTGCTATAATAATTGATGAAAACGTTTTATATTTTTGATAAGCTTATCCTACAAATATTTTTAAGGAGATAACATTATGGCTAAATATCAATCTATTAATCCTTACACTAATGAAAATTTTGCCAGCTACGACAACCCGACAGCTGAACAAATAGAAGATGCACTAAATTTAACTAACGCACTTTACCAAAAATGGCGTCATGAAGAGCCTGAGACTCGAACAGCAACATTGCACAAAATTGCTGATGGTTTGCGCGAGCATAAAAAAGAAATGGCTGAAATCATGACCCGTGAAATGGGTAAAATGATTGGCGAATCTGAAGGTGAAGTTGATCTTTGCGCCTCTATTTGTGATTATTTTGCTGATAAGGGTCCCGAATTGCTAAAACCTGAACCAATTGATTCTCAATTAGGTGATGCATATTACCTAAAGCAGGCTACTGGCGTTGTAATGGCATGTGAGCCTTGGAATTTTCCACTTTATCAAGTAATCAGAGTATTTGCACCTAACTTTATCGTTGGTAATCCTATTATTCTGAAGCACGCTCACAATGTTCCCGGTTCTGCAGCTTTAATTGCTAAAATTATTAAACAGGCTGGGGCACCCGAAGGCAGTCTAATTAATATGTATCCAAGTTATGATCAACTTGATCAAATGATTGCAGATCCAAGAATTCAAGGAGTAGCTCTAACCGGTTCAGAACGTGGTGGTTCTTCTGTTGCAGAAAATGCGGGTAAAAATCTGAAGAAATCGACTATGGAACTTGGAGGTAATGATGCCTTCATCATTCTTGATGACGCTGATCCTGAAGTTTTGAAGCAGGCTCTTAGTTCTGCCAGAACCTATAACGACGGACAGGTATGTACTTCTTCCAAACGGATTATTGTTGTTAAGTCACGTTATGAAGAAACATTGCAAGAATTAAAGAAGGTCTTTTCTAGCTTAAAAGCAGGCGATCCGCTTGATCCAGCCACTACCTTACCACCAATGAATTCACAAGCCGCTAAGGAAAAATTGACTAAACAAGTAAATGACGCTATTGCAGCAGGAGCAAAAGTGTTCTACCAATATCCTGAAATTGATTCAGATGGTGCCTTCTTCCGTCCAACCATTCTAACCAATGTTGATCGTGATAATCCTGCCTTTGACCAAGAGTTCTTTGGCCCAGTTGCTATCGTTTACGAAGTAGAAGATGAAGATGCTGCTATTGCTTTAGCTAACGATTCCAGTTACGGTCTAGGTTCTTCTGTTATCAGTTCCGACATTAAACGTGCACAAAATGTAGCTGCACAAATTGAAACTGGTATGACAGTAATTAATGGCACATGGATCAGTTCCGCTGAGTTACCATTCGGTGGTGTCAAGAAATCAGGCTATGGTCGTGAACTTAGTGACCTAGGTTTGATGGCTTTCGTCAACCAGCATTTAGTAATTTCTATGCCGACCAAATAATTAGTATAAGAGCATAAATTAAAAAAGCTGATGAGTAGCGTTTATATTAGACGTTAATTCATCAGCTTTTTTGTTGTCATTTTTTAACGGTGACGTAACAGATTGTAGCCCGTTAGTCCCGTGGTCATTACGCTGGCCAAAATCAAGAAATAGGTTGACGCACCAATTGAGACCGCATATAAAAGTAGCTGACTGGTGATGCTATGTAAAATTCCCCGGTTTGACAGTGTGCTATTAGACATTCTATATATAAGGTATATTAGAAACACAGTTTCAATTAGAGAAAGGATAAATGCAATTGTCCTATTCTTTTTAGTATCCCTCATAGTATTGTATATAATAAATAACGGAATCAGAACCATGACTAGCCAAATTACACAAAGCACAACTCCAGAAAGCAATGTGGCATTGGAAGAAAAAAGTCTGCCAGCAAGTCCGAAAGTGACTCGTGTAATTGACATTTTTTGACCGTAAGTCATATCTAAGACAGATGCGCCCGATCCAGTAAATAAAACTATCAAGTTGATAACTGCTAGTAAAACGACTAAAAGCTGGACAAAGGTAAAATGCTTGTTTACCTGAATGTTCTCCTTATGTCTATTACCCTTTTGGGACAATCTGCTTTTCGCTTTAACTTTTTCTTTCGATTCAGCCACATTATTAAACATATTAGACCCAAGTTGATTTACTTTTTGTGTTAATCGCAGATCCACAGTATAGCGCTCTATCTTTTCTGCACGACTACAAACAAAGTAGAGCCAAACGAGCAATGCAAAAAAGCAAATCCAGCCAAAACTACGGGAAAAACTCATAATAATTAATAGTGCAATTCCCAATAGAAAAACAATCATGCTGTTAACATGAATCCATTGCAGCATGCGCTCAATAACTGAATTTTGTTTTTCCGGATAAAATTCTTGCCGGTACACTTTACGACTGGCAATTTTTTTAGCGGTTTTTTCGTCTTCAAAATGAGCTTTTTCGTGTTGGTCTGTGAAAAAAGTTTCACGATATTTTTGTAAATCAAAGTGGCAATTAGGACAGGTAACATCCACATCAGTAATGGGACGACCACAGTTTGGACAAGTAGTCATGAGAAGCTTCCTTTAATCAATAATTATAATACGTTAATCATAAAACAAAAATAGCGATAAGGAAAAGGTCTTTATCGTTATTTTAATACAATATTTTTTTACTGTAATTTTTGAATTTGTTCTTTAACCTGCTTTATTTCAGCAATTGAAGCCTGCGAATCAAGCATTAATCGATCCAGTTTAAATTTGAGCAATTCTAATTCATTATTATTGCTTCTTAGCGGCTTCTTTTTTTGTGCTGCGGAAGTTATTAATTGTTTGTTTTTGATTTGCCATTTTTTTACTTTGAGTTGTCTAATAAATGCCTGATCATGTGATACCAGTATCATAGCAAACGGATAATCTCTCACAAATTCCGCCAGTGCATTAATAGAGGCAATATCTAAAAAGTTTGTGGGTTCATCAAGTAGTAACAAATTATATTGACCGGTAATTATTTTTGCTAAATTGAAACACACAAGCTGGCCACCACTAAGATCACTTATTTTGTGCTCGCCATATTGGCGCAAATGCAAATCGCCCAAGACCTGCATAGTCGAACTATCAGTAAAGATACTGGTGGCAAAAAGAGAATCAAATAAAGTTTTATCTGTTTGGCTCGCAACTATGTTTTGGTTAAAATAACCTATTTTTAATTGCGGACTATAAAAACCATGCAGCTTCCTATCCTTAACTTGTTCTAGAAAAACGGTCTTGCCAACACCATTTTGCCCAGTTAAAACTACTTTTGAACCATAAGCAAGATTTACTTCCTGCGTAAGGTTAAATAACTGTTGCCCATAAGCATTGAGCGGTTGTTTCTTTAGCCGTAATGCCTTGCTTTTCGCAGAAATAGACAGATCACTTATCCCATTATTGCCATTTTTCAGGGTAATTGCATGATGAACTGGCGGCTTTTTTAGTTCTTCTTTTTCCTTATTGATGCGGTTAGCAAGACTTTTACTGGCTCTGATAACATTATTTGCAGTTTTTTGTTTTCCCAGCGACTTTGACCGCCAATCTGATGAAGAAAGTCCTTTTTTGTTACGAGCAAAAGTTCTGATCTGATTAAAATGCTGATTATAACTTCTCTTTAACTGCTCAAGGTGCTTTTCCTTTTGCTCATAAATCGTTTCTGCTCGTTTTTGTTCATCTTGCCTAAAACTGCGAAACTCTTCATATGTTCCTGAGTAATTGTGCAATTCTTGATTTTGAATATACCAGATTGAATTACAGACACTATTCAAAAAGTTCTGGTCATGGCTGATAATTAAACAGGCAATTTTGCTTTTGTTTATTAACTTTATTAGCCATTGTTGCTGCGTAATATCCAAATTAGATGTGGGTTCGTCCAAAAGCAGCAAGCCCTTAGGCAGATTTTTCAATTTGGCAACGACCCTACTGAGAGCTAATTTCTCTCTTTGCCCGCCACTCTTATCACCAGCATCAAGCAATTGCGGAACATAAGCAAAATTACAATTGTTAATAACTGCACCTTTAATAGTAAATAAATCCGACAATTTTTCTTGAGCCAGAATCTTCATTAAAGTGGTTTTACCAGCACCATTGTTACCAATTAAACCAATTTTTTGTCTAGAATTGATGCTCAAATTTGAGACAGTCAGCAGTTTAGCAGCTGCTACATCAATTTGTAAATAATCTATTTTAATTAATTCCACTATAACACCTCAATGTATACGCGTAATTAGTAAAGTAAGACCGCAATTATAAGCAGCTAAAATTACTCTACCTGATAAATTATGATCGCTCTACGTTGAGTTAAAAATTAAAAGTGGTGCTTGATTTAAAACTACAACTAGAGCTTATTGATTATTTACTTGTCTTGACATGCCAGTATTCCTTGCTTTCTACTTAAAATTTAATTAAAAATATTATACTATAACTAATTAACATTTGTAAATGAATTAAAAAATTGGTTTGAACAAAAAAGGCTGAAACTCTCTAAATGAGAATTTCAACCACTTAATTAATTTTGCTTAATTTTTAGCACGTTTATTCTTGCGCCAATGAACACCTTCATAAGTCAACTTGACTGCAGCTGACAAGGTAATCGGCATAATAAATACTAGAATTAGCAAACCAATAATCACTGCCAATGCAACTTCAATCAGAGTCGGTATTCCTGAAGGAATTAATGCGGCAAATGTACCACCTAAGATAATGGCAGCTGAAACTACCACAGTTCCAATTATACCACACGCTTTAAGCATCCTTTGACTCGGGCTGCCGTTTTCAAGTTCACGGTAGCGTGTCATTAAGAAGATACTGTAATCAACACCCAAGGCAATTAACATGATAAAGCCAAAGAATGGGGTGTTCCAGGTAAGCATAGTTTTGCCTAAAGTAGCTTTGACTACCCACTCTGTAATTGATAATGAGCAGAAGTAAGCAATTAAAAGCGTACCCAAGATGTAAACAGGTTGCAAAAGTGAACGAGTGACAAAAATTAAGGCAATACCAATACCAATCAGCATAATGGCAGCAGTTCTAATAAAGTCCCTGTTGGCAATATCCTTAATGTCAGCGATGTTAGAACTTTCGCCACCCATTGCTACTGTGGCTTTTTTAAGACGAGTACCTGCAAAAGACTTTTTAGCCATTAAGCTCAGATCCTGCGCCTTCTTGGTTGCTTTAAGACTACTTGGGTTTGACTTAAAGACAATCATCAGCATGGCAGACTTCTTGTCAGGACTCAAATAATTCTTAATCGAAGTTTGGAAAGTATCGTTTTTGATAAATTCTTGTGGAATATAGAAAGTATCTGCAGCAGAAGAACTAGCTAAGCCATTAAGGTAAGCGGCTCCTTGACCAAGTCCGTTATTTACTTGATCCACACCATCAGTAATTTTAGGTGTGCTTGAAGCCAGCTTGCCGGCGCCAGAGTTCAGTTGACCAACGCTAGAATTCAGTTGGCCGATACCAGAACTCAATTGACCAGTACTAGAGTTAACTTGACCAATACCCGAGCTTAATTGACCAGCGCTGGAATTAAGCTGACCAATGCCGCCATTCAAAGTAGCAGCCCCATTGTTTAACTGGCCAGAAGCAGTGGCTAATCTGCCGACGCCGGATTGCAGCTGACCCATTTGACCAGATACATCTGGTATTGAAGCAGAAGCTTCTGCCCAAGATTTTTCTAAAGCAACTCCTGCAGCTTGCATTGCCGCCATCTTCTGCTGCTGAGTTAAGCCCGGAATACTGCCAATACTCTTTGCTAAATTAGCTTTATAACTCTTTTCTAAAGCAGCCTTGGTATTTTTCTGCGCGCTTGCAATACCGGCACTACCACTTGCAAGCTGAGAATTTAATTGGTTTAAGCCACTAGTCATTTGCTGAGTACCGTTTTGCAAGCGACTGGCGCCGCCTTGCAATTGACCAGTACCATTTTGCAATTGGCTGGCTCCATTTTGCAGTCTGCCAGTTCCGCTTTGTAATTGACTGGCACCGTCAGCTAACTTGCCTGTACCACTTTGCAGTTGACTAGTACCATCCGCTAATTTACTTGCACCTGCAGTTAGTTTTTTACTTGCACTGCTTAATTTGCCTAAACCGGCACGTGCCTGATCAACTCCTTGATTGACAGTGTCCAGCTGATTTTTAACGTAAAGTTGATCAATGCTTTCTCCGTATGGCTGGGTAACAGAGGTAACAAATGCTACATCATCTGATGCCTGAAGCTGTCTGGTTAATTGATCAATTAGACGTAGGTCGGCTTCATTATCAAGTTTGTGATCACTCTTAATATAAAGAGTTGATGGCTCGGCCATTCCTTTTGAAAAGTGATCTTCAACAACGAGCATCCCCGCTTTAGCCGGCACACTGTTATCAATCTCATCCGTATCATCATAATTCAAATGACCGGTGTACATCAGACCAAAGGGAAGGACAACTACTGCTAACACAATTAAGTAAACAATTGGGTGGGCAAGTGTACCTTTTGCAATACCATGCCACAATTTATCTTCATGCTCACCAGTAAATTTCTTTACCGGCCAGAACATTTTTTCGCCCAAAACAGCCATGAAGAACGGGTTGAGTGTCAGGAGTACTATTAATAAAACAGCAACGCCGACTGCAACGCCCACAGCTGATTGGTAAATTGAGAAGTTAGCCAGGCTTAGCGCTGAGAAACCAATTAAAATGGAGGAACCGGAATAAAGAATTGTTTTACCAGCCACCTTCAAGGCACTGTTCATCGCTTCGTAGCGGCCCATTCCTTTACCCAGATCCTCTTTAAATTTATCATACAAGAGAATGTTATAGTCTGTTCCAATTCCGAACAGGACAATAATCATAAAGACCTGTGTAAAGTTAGAAAATGGGAAGTTCTGGTATTTAACCAAGTTAGTAACAATCGCAAATGATGTAATAAAGGAAACGCCAACTGTTAATAATGAGATCAAAGGCACAATTGGTGACCTGAAGACAATCACTAACACGATGAAAATAAAGATAACAGTTATTACTTCTGTTTTCTTGATTCCTTCTTGAATTGCATTTGAAAAGGCATTTTGTAAAACATCTGCACCAGTGACATAGGTTCTAATGCCGGCTGTTTTAACTGCTTTAGTTAGCTGTGATTCAACATCATTAATCGGTCCGTGCTTTTTGGCCACGTTTAACTGCATTATCCAAGTAGTATTATCCTTTGATTGCAGCTTTTTCTTAGTAGCAATATTATCGTCTGGACCCAATACCATTTTGATACCGTACTGATCCTGATCATCTTTTAATCTGCTAACCGTTTCGTTAATAGCATCTTTATCATCAGCAGTCAATTTACCTTTTTGCTTATTAAAGACTACGGCAATTTGATAGGTATCCTTTTGTTTAGGACCCCAGTCATTTTGAATTGACTTTGCAACTTCACTTTGAACATCTGACGGTAAGGAAATATTTGAGTGCTCACGGGTTAACCCTGTAACGTCCGGCAAAGCCACAACAGAAATGATTAAAATTAAGATCCATGCAATTAACGAGAAAATATGATTTTTTACTAGTTTATGCACTCTGATTTTCCTTTCTATTTTTTTGCAATAATTTATTGGGCTGAACCAATTGAATAATTAATTCATGATAACCCTGGTCAGCCTCTTCACTAGTTTCTTCTGTAAAAGAATCTGATACATCTAAAAAAACGTATCCTAATACTGCTCCAATTAAGGAATGGAGTGAAACCGTGCTGTCACTTCTTAAATTTAGTTTGTCAGCCAAAGCTATTATCTTTAAAATTTCTTGAGTAATAGCATCGTCTTTTTGGTATTCATTCAAATGATAAAGAATACTAATTAATGCGGGATCATCCAGAATAAAGTCGCGGACAATATCAGCAAATTTAAGTAAAGCCTCTTCACCTGAAATTCCAATCAAATTATCAACTAATTTTTTACCTAAAATTTTAATTCTGCTTGCACCTACAAGCGACAACAATTGCTTGCGACCTGAAACATAGTGATAGAGTGACTGTGAACGAACGCCTAACTCTTTAGCTAGGTTCGGCAGAGTGGTCGCGGAAAGTCCCTTTCGTCCAATCAGCTCCGTCGCCTTCGCAATCACCTTATCTAAATCAAGGCTTCTTTTTTTAATCATTTTCACCCCTCCTTTTGACAGCATAGTGAATAATATAGCACTACAATGTGAAGAATACAATCTACAAGGTGTAAATTATTTTTAATTAATAAAAAAGCCCCCCAAGCCTTTAGTTAACGGGACTTAAAAGTCAAAGATTTAGTAAAGCTCGCGGCAATATTGTTATTTAAAAAAGCCATCAACTACTTTACCTAATTTAGCAAAATTATGATCATTACTACTCCACACACTGACACAGTAGGCATTGCCATTAGATTGGACCAGCGCTACGTTTGCTTTACTGTCACCGATGGCATATATCAGACCTTTATGATCACGGACAATCTTGGGCTTAATTTTAGCAGCGTTTAGCGTTCCCAAAACCTGATTGGAATATTGTCTGCTTAAAATTTGATCATGATAAAGACTCACCATGACTTTATTTAAATCATTGGCAGTAGTTAAAGCAGCCGGTGACTTAGAATATTTATTTTTTATTGCTGTATCCTTAACACCTGTTTTTTTAATAACTGCATTTACCTTTTTGGAGTTAACAGTACGAAGAAGGGCATTAGCGGCTGTTTGGTCGCCTTGCATCATTAATTGCTTTAAATAAGCCGCATTGTAAGCAATTCCCTTTTGCAAGAGTTTCTCTCCTTTAACGCGATCAGCTTTTTTTATTTTGATGGCTTTATTGGCAATAGACTTGCCGTGTTGTTCTTGATAAGTCATTGCAATCAGCAAAAATAAACGGCTAATAGAATTTACCCCATGATGTTGAGTAGTATTAGAAACGCGGGCAAATTTATTATTAGTAAGATCCTGAACGCAAACCTGATAACTCTGTTCTTTTCCCATTACCTGGGCAATACTTTCTGCCCATTTTTTCTCACTACCAGAAGCAATTTTAATATGATTAGGATATTCAACGTTAGCAACTTTGGGTTCACGAACAGACTTTTGTCCTTTTTTATTTCTCACAACCTGCTCTTGCTTTTCGCCAACAATTTTTAAACTGCTATTCTCCACTCTTTTGAGGTTAGCAGAATATAACATAAAAGCAATTAAAGCCGAAATTAATGAGCCTAACAAAACTTTGTTTTTCATATCAATGCCTCAGTTTAAAAGAAATGATGTCGTTTCATTAATACAATTAGCCAGACCATCAGAAAAATGGTGATCACGGTGATTGCAATCCAGTCAGATGAACTATGACCAACTGGCAGACTGACATTCATACCGTAAAAACCGGTTAAGATAGTGGGCACAGTTAGAACCAAAGACCAAACAGTTAGGAACTTCATAGTATCATTCAAGTTATTGTTCATCATATTATTGGAAGTTGCTGATAAGGTTTGCGTAACCTGCTGCGAAATTTTCACCATTTCTGCTGACTGATTCGATTCAATCAGGACATCATCAAGACGTTCACGACTGGGCTTAGTAAAATCTAGTTTAGACATTTTTAAACTGTGCAACATCATCAAATTAGTCTGAATTGAACTGGATAAATACACCAGACTTTTTTCAATATTGGACAGCTCCACTAAATCTTTATTGTTAATATCACCAGACAGCTTTTGGTCCAAACTGTTGCGTTCCGTATCAAGCTGCGTAACCGCCCGTTGAAAATACTGTGATAAATACAACAAAAACTTCATTAATAATTCCGTGACATCTTGTGCAAGTGATAATTCCCGTCTTGTGGCAGTGTCATTGAATTCATCAAAGACATAGCTGGTTGATTGCGTATGAAAAGTAAAGATGTTCTGCCCAGATATTAAAAAAGTTACAGGATGTGCTGTAAAATGCTTAATCGCTTTAGTAGGCCAAATAGGTACATCGTAAACAAGCAAATTAATGTGCGTATGCGTATCATAGTCATAGTGCGGTCGTTCATGTCTGTCTGAAATATATGTAATCATATCAGGAGTGAAATTAAAATCTACTTGCAGCTTGTTGCTGTCCTCTTCACTCAAATTACTGATGTCATACCATCTATAATTGGTTTCCACCGGAAACTTTTGCTCTCTAATCACTTTTTCACCCCTGGCCGCTATATTTAGTTGATATTACCTACCAGCTTGCTTATGCCATTATTATCTTACCATTCAAGTGAAAAACGACAAATAAAAAAACAGGCCTCGGCCCGTTTTTTTAAAATTTTAGCACTTAACTATTGTTTCCAAGCAGCATCAAATTTGTTTTTACCTGTTGTAATCGCTTTTTCTACATTACGGTTCTTTTGTGCAGCTGACAAAATTGATTGCATAATAGGAGTCAATTGACTATATGTAGCACTGGAATTCTTGATTACAGGAACGCTGTAGAGTGAATTGGAGTTGAGAATATCCTCTAATTTTGCCGGCAGCTTAAAGTCCTTGTTTGCCTTATAGTCGTCAGACTTAGTAGCCGTTTCATTAACTGGAATATAACCAGTTTCTTTTGCCCATTTAATCTGTCCGTCTTTAGAAGACAAGTATTTCATAAATTTGAAAGCAGCTGCCTTTTGCATAGCACTGGCGTGGCTGAACATATAAATATCAGTCCCTTGCGACATCGTGTACTTACTTGGACGAGCTGCAACTTCATAAGTGAAGCCCTTCTTAGCCGCCTGTTTAATCCAAGTCTCTGTTGAAGATGAGGTCACAAACATTGCCAATTTTTGATTGGTAAATGGGATATAAAGATATTTATCTGAACCAGGCATTCTGAAGTAGCCCGCTTTTTCTCCATTTATAAAGTAGTTAAGTAACTTCCTAGATTTAGTACCGGTAAAATCAATTTTACTGGAGAAATTCTCACCTTGATTTTTCATTCCTAAAACGTAGTAGTTGTCTAAGTCATCAAAGCCGGCACCAACTACCTTATGATTACTCTTTTGGTAAATAGTTTGCGCTGCCTTTTTAACCTCACTCATAGTTGTAGGCACTTTGGCGATACCATACTCCTTAAACATCTTGGGGTTATAAATTAAAACTTCAATTGACTTGTTAAACGGAATACCATATTGGGTGCCTTTAATTTGGGCGCCATTCAGCATATCCTGTTTAATGCCTGATGCGGCAACGCTGCCCCAACCGACATCTTTATTATTAATGTATGGCTTAAGGTCTACCAGCATCTTATTCTTGGCTGCGCTTTCCAGCCAACCCGGATAAGCCTGAGTGATCGTTGGCAAATTCTTAGGTGATTGTAAAGTTGAAGTAATTTTTGATTGCAGATTATCATAATCACCTTGTTGCTCAAGCTTAATCTTAATTTTAGGATTTTTATTCTCAAAGTCCTGAGCTAAACTTTTCAGAGTTTTTTCCTGAGCACCCTGCATCCCGTGCCAAAAGACAACTGTGGTTTTCTTAGTTACTTTAGGAATTTTGCTTGAACTTGATGACGACGAATTACTGTTATTTGAACAAGCAGCAGTTCCAACTAAAGCCAAGCCCGCGACTGCTATAGCCGCCAGCTTTTTACCGAAATTCATAATATTATTTTTTCCTCCAGAACATTTTTACGCGCTCACTAGTGATACTGTGAGCATTAATTCCCATTAATTGTATAGCAAATATAGATTAATTACAATAAATTAACCAAAAAAATTCGGCTTTATTTGTATATTTTTCTTTATTTAATTATATAGTTCACTACATTACGAACATTTATTAAGCAGTTACTCTCTTGCTTTTATTGCGGACAAAAAAAGAGCCTGCCGTAAAAAGACAAGCTCTATGATAAAAATTGCTATTTAGTTTTTATTGTTTCCAAGCAGCATCAAATTTTGTTTTACCTGTTTTAATTGCATCATTAACATTTTGCTTCTTTTGTGCAGCAGCTAAAATGTTTTGCATAATTGGATTTAAGCTACCGTAAGCTGCACCGGCATCCTTGATAATTGGCACGCTATACAAGTTAGCCATTGCATCTTCAAGTTTAGCTGGCAGCTTAAGCTTCTTAGAGTCCTTGTACTCGGCAGAATCAGCAGCAGCTTGATTAACTGGAACATAGCCGGTTGCATTAGCCCATGTAAGTTGACTAGCTTTTGAAGTTAGGAACTTGATGTAGGTAAATGCAGCAGATTTTTGGTCAGCTGAAGCATGCTTAAACATGTAAATGTCAGTACCTTGTGACATGGTGTATTTACCAGGACGAGGAGCAACATCATAAGTAAACTTATTGCCTACTCCTTGTTTAACAAAGCCTTCACCAGCAGAAGTACCAATGTACATTGCTACCTTTTGGTTAGCAAATGGTCCGGATAAATAGTGCTCTGAACCAGCAACTCTGAAGTAGCCATCTTTGATGCCATCTGCATAAAAATTAATAACTTTCTTTGAAGTGTCGCCAGCAAAGTCAATTTTACTTGAGAAGTCAACGCCTTCATTCTTCATGCCTAAAGTGTAGTAGTTTGATAATGAGTCAAAACCAGCACCAACGACTTTATGATTACTCTTGTTGTAGATGATTTGTGAATCTTTCTTCAGCTCATCCATAGTAGCCGGGGCTTTTTTAATACCATATTTCTTAAGCAAATCAGCATTATAGGTCAAAACTTCGATTGACTTGTTGAAAGGAATACCATATTGTTTACCATTAATCTTAGCACCATCAAGAAGTGCACTCTTGATATTAGAAGCTTCACTACTGCCCCAACCAACTTCTTTACTATTAATGTATGGCTTTAAATCAACCAGCATGTTTTTGTTGGCAGCATTAAAGAGCCAGTCAGGATAGGCCTGAGTAATGGTGGGCAAGTTATTAGGTGACTGCAAAGTTGAATTAATTTTAGCTTGTAAGTCGTTATAAGCACCTTGATTTTCCAATTTAACCTTGATCTTAGGATTTTTGCTTTCAAAGTCTTGTGTCAACTTCTTTAATGTAGCTTGTTGCACACCTGTCATACCATGCCAAAAGACAATATTGGTTGTCTTCTTGACTTTAGCAATTTTTTCTGAACTTGAAGATGAGGAAGAATTAGAATTGCTTCCGCCATTTGAACAAGCTGCAGTACCAACCAGAGTTAAGCCAATAGCAAATGCAGCGGCCAACTTTTTACTAAACTTCATTTGGTTAAAACCTCCCAAATATAAAAACTAAACAACATTTTTATGATTAATCAAAGCGTAACTGTTTGATTGCGCTTTGGTAAAATCCTGTTACCATAAGGGTTCTCTACCAGCTCCGGATGCAATGTGTGCACGGGAATTAGTGTTGGTGGTTGAACCCAATCAATAATTTGTCTTAGTTCTTTTTCGTCAGCGTGACCAGAACAACGCAACATTTGAACTGCAATATTTTGCTTCTCCAACTTTTGCAAAAATGGCTGATAGGCTGGATCAAAATCTCCTAACGGCTCAGCATTTGAATGAATATATAAGCCTCCTTTTTGCAAATGTTCAAAATCAGCAACTGCCTGCCAGAGGAATTCGTGATCATCATTTAGCAGATCTTCATACTGAACAGCCAATTCTGGTTTCAGATCAGCGAATTTTTGCTCCCCTGGCAAGTAGTAATACGGCAAATCCTGATTAATGCTTTCCTTGAGCAAGTGAGCTCTTGCGGCATGTAAAACAACTTTACGCGGTGAAGCAGAGATAATGCGCAACAGTCGCTCTACATTGGTCGGATAAGTATTGAAAGTGATTTGCCGGTTAGGATTATCTTTTTGTAACTGAACAAATTCTGCGGTTAACTCATCCTCATTTTTAGGGCCGGTAAATTCTGCGCTATTTTCGTCATGCTTTTCTTCCGGCCAAGAAAAGCCGGTTGCCTCAGTAATTAAAACGTCGCAGTCTTTTGCAGCTGTCAAAAATTCTTTGACCCAATCAGGATGATAACCGTGCAAGCGAATGTCACCGGTATAAGCAATTGCTAAATCGGGTGTCTTAACAATAAGGCCAGTGGCACCATAGGCATCGTGGTCGCTAGGCCAAACAGTCATCGTAATATCGCCTACTGCTATTGGCTTTTGATACTCAGCCGCAATAATTGGGCGAGTATAGCTGGGTTCATGCTTAGCAGCTGGGAGTAGAAAGCCCCCTTTTTCATTCAAAGCCGGCAGCATCTTAGCCGTTAATGGTCCCGCATATAAAGGTATTTCGGATGCCAAAAAATTCATGGCCTTGCTGTGATCCAGATGAAGGTGCGATATGTAAGCAGCAGCGTGTTCCCACCGTTCATGATCAAGCGCCTTACCAGTTAATTCTGGATCATAAAAGTTAGGTACATCCCCAATCAACTGGTTATTAACTAAAGTCTGGTATTTTTCATCAGGCAGATTCAATTCCGGTCTGTAGACCTCACCCAAGTCAAACAAAACATGAGACTTGTTATAAGCTACTTCAATCATTGGCCCGCCAATAGTATTTAAGCCGTTGTAAAACGTGATGGTGGTTTTAGCCTTTAAGGTCATTACGCACTACCCCCTTGATGATCTGCTTCCTAAAGATTAAGTACAAAATCAAAATTGGTAAAACAGTTAAAGTTGCAGCAGCTAGTTGCAATTGCGTTTCACTACCGGCGTCAGAAGCAAAGGCCGACAAACCGTTATTAAGAAGACGCATCGTATCTTCATTGGTGACAAGTAATGGCCAAAGAAATGAATTCCAGCCAGAAATAAAACTAAGTAAACCGACAGTAAACAAACCACCCTTTGACATTGGTACTAAAATTTTCCAAATGTAATCCCAATCGCTGGCACCGTCAATCATGGCCGCTTTATATATCGTATCTGAAATTGAACCAAAGTAGCTCTGCAAGTAGTACATGTAGAAAATGGAAGTCAAGAATGGCAAAACTAATCCTACATAAGTGTTGAGTAAACCCATATGAGCAATTGTGTTGTAGTTGGTGAAAATAATTGCTTCACCTGGCACCATCAATAAAGACAAAAGTACTAATTGAATTAAGCCTTTACCCTTAAAACGCAGATTGACCATGGCAAAAGCGCCCAGTAAAGAGTTAAACAAACTAACAATCGTGGTCACGCTGGCTGTTAAAACCGTGTTGACAAAGTAGCGTCCAAATGGGGCACGAGCAAAAACTTTGGCGTAGTTGGACCATTCAAAATGGTGTGGAATTAAAGTTGGCGGAATCGAAGTGGTTTCCTGAAAACTCATTAAGCCACCCAAAATCATATAAATAAAAGGAAAAACGGTAATGATGGCAAAGATAAATAAAATAATGTAACTGAATAAAACCCCAATGCGAATTCGTTTCATTTAATATTCTCCTATCTTCTTCATCATCTTGCGTTGCAGGAATGTCGCAAACAGAATTATCAAGAATAAGATGACTGTTGCCGCCATCGCAACACCGGGAGTACCGACAATTTGGAACTTATTGTAAATATAGAACACTGCAGTCGTTCCCGAATTACCCACTCCAGCCTGACCGTTAAAGAGGGCATAAACAGAAGTATAAATCTTAAAGGCTCCAATAACATTCATTGTTAACAAAAAAGCTATTGTTGGAACAAGCTCGGGCATGGTAATCCGCCAAAATTTGTCACGACCACTGGCGCCAAACATATCCGCTATGGTGTAAAAATTGGGATCAATATTACGCAACGCTCCCATTAATATGACGATATTAAATGCTAAAGATGACCAAATACCAAAGATAATGATGGTAGTTAAAGACATTGCTGGATCATCAATCCAGTCGGGAGCTGGTAAATGCAGGCATCTGAGCACGAAGTTCAACATACCGTAATCACCGTTAAAGATATAGCGAAAAACTATCCCAATGGCAATGGTCGAGGTGACATAAGGCATAAAAAACGTAGTTTCAAAGAATGATTTATGTTTTACTTTGTCAAAAATAATCCACGCCAGCATGATCGAAATAGCTAGACCAACTGGTACAGAAATAATGGCATACAGTACAGTATTCTTAATCGCTAACCAGAACTCCGGGTCTTTAAAAATATATTGATAGTTGCTAAAGCCGGTCCAGCGCAGGTCAATTAGCGAACCACTCTGAAAGCTCATCCCAAAAGCGCGCAAAATGGGATAAATACTAAATAACGTGACAAAGATAATAGTTGGTGCTAAAAAAAGCCAAGCCTTCTTTTGATTAGTCTTCATTAGTAAACTCGCTCTCCTTCAGGCGTAAATAGAAATATCCTATTAAATCGCATTTTGAGTTTAATTTGATCGCCCCTCTTAATTGGAGTCTCCAGATTAATTAGTGAACGGACTTGCTGATTATCAAATGTAAATTTCAAAATACGTTCACGTCCAATTAATTCAATATCGTCGACCTTGGTCTCAAACAGACCATCAGGATCGGGCACAATATTTTCGGGTCGCACAGACAAGATATACTCACCATCTGGAATTTCGCGTTTAAAACGGGACTGTTCCAGATCAGCAAGATTAATCGTAAATTGGCTTGACTTTAATTCATTTGCAGTTTTAGTTATTTTAAAGTTATCAATTACAGGATTGCCAACAAAATTGGCTACAAAATAATTATTAGGCTCCAGGTAAAAGTTTTGCCCTAAATCATCTTGTTGAATAACACCGTCATTAAAGAGAATGATTTTATCTCCGATTGATAATGCTTCTTCTTGATCATGGGTAACAAATAAGGTAGTAATACCAACAGACTTAACTAATGAACGAATTTCTTCGCGAATTTTAAGGCGCAATCTGGCATCCAAATTGCTCAATGGCTCGTCCATTAATAAAATTTGGGGTTCTTGCACCAATGCACGTGCAATTGCTACACGTTGTTGCTGTCCACCAGATAAATTACCAGGTCTTTGATCAGCTAATTCAGTAATTTGGGTTAACTCCATATATTTGGTAGCAATCTTTTTGGCTTCCGCCTTTGGCTTTTTATTAGCCCCTACAATTAGCGGAAACATGACGTTTTGCAAAACAGTCATATGTGGATATAATGCATAGTTTTGAAAAACGTAGCCAATATGGCGGTCCTTGGGTGCTACTTTGACAACCGACTTACCGTTAAATAAAATATCTCCCTCCGTGGGATTTAGTAAACCAGCCAAGATATTCAAAATGGTTGTTTTGCCACACCCAGAAGGTCCTAACAGACACACCAAATCGCCCTTTTTAACAGAAAAACTAACATTTTTAATCGCTTCATGACCGTTGTCATAAACTTTCCGCAGGTTTTTCACTTCAACAAATTTATTGTTATCCATTAACTCGCACCACTATCATCTTTATTTCTTCTTTTACTACTCTCCTAATTTTAAGATAAAAAGCTTGAGAACACAACCTAATTTGCTTGATTAAAATTCGTAATTTTCTTATCACACCACCGCATAAGAGCTAAATATTCGTAATTATTGCACAAATTACTAATTATTATCAACAAATAACTTTTATTGTTCTCTTTTAATTACTTTGCTGCAAACAGAATAAGCGGCAGTAAAACTTGCTGCCGCTTTAGTTAATATCTTTATATATTAATTATTAATTTATCCGAACATTTGGCTATTTTTAGTGGGGTAATTTTGCCTTGAAAGCTAAATTAATAGTTTTCTTTCACATAAATTTCATGATTAACTTTAGCCCGACCATTATTATAGTTAAAGGAATAGCCTGGCTGGACGTTAAATAAATAAACGTTAAAATCCAGTGTGCCATCAGTTGACACAGCCTGTAAATTAATCCCCCGTGCCATTAATTCATTGCCGCGAAAGATGGGTGTGGCCTGGTAAATTACTTTTTTATTCTGCCTTAGAGCCACACGAATACGACTTTCAAACATCGTCTGAATCCTCTGATTTGAAAAAGCAGACTGGGTGAACAGATTTTTTGGATTATTTTGGTCACCAGAAAGATTACGCGGATTAAAATTGCCGTCAAAATCAATACCTGCCGAAACAGAATAAGCTATGAGGTGGCCGCGATTATAAATTTGGGTACCATTGCGCCGGTTATAATGCCAACCTGTTGGTTCGATAAACTGCCGCTCTCTTAAGCTATCATTGGCTACATTACGCTTTTGCAAAAATGCCGTATTGGAGTGGGAAGTACGGTTTAAGCTGTCCAAATCAGAATATATTACCCGGTTAACGCGCCAGGCATTTTTTATTAAAGTTGAATGGTCATTATTAACTGTAATATAAGAAGAACTGCCGCTTTTAAAATCTAAATCAGCCAATTTCTGATAGTCCTGGCTGGATAGACCACCATACACTTTTGCAGCGGGTTTAGCTTTTTCTATTTTATTATCCTTTTGCTGGTCATTGCGAGTTATTCTATCGCTAGTTTGTTGGCCACTGGGGTCTGACCCACCTTTAGTTGCAACAAACCAGAATAAAAACAAGATAATAATGACAATTGCCCAAAAATCCGCGTTAGTTGTCTTAGTATTTCGTCTGCTCCTCCTGCGTGCCATTCACATTGCTCCTTAGTTAATAATAATTAAGTATAGCTAATCGAACTGTTGTTTGCAACAGGAAATAATAAAAAAGCAAGGTTGAACAATTTCCTTGCTTAAATTCTAACTTCTGGCCCATTCATCAAGCATATTTAAAAAATAACTTTCAGACAGCCGCTTAATCTTGCTGCCAGCACAGTTATATTCCTTGGCCTTGAGAGTTTCCGGATTAGTTTTACTAAAAAAGCCGTCATCGCTCATAATTAAATAATCTGTATCAGGCTTAACACCAGTCTGAGCTATTCCGTTCATATTATTTACCATTTGCGCGGCTTCTGCGCTATCCATTTCAACTTCAGGAGCAAAGGCAATCTTTTTATTATTAACCGGGTTGCGAAAGCCCAATTCCCAGACTTCCAGTTCCGCATGCAGTAAATCTATATTTTTGAGCTTGCCTTGTGCTTCTTGCAAAAGTTCAGGTGTAAAATGCTGGCGAAAATCATCATAAACTTTTTTAGTATCAAGGGAGTCAGCTAAGCCGTGGTGCTGCTCAACTTGGGCAATACCAGCGCGCTGAATGCAGTCAAGCAAGCGATTATGTTGCATGGGATAGTAAACACGAGCCAGACGCAACACATCGACATAGTCGTTATTTAATTCTGGTAAATGAAACTTGCGGGTTAAATCATACAAGAAATTTAAGTCAAAATTGACGTTATAGCCAATGATAATATCCGCGCCAATAAATGAGCGAAAAGCTGTCATTGCCTCTTTTACCGGTATTCCCTCTTTAAGAAGCAGCTCTTCAGTAATGCCATTTAGCTTGGTAATAAAACTGGGTACCCGGTTCGATCGCGGATAAACAACCAATTGGCTAAACTCAGCCACTACTTTGTTATTGCGGACTTTAACTGCACCCATTTCGGTTACATGATCACGGTAGGGATTTAAACCTGTGGTTTCGATATCCAGCATAGTATAGTCGGAAATAAAGTCGGGCCATTCCTGCCCTTTGCCCCGGATTTTATTCTGAACGCCAGAAACATGGAGCACGCCATTTTTTACATAAATACTCATTGAGAATCAGTTACTCCGTTACAAGATTATTAATTAAACTAACTGTATCTGCATTTGTACCGGCACTGCGCTCCTGAATTTCCGGTAATAACGTCTCCTGCGGATAATCTGCAGCGACATAAGACCATTGCGGGTATTCTGCAACCAAATGTTCAATTGGTTCGCGCAGTTGCGGACTGGTTTCATCAACTCCCAATTCCAAAAAGACAGTCTTTTTCTCTTCATTACCTGTTAAAAACCAGCGAAAACGGGAATTGGCAACAGTGTCGGGATAAAAATGGTCATTAAGCGGCAGATGAATTTCCAATGGCTGACCACATACCTCACATTTTGGTACTAATTTTGCTAGATCAGTACCTGGCTTGGCTGCAATAATTTTTTCAGCGGCAGTCTGAATGTTTGCAAGACCATGATTAATCCCACTCGCACATTGTGCTTTAGTCCAATCGCCAAATGCGTTAAAAATGCGGTTTTCGTTAAAACCGGCAGTTTCGAAAAAGTGGCCAAATGCTGAGGTAGCAACAAAATACTGTCTATGACTAATTAGTTGCAACAGATTTTTTAATGTACTACTTGGGCGGTAATCAAAGGAGTATTTTTGAATAAGGCTTGACCACAGTTGCCATTTTTCAGACCATGAAGGAATATGTTGATCCAGTGCATATCCGACTGAATGAACATCGTATTTTTGGACAATGCTGGGAAAATCACGTTCAAAATCTGCTTGACCTAAAAGATCAAGTCCCTCAACTTTTGCCAAACCATTACCAGCAACTACAACCACAGCCTCCGCCTCTTGGACTAACTGCTTTGCCTTATTCAAATTTTCCATTTAATTCTCTTTCCTATTTTTGATTGTAGCCAGTAAACGAAACCTGGCCATTCTCAAATTCTCCTAAGAAAACATCACTAGGGTCATTATAGCCAGCTTGTTTGAGCTGCTCTTTTAACCAATTTTCATCCTTATTAATAGATTCAAGCACATCTTGGTTAATTTGACCATCATTAATTAAAGGAAAACGGACATTTTTCTCATCTTTTTTAATAACCGTTAGTTGACCGTTCTTTTCAAAGATACAGTTTTTCACCTGATCAACAGAATAAATACCCTGACTGCGTAATTTGAACATTAATTCATTAGCTGACAGCCCAGCAGACAAGCAATTACGTGGTAAAACCTGTCCGTTTTTAACTATTTGAATTGGTTTGCCATCAATCAGGCCGCGAATAAAGTTGCTGTGCTCCCGCGCAAATTTCAAGATAAAGACCACCAGAGTCCAAACGATCAAAACGAGCAGAAATTGCAAGACGGAAATGTTGGCATTGTAAATAACACCGCCGATAATACCACCTAAAACATAGTTTTGCAGTTGATCCAAAGCGGTCGTGGGAGCGATGTTGCTTTTGCCAAACACATTTATTTGAAAAATTAAAGTTAACACACCTAAAACGAATTTAATAAAAAGCTGCGTATAATTCATTATTATTTTCCCCCCTAATTCTTTATGTCGACCGTGTGGTTAATCACATGAGCCTGCTTTAAAGAATATGAATTGTTGTCATCATTTAATTCCAGCTGATAGTCAATATCTTTTGAGTCAACTCTGACGATTAAACCGTTTTGCAGTGTAGTAGAACTGACCATCACATCTGAAACCGGTACATCGTGGTCTTTAGCAACTGATTTTATAAATGGTGCAATTTGCTCAGACTGAGATTTCACTACGTTTGTTTGCACGTATTTTTCGTATTGTGTGCCCATAAATAAAAGTAAAAATAAAAGTGCAATAATTCCTAAATCCCGGTAGCGGGTATCGAATCTGTGCCTGAGATACAAAACTGTGAACGCGATCATTGTTAAAGCCGCAATTGCAATCAGGATGTAGAGAATGGTTTTACTTGTATTTTGATTTTGCTCAATATATTTAAGTGTGTAAAAAGTCATAACATAATTACCTCTATCAAAAATAATTTATTCTAGTTTTTATAAGTTAATAGCAATATCAAAACCACATATTAACTAAATTAAACATTACCAAATATAGCTAAAAGTGTTCGCTTCCTCCCTGTCAGCTTACTTAAACTGTGTTTATAAGCCTATATATTATCAGTATAACAAAAAAGTAGTTAGAACCTGTCTAACTACTACTTATAAATATTTAATTTAAACTTAGTTTTGGGATGCCCCTGTGGCCGTGTCCGGCTCAGTTTCCTTCTTGACCTCTTCTTCTGCAGCGGCCGCTTCAGCTTTAGTGGAAGCTCCAGTTTGAGCATCAGGATCAGAATTACGCCTGTACGTAGCTCCTGTCGTAGCATCCGGATCGACCACCAACTTTTGTCCGGTTGTTTCACAGAAATATTTTACTAGTGGATATAGGTCCTGTACCCATTCATAAATACCGGCATAGTTACCTTCATCATCTTCAACACGCTTGTAATAATGTAAAACAAGTTGCTTAAGGTTTCCCGTTGGTACAGGCATATAAACAGCGTCGTGTCCGCCTTCTTTGGTTCGCAAAGCATGAACAACTTTTTTAGCTTCGGGAATGACATCGCGAACATCAGGATGAACTTCTCCCATGGTATTTCCTACTTGTGCGGGAACTCTCTTAGCCTTCATCTTGGCGTTAGGATCAACCGGACGGTTATACCATAAGAATTGGTTATTATCATCTACAAAAGTTAGTTCGCCAATTGTGTTACGCAACATCCAGTTAATTTGATTGACTGTTAATAGTCCACTGTCAAGCTTAACATAATCGTCTCCTGTGGCAGCATGGGTCTTTTCTGCTGCTTTATCAAGCCAATCTGGATCTTCTTTTTTAAGCCCCTCTACTGTATAACGGCTTTTGCCTGTAGCATCAAAGTCTTCTTTCAAATATTCATCAGAGTTCATATCTTTTAACCATTTAGGTTCAGCCATTTTTCATTCTCCTTTATCATTATTTACAATAGTAAACCAATTGTAACACGGAAGCGCTTATTTTTAGGCATCTTTTTAAATTATCCTTTATCTGAGATTTATTTTTCTTTCTATCATAATGAGCTAAAATAGATAGTAATAGATACAGTTTAAAGGAGAGAATTATGCAAACTGGGACAAAGATTATTACATTAGATAATGGATATCATTTGTGGACGAACACTCAAGGCCACGGAAATATCCATTTATTGGCTTTACACGGTGGACCCGGAGGCAATCATGAATACTGGGAGGACACTGCTGAACAACTGAAAAAACAGGGGTTGGACGTACAAGTAACTATGTATGATCAATTGGGTTCTCTTTATTCTGATCAACCTGATTATTCTGACCCTGCTATTGCTAAAAAATATTTGACCTATGAGTATTTCCTAGATGAAGTTGATGAGGTACGGCAAAAGCTAGGTTTAGACAATTTTTACCTCATCGGTCAAAGTTGGGGTGGCCTTCTAGTCCAAGAATATGCCGTCAAATACGGTCAACATTTAAAAGGCGCAATTATTTCTTCAATGGTTGATGATATTGATTACTACGTTAAAGCCGTTAATCGCCGGCGCCAAGAGGTTTTGCCCCAAACCGAAATTGACTTTATGCATGAATGCGAAAAGAATAATGATTACGACAATGAACGCTATCAAGAAGACGTTAATATTCTAAACATTAACTTCGTTGATCGTAAACAACCGTCTAAGCTATACCATCTAAAAGATATTGGCGGTACTGCCGTTTACCAGGCATTTCAAGGTGACAATGAATTTGTAATTACCGGAAAACTAAAAGACTGGCATTTTAGGGATCAACTTAAAAATATTAAGGTGCCGACACTGCTAACCTTTGGTGAAAATGAAACAATGCCGATTGCCACCGCCAAAATTATGCAAAAAGAGATTCCTAATTCTCGCCTAGTAACAACTCCTGATGGCGGTCACCACCACATGGTTGATAATCCTGCTGTTTATTACAAACATTTAGCTGACTTTATTCGTCAAGTGGAGGAAAACACCTTTAAAGGAGAATAACAACATCTTCCCAAGTCAAATATCAACGCAAAGAAAACAAGCAAATGGTTGCTTGTTTTTTACATGCAACAATAAAGATTTAAATTACATAAATTTTTAAAAATCATGTTTTGAAAATTTTAGCGATTCATTTCACTATGCTTATAATTAAAATAAAATAACAATGTAAAGAAAAAATATATTTTTAAATAACAATACCATTGTCTAATCCACTTATTATATTATTATTAATAAGTGGATTAGGGAAAGTAATTAGACAAAAAAATAATAACTAAATTTTTATTTTAATCAAGCTAAAAGCTTTAACCATGGGCTTTTATAATAAAGGTATACGTATTGCTTTATAAATATATTATTTTTAACAAACATATAAAAATAATATTTTAAGTATAGACCAATTCATGTTATTATAAACTTATAGTTATTGATAGTATCAAAAAAATAACTGGAGGATAATAAAATGAAATTATTGATAGCCATCATACTAATTATAGGTGGTTGTTCATACATTCTTGATTTAATCTGGACGCTGTGTCTGACATTTAGCAGTCGTGTTCGACAGGATAGGTATGGCGAGCGCTGCCGCGATTTTGATACTATGTTTTTGTTAATCCCCGCGATGAATGAATTTCAAACTCTAAGCAAAAATATACCAAAATTATTAAATGTACAAAAACAATGTGCTGATTTTATCAATCTTAAGCTGGTATTTATTGATGATGATTCTAACGACGGTACCACTACTCTACTGCAAAAGTATGCCTACCATCCTGATGTCATGGTTGTACATCGCACTAAACCTAATGCGCAACAAGGAAAGGGGCCAGCACTAGAATATACAGTCAAGCGCATTGCTAAGATGAACTACCCCGAAGACAAAACAATTATTGGTGTTATCGATGCTGACAGTATTCCAGGAAAAAAGTACTTAAAGGAAGTTGTATATGCCTTTAATCATTCCCACTATGATTTAGTGCAAACACGCGTGAATATTTACAATTTGCAACAAAATATTGCGGTGATGCAAAATTTTGAATTCACTGTTTATAATTCTCTTTTACAAATGGCAAGAACTAGCTGGGGCTCATCTTTAGCTTCAGGTAATGGCCAATTTATGACTTTAAAAATGACTAATGACGTTGGTTGGTCATCATCACTACTCGAAGATTGCGAATTTTCAATAAAAGGTCTATTTAAAGGCTATCGTGGTACTTTTATAAATAAAGTAAGTATTGCACAAGAAGGCGTTACTGGATATAAGAAGTTAGTTCGCCAGCGCACACGTTGGTGCCAGGGCGGATTTCAATGCTTGAACAAATATGGCAAGCAGATAATTAAATCATCTGCCATTCCATCAATGTTTAAAGTCTTTGTAATAGCGTTTTTGACTATTCCCGCAATTTCCCTTTTAGTTACGCCAGCCGCAGGAATTTCACTAATAATATTACTAATTTATATGAAAACTAACGTCTGGGCTAGTTTAGCAGTTATTGGCGGTTTGCTTTTCATTGAAGTCTTGACAAACATTTTGTTAATTATAAAACAATGGCGACAAGCTAGACTTGACTTCCCATTAAGATTCTCTTATTTGGTCAGAATCATTATCATGTTTGATGTCTATAGATGGTCTCTGGCAATAGTACCGTATAAAGCTATAATACGGGCTATGTCTGGAGATGAATCATGGTCAAAAACTGCTCATGATTAATATTTATCCTAGTAATTTGTCCTAACTGCGAATGATTACATTCTCTTCGTGGATATGATTAGCTCAAAAGAGCTGCTTAACAGTTTTTTATTAAGTTTTACTCATTACGTTTCTTTTTAGGCGCAAGCAGATAAGTGCTAAGCGCTGTGACTGCCAAGAGTGCAATCGCAGAAACCCCTACGCCATATCTTGAGCCTATTTTCTTAGCAATAAGCCCTCCTAAAAGATAGCCTAAAGAATTTACTCCGATTAATACTGTTTTATAGATACTTGTAACTCGACCAAGATATTTTTGCTCAACTTGCTGTTGCCTATTCGTGATTATACTAATATTGATGATGGATTCAATAATTGCAATAACTGCAATAGCTAAAACTAATACCAATACGTTCTTAGACAAGGCAAAAACAGCACGAAAAAGAGCGCCTGTAAAAATTAACAGTGTAAACAACAAATTAAAACCAACTCGTTTATTTAACCAATTAACAACCAAAGTACCTATTAAGGCACTAATAGCTGCAATTGCGGAAACAATTCCGATATTTCCAGAGGAAAGGCCTATTTGCGTGCGTAATATTATGAGACTATCGTTATCAAAATTTGCTGAAGCAATATTAACTAATGCGGCCAGTATTAATGGATATAAAACAGAGTGAAGACTAAGAGTATAATTCAAGCCCTCTTTTATATCCATTTTTACTGTTTTAAGTGCTGGCTTCAGGTCTGCTAGTCCAGTAAAGGAAGTGTTCTGGGAGCGCAGATTTATCATTTTTTCCAGTAAAAGACTAATTAAATAGAAAACGACACAAATAAGAATTAAAATACTGTGCGAAACAAATTGATATAAGACGCCGCCTACGATAGGCAGTGCGAAATTAGCTGCATATTGTATGCCATAAACCAGACTGTTTAATTCAGAGAAATCTTTCTTTTCAACCAAAAAAGAAACAAAGGTAATTTCTGATACTGTATTAAGTGTATTGGTGACGCTGACAACGAGTGAAACTGCATAGATAACAAAAATTATACACTCTGTTGTTAAGTGCAATGCAATCGCAGTAGCAAAAACTAGATAACTGATAAGTCGGATTAAATCACTGAAAATTAGAATTTTTTTGACATCGAATTTATCTGTGAGCGCGCCTGCAGGAAGACCAAGAACCAAAAAAGGCAGTGTTTGAATTATAGAAATTATTGACAAATGAATGCCATTTTTAGTGATATCAAGTACCATCAATGGTAACACAAAGGCCATTAACGCACTGCCAAAGTTATCAGTAATTACTGATAGAAGATATAGTCTGTTGTTTCTACTTTTTAGTATGTTTTTCATATGAATAAGCTTACCTTTTTAATGGGAGTTTAGTTTATATCTGCATAGTGGAAGTCACATATAAGGAAATAAAATATGCCTGACTACTTTGTCGCTATTATCATGTGTGATTAATTAGCAGATTTATTATCTGTTACTACTTATCTTTGCATTATCAATATGATTTCTTATAGAATTTCAAGTATCAAAAAGATTTAAAAATGGGTATACTAAAGATACTTCAAAAAAGCGCCTTTTTGCAAGTTAAATATTTGTTTAACAATTAATCTTTATTGACCTACAGCTTGTTGATAATCATAGCTTTGATTTGTGTGAGCCAAATGCATGATTGTACGATTTAAATGGTTAACGTAGGCTATTTGAGCTACCAAATCCTTTTTTTGGAATATGGTGGCTCTTTTAATTTGCAGTAATAGTCAACTAGATAATTGTTAATCTTGCCTTGATTTCTAAGCATGCCTTTAATCATCATTGATCTAACAATCATCTAAAACAATTGGGCAAACTCAATTCAGCAAACTTTAGTTCTAATCATCATTGATCTAACAATCATCTAAAACGCCTTCTCGTTGGTCAATATCATCTGGCACGTTCTAATCATCATTGATCTAACAATCATCTAAAACTTGGTATAGGTTGGTACTGAGAGTCCCCTTGTTCTAATCATCATTGATCTAACAATCATCTAAAACGATAGTGATAGTGATTATGACGGTAGTTATGTTCTAATCATCATTGATCTAACAATCATCTAAAACTAATGATCAGACAGGCAAGGCATTGTCACAGTTCTAATCATCATTGATCTAACAATCATCTAAAACACACGCAATGGCATAAAGTCAGCATTGCTGGTTCTAATCATCATTGATCTAACAATCATCTAAAACGAAACATTGCATTGGCTAATGGATCAAAAAGTTCTAATCATCATTGATCTAACAATCATCTAAAACGGAGCTTTATGTATGACTCAGTTGCAGCTTGTTCTAATCATCATTGATCTAACAATCATCTAAAACTTAAAAGGGAGATTATTTAAATGAATATTAGTTCTAATCATCATTGATCTAACAATCATCTAAAACTAATGACACGCATTAAAACCACAGAAAAAGGTTCTAATCATCATTGATCTAACAATCATCTAAAACTAACATTTTGTTTTGTTTTCGTCTTATCTAGTTCTAATCATCATTGATCTAACAATCATCTAAAACAAATAGTTATTTGGTTTATCAAGTAAACCAGTTCTAATCATCATTGATCTAACAATCATCTAAAACGTGCGAAAGATTGGCCAACGTGAAAAAGGCGTTCTAATCATCATTGATCTAACAATCATCTAAAACTAACAACTAATGGCATTTTAAAAGTCACTAGTTCTAATCATCATTGATCTAACAATCATCTAAAACTATGAAACACCTTTAATCTTTCTATAAAATGTTCTAATCATCATTGATCTAACAATCATCTAAAACACTGAGCATTGATAAGTAGTCGGCTACATTGTTCTAATCATCATTGATCTAACAATCATCTAAAACCTTCCTTTTGCTCACCAAGTGCCTGATCTAGTTCTAATCATCATTGATCTAACAATCATCTAAAACTTTGAACCTGCTGCAAACTTAACAGGTTTAGTTCTAATCATCATTGATCTAACAATCATCTAAAACTTGGCTTTGAAACGGAAATTGTACCCGAAAGTTCTAATCATCATTGATCTAACAATCATCTAAAACTTAGCCTGATAGTTATTGCCACAGCATTGAGTTCTAATCATCATTGATCTAACAATCATCTAAAACTCAATATGCTAAACAACATAATCCTGCCTTGTTCTAATCATCATTGATCTAACAATCATCTAAAACCGATATTTTATAATCTGATTTTAATTTTTGTTAGTACCAATCGATTAGATCTTTATCAATATAATAAAAAGGTATGTCTTTAGATATTGCCAAATTTTCTTTCGTCGTGAATTCAATTACAATCAAAATTAAATTCATTTCTGTAACAAGACTAGCTAGCTCTTGCCACTCCTGTTCTTCCAAGTAATGAGCTACATTACAAATAACAGGAACAGATTTTAAATTACACGTCTGGTGAATTTTTAAAACTGTTTCTATTGTACCATATGTACTGAGCAACATTGATTCTTCAAAATGAATTTCTGCAAATTTAAGCAACTTTTTTAAATCCTCATCAAAATTAATTGCTAAGGGTAAATCTTCAAGTAAAAGTGAATCCTGCAAGGTTGACTCTAAATTATAAAAAGACTTAATCACCTTATTACGATTTTCTTCATCTAAATTTTTTAGGTAACTATTTACAATATGAGGCATATACTTTTTGGTAATATCACCACTAAGTAGTGGATCGCCAATAAAATCAAAAGTTTTACTTACATCAAGGGGACTATAATCATCCTCCGAACAAATTAACATCTTGTTTTTTCCTTGAAAACCTTGAATTATGTCACGGTATGCAATTGGGCTTTGCAATCCAATAACTTTTATTCCTGAATTTTTAAATACCCATTTTTTATGGGTCGCATAGGTTAAAATCATAAAATTACCGTCCTGTCTGAAGTATTACGCACATCATCAATTGGCTTACCGACTAAAAAATGCATGTCATTATACTGCTTTTCAGTAACCATTAATGACTGGACTAGACCTCCGCGAGGTAAAAACTTTCTAATACGATTTTCCAAAAACTTAGCGGTTTGTCTAGTAACACAGACTCGCACATATACTGAAAACTGGACCATCAGAAAACCTTCATTAATTAACTTTTTATGAAATTGGCGATATTCTTTCCGTTCTTCTGCCGTTTCAGTTGGTAAATCAAACATTATCATTAAGCGCATTATTCGGTACCTCATTTGTCAAACTCATCTCCATTTCTGGTAATTTTTTACTTTCTCCACTAAGAAACTTTAAACATTCTCGTACATAGACTGTAATGGCATTTGTTAAAAGTGTCTTTTTACCGTTAAACTTTATTTCCAAGCTTAAAAGTTCAACTAAGCCATACTTGATATCTGGTGTCAGCTCTTTAATTTTTTCATGAGCTTTAACCCAATAATCAACAAACGGTCGAAATGGTTCCATTAAATCCGAAGCCAAATTAAATTGGTTTTCTTGCGAGCAGTGATGAATACCAAAATAAGTCAAGTAGCCATTCATTACAATTTCTCTATTAAAGCTTGATAGCAAAATAGCATAACCATAATCTAGTGCTGCATTAATGGCATTGGTGTCACGTCTGACAAAGTCCTTATCAAATAAAAGCATAAAATATTTACGGGCCGCAATTGCTTCACGATTACTTTCATCATTAATTTCCAGCTGGTCCAGTTCACTTTGAACCTCATCTTTATCCAAATGATAATTAGCTAAAACTGCAATCTGATTTTTGATCTTTTGACTAACTATCCTTGTCCACAACACTTCTTTTAAATGTTCATCCCAATTAAACTGCTTTTTTAGCTTAGCCATATTTCTCGCTCCTGGATAATAAACAGCCGTTTCAACTACCGGATTGTCCTTTTCATCAACAAATATAACTTTGGTTTGATTTTGCGCCAATTTACTAATGAGTGCGCTGGTAATCACTGCCTGTGTAGTTGAAACAAGCAACAGATTAATATCCTCAATTGGAATTTGGTTAATGCCATCACGAGTTTGGACAATCATCATTTGCATTGAATACGTTAATTTCGCATGCTGCGTGATGATTACTGATCTCCATCCCATATTTCCTCCTTGTATTTTTAAAAATAAATGTTATACTGTAATTGTTGGTTAGCTACCAACGATCTAATCATTATTGATCTAACAATCAGATTTAAAATCAAACAATGTATCTTTGATACTAAGTTTTAACGCGGTTATTACCGTCCTGCCTCAGCTCTATAGCGGAGGTTTTTTTATACACAAAAATAGGGAACCGGATTATTTCGATTCCCTATTTTATTTTATAAATCGGCTATCTTAACCCGTTTTTCAAAAAGTCCTGTTGGTGACTGGAAGATTAACACTGCTTCTGGTGATAAAGTTATACCAGATGATGACTGCATCTTCCCTAATGGTGTCTTAATACCCAGGTATTCCATTTTTACTTCTACCATATTATCATGTAAGCCATTTAGAATATTACTCAAAGTAGTTTTCTTATCAATAGTTGAAAATTCAATAAATTTATCTCTACCCTTATGCAAACCATTTCTAAAACCTTTCATATCAAAAAGTGGTAAATATTGATCAACTTTTTGCAAAATCTCATCATATGCTTCTACTAGTAATTGATCTTGATCCTCGCCCTTTTTCAAGTTGTCTGTCACTATTCGCATAGTTTCCTGAGAAAGCGTCAGTTGTTTGGCATTAACTTCATATTGATCAGAATAAAGCATAAACTTTTTGTCACCGTCTAAGACCACTTGCTTAAATGGTACATGATCTTTTATTACTCTGAAGCCTTTAACACCACGTTTAGACTTCCCTTTGTTATCAAACATAATCTGCGGCTCAAGTACTTTGTGGAGTTCTCCTTGATAGTTTCCTTGTTTTTTAGCTTGATTTAAACTTGCAAGAGTGCGCATCGGAACACCAATAACTTTATAAATAGATTTTTTTGCTTGCTCAATTTTAACAATTACCATATATGCACCACTGTTACCGCTATAGCCACCGTAAATTTTCGGATCGAGTCCATTACCTTTAGGAATCAGCTTTCTAGTCTTCGCAAGGTCACGTTCACCGCGTGGATAAATAGTTACATCAAAAAGGCCACTATTTTCAGTAGTCGTTTCTCTTGAAACCAGCATATACTTATAATTGTATGCTTTACGTAATTTATCAAAAATATCAGGATGCTTGTAAAAGACAATTCGATCACTATTATTTTCTTTAATTTTTTCTGGAGCTTTACGCTCAGAATTATCCTTTTGCAATAATGGCCACATAAACGTAAAGCCCTTGAAGTGTTTGATAACTTCCTTCTGCAAGTCCGGGTCTTGACTGAATTTTTTATACTTGCCATAAACAAAGTATGGACGATACTTAGGATAAACCTGGTACAAAAAGTTGCCACAAATAATTGAAAGGTAGGCATCAATGGCATGGTGATAGTCATTTACTTCACGACTCTTATACAAGTTTAGCCGCTGACGCAAAGCCGAGTTATCCCCAGCTTTAACAGTAATAATTTCTGCATCTGGGTATTTATTTTGCAAAATAACTGAAACTAATTTGACTATTTGACTTGTTTCTACCAATTGTCTGTTAATAAAACCGGATTTTTGAAATTTACTTAACCTATCTGGATCAAGTAATAAGTTACCTAGCTTATGTTTATTTATGATGCCAGCCTTTTGCCAGTGTTTCCACATTTCACCAACTGTCATTTTCAAATCCGAAACATAGTTGTTAGCAAAACGCTTATACGGCACATCATCTGATTTTTCTGCATTTAACGGGGTAGTAGTTAAAACTCTGTTATCAAAAGAATCATCTTTAATAAATGACTGAGGCAAAATGTGATCAATCTGATAATTTGTCGTTACTTCATCAATATTAATTTTCTTACCAGTGTACGCATCACGACCTGTCTGCATAAAGTACAAGAAGTACTTATCTTTAAGCAATTTACGACTGGTCATCGCTTCCTTTAAGCTATCCGTTAACTTCTGATCTACCAATTCTCCAGCAGTTTCTTGATATGCCTTGAGTAATTTAGTACCACGAATATGCGACAACTGTGGATTTTTATCTGGATCACGTGTAAATTCAATCGCAAATTGTGCGGGTTTCTTACCACCAGCTGCTTTTACAACATCAGCTACTACTTTAACAACCTGCCTAATAGCTTTTTTATTAGCAGGAGAGGTATAAGCATCAGCCAGAATTTCTTCAACACCATTTGCTTGAGTAACATTTTGGTTTTCCTTAGCAATTGCTTCTTTAAAATCTGGTTCAGTCACAATTTGCATGAAGTTCTTTTGGCTATCCCACAGTTGTTCCATAATGTTTTGGCCATTTGTATCATGTAATTCAACAAGTAGCCTACGTGATAATCTGCCCCAACCTTGCAAGCGCCAAGTTGAAATAGCTTTATACTGTTCAGGTGTTAACCATTTAAATTCAGCATGTAACTTATCTTGAAAAATCTTTTTATCTTCAAAAATAGATGAATACTCAATTATTTTTTCAAAGTCTTTTTGATATTGTGGATCTGCTAATTCCTTATCAAACACATGTAAGTTTTTGAGATGATAATAGCTCGCCAGACTGGAATTAAATTTAGTTGGATCAGCCAGCCCCTTAATTTCTACAGTTGGCAAATGGAGATTTTGCTTCAAATAACTTGTCAAAGATTTTTCTGTGACAGTTTTCTTTTCTTCAAAAAGATCATTGAAAATTTGTTGCTTAAGGTCGACGCTAATTCTACTACCATTGATTCTAATATTATTAAGCTCATTTAGAACTTCAAATCTTTGATAAAGCAAACTATTAGCTGGCAAAACATCTTCACCTAAAAGATAAGTATCCTTAATAGTCATGCGCTTAATAAACTTGTTGGCAGATTCTTGACGGTCTACTTTTTGCTCAAAATTCCAAGGCGTAATCTGACCATCTTCTTTTCTGACCATCCAAGCAAAACTCTTACCGGAAGTTTTTTTCTGTTCATCGGCTGTAATCATCGGACCTACATAATAAGGTACTCTAAATCTAACCAGTTCATCTAACTTGTAAGGTGCTTGTTTACGGTGATCTTCTACTGGGTTTTCTGCAGCTAAGAATGGATAATATTTGCTTTGATTAGCAATAATCTTATCCAGTTCGATTTGATGCAGTTGAAACGGAATTACACCATTACTATTTTTTCGCTGTTTAGGCATGAAGTTATCTGCAGCTATTTCTTGCCGTATTTCATGAGCAAGATCGGAATCATCAAGATTATCCTTAACTATTTTATAAAATTCATCTTTGGTTAATACCTTTTTCTTTTTTAATTCTTTCTTTGCCTCAAGCAAACGACCATGACGATTATTAACGTATAAATCATAGGCTAAAAGCAACTTTTTAGCTTTGGACCAATCTTGTGAAGTTTTTATATATTTCTTTAATTTTTTATAGTCTTTTTTATGCTTTTTATATTTTCCCACCATTGATGCAGATAAACTCTTACCTTCATCAACTATAAAACTCAATGAAATCGCACTAAAAAGCTTTTCAATATCAGCAATAATAGTTTGATCACTTTCATCAAGGTCTGGCAATAAGGCATCAAGCTTATCTTCAGCATCTTCATCTTTTAGCTTGAATTCCCATTGTGCCTTATCGCTTTTATCGATTTCTTTGCCTAAGATAGTTTCAAATTGCGTTTTGTAACCCATGATGGCATTAGCAATCTGCTTGGCTACATTTTTTTCTTCCTTAGCAGTTGAATCCGTTAATAACTTGGCAATTTTCTTAACCTTTTCCATCTTATAAACGGTTTTTTCGGCATCATTGCCACGAATAACAGCCTCAATCTCAACAGCGTTTGAGACATTTAATTCAATAGGATTTTGCTCCTCAACTATCTTTTCCGCAAAAGCGTTATTAATGCTCGTTAAAATTGAATTTACATCAATTTTAGAAGCTTCAAAGTCTTTAACAGCTGTATCCTGCAAAAAATTACCACGATACTTAACGATGTGGTGGATAGCTAAAAATATTTCACGCAAATCAAATTGACGATCTTCCCTCATTAGTGCGTCACGCAAATGATAAATAGTTGGATAATCATGATAAAATTCATGATCTTCCTTAGCTGTCGGAAAGACAATAGCGTGGTATTTTTTCCTGTCCTTATCTAGTGGTGACACCCAAGATTGATGTAAACGCACAAAAAAGGCTGGATCTACTTCGGCCATTGGTTCCGCAAAAAATTCCTCTAATAGCCGTAAACGCCACTTTCTGCGCTTAAGGCGCCTTCTAGTAGTCCTAAAACTTCGTCGCTCTGCAGCAGTAGTCCCTTCATCAAATAAATGAGAGCCTATTGCGGTTTTTCCTCTAAGTTTTAATAAGTTATTTTTCTTATCTGTTACGGCCCAGCCGCAAGAATTGGTCCCGATATCGAGACCCAGAATATAATCATCTATTCTTTTCTTCATATTCTTTCTCCTTATTTTTTTAATTACTATAAGAATACCTCATATAGCAATACAATTCACTACAATTTTTAAAATAATATAAAAATGTTGACTATTTTGACTATAATTTTTAATAATAAATAAAAATGCAAAAAGTCCCAGAAGATATGTAATCCCTGGGACTTATTTCATTATTTATTGGCTTTTTCTTTAATTGTTGCAGCAGATGCCTGTAACTTCTTTTCTTCCTCATCCGTCAAAGTTAATTCAACAGTTTGGATAATACCGTCACGACCAACAATTGCAGGATAAGACAGGTAAGTACCATATTTTTCCTGATAATTTGAAACTGGCATTTCAGTATGGGCATCGCTTTGAATGGTTTCTACCAAACGAGTCACAGCCGCTGAAATTCCATAGTTAGTATATTGCTTACCCTTATATACTGTTTGACCACCAAACTTAATCTCATCATTTAAGTCTTCAAGCTTTAAGTGCTTCGCTTCAGCTACTTCGGTAACTGGTTTTTCTAAAACTTTGACTGTTGACCAAGCAGTAAATTGTGAATTACCATGTTCGCCCAAGTTAAAGCCTTCCACCGAACGAGGATCGACATTCATGAGTTCACCAACAGCACGTTTCATGCGGGCTGTATCTAAAAGAGTACCAGTACCAATGACGTGCTTGCGCGGTAACCCAGTTAATTCCTGATACATATTAGTAATTGCATCTACCGGATTGGTAATAGCAAGTAAGATACCGTTGAAGCCACTCTTCTTAATTGCCTCCGCAATATCTCCAATCCGCTCACGGTTGTAGTTCAATTCGGCGAAACGTTCACCGCCTGCTTCCAACTCAATGTTTCCAAAAGCACTAATTACAATATCTGCATCTTTGAGGGCCGAATAATCATTGATAGTAATAGTAGTGTGGTGCTTCAAATTTGCCATGGCATCTTGAAAATCAAGCTGGTCAGCTCTAACCTTTGCTTCATTAACGTCAATCATAACGAGATCGTCTACCAGACCCGTTAATATCAGCTGTTGCGCTACCGTACTGCCAACGTGACCGTCTCCGATAATTCCAATCTTATTACTCATAATTTTTCCCTCCTATTGTTTTTAAAAATATTAAAAAATTATGTAAGATCTATTATATACAAAATTATGATAAAAATAAAATATTTTTTAAAAAAATATTAGTTTTTAGTTATCATTGCTAAATGTAAATTAAAACCCACACTTTTTTAAAATTATAGGTAAAGAAAGCGTATACTAAAGAAAGGAGGTACATTATGAGACAAATTAAAATAGGTAATACTAACTTTACCGGTTCGGCCATTGCACTGGGAATTATGCGCATGAACAAACTGAGCGTTGATGAAGCTGTTAAAACGTTGGAAACTGCTCACGAAGCAGGAATTAATTATATTGATTCAGCTGATATTTATGGTCATGGCAAATCTGAAGAAATCTTCGGAGCTGCCTTTCAAAAGTCAGCGTTAACTCGAGATGATTTTTATATTCAATCTAAAACTGGTATTTATGAAAATCCTAAATTGGACTACAAGACAACCAGGTATGATTTTTCTAAAAAGTATTTGATTAATGCCGTAGATGGTATTCTTTTCCGGATGAAAATTGACTATTTAGACAGCTTGCTGCTCCACAGACCAGATGCTTTAATGGATCCAGCTGAAGTTGGAGCTGCCTTTGATGAATTACAAAGAGACGGCAAAGTGCGCCACTTTGGAGTTTCAAACTTTAATCCGATGCAAGTTGACTTACTGCAAAGTGGAGTCAGTCAAAGATTGTTAATTAATCAATTACAACTAAGCGTTATGCACACTGGTCCAATTGATTTTAATATTCACACCAACATGACGGATGCACGTAGCATTGACCACGACCGGGGCGTTTTAGACTACTCACGTTTACACAACATGACTGTTCAGGCCTGGTCACCTTTCCAGTATGGTCAAATTGCGGGCAATTTTATTGGCAATCCTAAGTTTCCAGAAGTCAACAAGGCTTTACAAAAAGTAGCTGATCAAAAAGGAGTTTCTAAAAATGCAGTTGCGGCTGCCTGGATTTTAAGACACCCGGCAAATACACAGGTTATTATTGGGACTATGACGCCAGCTCATATCATTGACAGTGCTAAAGGAGCAGATATCTCCCTTACTGCTCAAGAGTGGTATGACATTTATCTGGCTGCAGGAAATGATTTACCGTAAAAGTAATTTATAAATTTTAAAAATCCTGGCATAAATAAAGTGCTCCATAATAGTTAGACATTTATCTGGCTATTAGGAGCACTTTTTCATCACTAAATATTCGATCGCTTTGAAAATTGAAGTTGTTTACAAAATTTAATCTGTTGGCTTGGCCTTTCTACTATAACTATTCGGTATATTGAGTTTTTTGCGGTATTTGGCAATTACACGCCGACTTAAAGTCACATCATGTTTGGCAAATATTTCTACCAGCTGTTGATCACTTAAAGGAGCACGGGCATCTTCTTTTTTTATGATCTGTTGCAGGTCATATTCTATACGCGCTTGGGATAAATCGGTCGTCACTTCCCGTGGAAAAAGCATTTTCAAACTAAAAATCTTGTTCTGACACTGAATATATTTGTCTTTAATCGCCCTGCTGATAGTACTTGGTGCCAGACCTAAAGCTTGAGCAGTTTCTTTTAAACCAAGTGGCTTTAATTCACGTCTTTGCATTGTGGTTAAAAAGTTACGTTGAAATTTACCAACGTACTTACCCAGCCGCATGATGGTTTTCTGCCGTTCTACAATTGCGTTTTTCAGTTCGAGATAGTGTTGCTTTTGCTCAGAAAAATATTTATTTTCATCTGACTGCTCTTTTAACTCATGATAAGCTTTTTCGTCAAAAACCATCTCTGGTATTTGCGTTTGATAACTTTCAACTGTTAGGCGCCCATCCGTTACCCGATAAATTAAATCCGGAAATAAATACTGTGTATTATTTTCAACGACATAATCGCTAGCTGGAGTAGGATCCAGTGTTTGGATGCTGGCAAGGGCATCATTTAATTCGGATATTGAAAACTTAGAGTTAGGCCATTGTTTGGGATCAGCCAGCATTTCCAGCTGATTATCGAGTAAAATTTCAAGAGCTACAGGATTAAAATCTGCTTTTTGCTTTACTTGTTGCAACAGGCATTCAGTTAGATCCGCGGCACCGATACCACAAGGATCAAGACTTTGCAGTAAATCCTTTGCCCTTGTCAACTTCTCCAGTGAAAACTCTGTTTGTTCTGCAATTTTAGCTAAGTCTACCCTTAAATAGCCATCTTTATCAAGCAGATAAATTAAAACTTTAACCGCACTTTTTTCCCAATTGTGCCAGTCGCTCAAGTTAACCTGCATTAATAAATGATCAATCAGATTCTCACCTTCGGGCGCCCGCAACCATTCCAAATTTTGCATTTCGCCTTTAGGTTCACGCAAAGATACAAACGGGTTGCTTAGGCTCAACTCCTTCATGGCGTTAATTAAGTCATAGGTACTGTATGAGAGCACAGTTAGATTTTGCTTTAATTTAGGCGACAAGAAAAGCCGTGTTACTAACTGCTCTTTCGGCTTTAATACCATTTTTTGCAATCGTGTCATCGGCTACTACCCCCGTTATTTTAAATATAATTATAGCAAAAAAATTAAATTGAAATGCTTTTTTAATTTTAAAATCTGATATATTGCATTAATTATTTTTATTTACTGGTAATATCTTACTTGTAGGCCTACAATTTTTCTTTTCCTTCTTCAGTGTTAAAAGCAAAATTAATCCTTGACTTTTAGTTTTTATTTTTTTATAATCTTGTTATCAAAGTTGGAGGTAAGGATAATGATTCAATTTAGTCAAAAAGAGAATCAACTAAATAATCGTTATTATCTTAGCTACTATAGATAAGAGTTTGAGTTCATCTAGGTGAATTCAAACGAAACTAAGTTTGAATTTATCTATGATGGCTAGGACTCTTTTAGTACGGTTAGCCACATAGCTTTCTAAGTGGCTAACCACAATCCAATTATTTGTTGGCAATTTAATTTCTGTGTACCCGCTTAGAAGTAAGTGGGTATTTTTTATGGAAGCACAAGATGCGTTTTAGAAAACTGATTACAGGAATTACAATTGTTGGTTTAATGGCTTTAGGGGGCTGCAGCAGCAAAAAAGCCAGTAAAAGTCCAGACGTGAAACACGTGGGCGTTTTGCAAGTAGTGCAGCATCCTTCTCTAGATAAAGCATACAAGGGCTTTAAAAAGGGCCTTAAGGAAAGTGGCTTTGTAGAGGGTAAAAATCTTAAGATTGATTACCAGAACGCTCAAAATAATCAAGATAATTTGAAAAGTATGAGTGAAAAACTGGTCAACGAAAAGTCAGATTTGATCTTAGGGATTGCTACACCGGCAGCGCAAAGCGTGGCGAATGCAACGCAGAAAATCCCAACCGTTGTCACCGCTGTAACTGATTTAAAGGCCGCTAAATTAGTTAATTCAGATGAGAAACCGGGTAGAAATATCACGGGCACAACAGATATGGTTTCAATTAAACGCCAGATCAAGTTGCTGTTGTCAATTGTGCCCAAGGCTAAAACTATCGGTATCATGTACAACGCTGGTGAATCAAACTCCAAAATTCAGGCTGACTTAGCAACAGCTGCACTAAAAAAAGCAGGAGTTAAAGTTTTGATCAAAACTGCAAATACGACTAACGATGTCCAACAAGTAACAGAAACTCTGGCTTCAAAAGTTGACGGTATTTTCGTTCCTACAGATAATACCTTTGATTCAGCCGCTTCAGTAGTTGGTAAAGTTGTCAAAGAAAAGAAGGTTCCTCTAGTAGCAAGTTCAGTTGATCAAGTCAAAACTGGCGGCTTAGCCTCAATTGGAATTGATTACGAATTATTGGGAGAACAAACAGGAAAAATGGCTGCGAAAATTTTATCTGGCAAAGCTAAACCTGCGAACATGCCGGTTGAAAAAGCACACGATATGAAATTAGTGGTAAACAAGAGCATGGCTAAAGCACTGGGAATTGATCCTAAATCAATTAAAGCTCCAAAGTAAGCATGAAACAGACTGCCACAAGGGCAGTTTTTTTATGTAAAACAAAAAACAAGCTTAAACATTTTGGCAAAATAAATTTGAAAAATTCCCTTAGGTTGCACATCAATTGCAACCAAATTTTATTATTCCTTGACTTTTTCTTCTTTATTTTTTATAATCTTCTCATTAAGGTTGGAGGTTGATCTTAAATGAAATATTATATTAAACACATCTCACAACTGAATAATCGTTACTACTTTAGCTATTTTAGATAGGGTTTGGGTTCATCTAGATGAATTCAAACCAGATTCAAGTTTTGAATTTATCTATGATGGCTAAAGTCCTTTAGTTGCGGTTAGCCACATAGCTTTCTAAGTGGTTAATCACAAATAATTATTAATGAAAATGATAACTTGTACACCCACTTAGAAATAAGTGGGTGTTTTTACGTTATGAAGATTAGATTTACGGAGGAAGAAAAATGCGAATTAAGAAATTAGTTATGGGAATGGCCTTAACCGGTTTGTTGCTATTAAGTGGTTGTAATAACAAAAAGACAGGCAGTACAGCAACTGTCAAACATGTCGGTATACTGCAAGTAGTACAACATCCCTCATTAGATGAAGCTAACAAAGGCTTCAAAGAAGGTCTGAAGGAAAAAGGCTATGTTGAAGGCAAGAATCTAAAGATCGATTACCAAAATGCGCAAAATAGTCAAGATAATTTGAAGAGCATGAGTGAAAAACTAGTCAACGAAAAATCAGATTTAATTTTAGGTATTGCCACCCCAGCAGCACAAAGCGTAGCAAATGCTACCGAGGATATCCCGATTGTAGTGACTGCTGTGACTGATCTAAAAGCTGCCAAACTAGTAAATTCAGACGCTAAACCTGGCAGAAATGTCACAGGAACCACTGATATGGTTTCAATTGATAAACAAATCAAATTACTTTTATCAATTGTGCCTAAGGCTAAAACAATTGGCATTATGTACAATGCGGGCGAAGCCAATTCCAAAATTCAAGCTGATCTAGCTGTCAAGGCACTTAAAAAAGCCGGAGTCAAAGTTTTAATTAAGACGGCCAACACAACAAATGATGTTCAACAAGTCACTGAAACTTTAGCAGGAAAAGTACAAGGAATTTACGTACCAACAGACAATACTTTTGCCTCTGCTTCTTCAATTATTGGTAAGGTTGTTAAGGAAAAGAAGATTCCACTGGTAGCCGGTTCAACGGATCAAGTTAAAACTGGCGGCTTGGCTTCTATTGGAATAGATTATGAGGCACTGGGTAAACAAACCGGTAAAATGGCTGCTAAGATTTTAGATGGTAAGGCGAAACCTAAAGATATGCCTGTTGAAAGAGCAACTGATTTGAAATTGGTGGTTAACAAGAAAATGGCAAAGGCACTTGGAATTGATCCTACTTCAATTAAAGCACCTAAATAAATTAAAGAAAGGCAGCGTGAATCAATAGTTATGTTGAATACATTTTGGGAGTTATTACTTTCGTCTACTTCTCAAGGATTACTCTGGTCATTAATGGCAATTGGTGTTTATTTAACTTTTCGGATATTAGATCTGGCCGACATGACAGCTGAAGGCAGTTTTCCCTTAGGGGGAGCTGTTGCGACGATGTGTATTATTAAAGGAATTAATCCGATTTTGGCAACTATTGCCGCATTTATTGGCGGTTTGATTGCAGGACTAGTTACTGGTATTTTGAACACCAAATTGCGTATTCCTTCATTATTAGCAGGAATTATTACAATGACTGGCTTGTACTCCATTACTTCCAGAGTAATGCAGAATGCTGCTAATGTTTCACTACTTGGCAAGGACACGGTCTTTACAATTGCGCAAAATTGGGGCTTAAGTCGTAACAATGCTGTAATTGCAATGGGACTGATAATTGCACTTTTAGTGATCTTCTTATTAGTCGTTTTCTTCAAAACAGAAATAGGCTTGGCTATGAGAGCCACTGGTGATAACCCGCAAATGAGTGCTGCCAACGGCATTAAAACTCAAGGAATGAAAATTTTAGGTTATATGATTTCTAATGGCTGTATTGCTTTGTCAGGTGGACTTTTAGCACAAAATAACGGCTTTGCCGACCTTAACTCTGGTGTAGGTACACTTGTTATCGGACTAGCTTCAATTATTATTGCAGAAGTACTTATTCGCAATCTGTCAATTGGTGGTCGTTTACTTACTTTAGTTGTAGGTGCTATCATTTATAGACTGATTTTAGCTTTGGTATTCCAGATGAATGTCGAACCATCTGATGCAAAATTAGCTTCAGCTTTAGTCTTAGTTGTGTGCTTAACTTTGCCGAATTTCCATTTACCACGCAATCTTAAAGGAGGAAAGCAAAATGCCAGAAGTACTAAAGATTAAAAATTTACATCAAAATTTTGAACAGGGGACTGTCAATGAAAACCGTGTTTTACGCGGAATTGACCTTAATTTAGAAGCCGGAGATTTCGTGACTATTATTGGTAGTAACGGGGCCGGTAAGTCTACTCTACTCAATAGTATTGCCGGAACGCTCCCTATTCAAGAAGGACAAATTATTCTAAAAGGTACTGATATTACAAAACTGCCTGTTACTAAAAGAGCAAAAAATATTAGTCGCGTTTTTCAAGATCCTAAAATGGGAACAGCAGTCAGATTAACTGTGGAAGAAAATTTGGCTTTAGCCATGAAGCGCGGAAAGCGCCGAGGCTTTCGTCCTGGTGTTAAAAGTCAAGACAGAAAATTTTTCAAAAAGCAGCTTGCGCAACTTAATTTGAATCTAGAAAACCGCTTGGAAACTGAAATTGGCTTACTTTCTGGTGGTCAAAGACAAGCCATTACCCTTTTAATGGCAACGCTGCAACGGCCAGATTTGATTTTACTGGATGAACATACTGCGGCTCTTGATCCACAAACTTCAATAACGGTCATGCAATTAACTGAAAAGTTGATATCTGAACAGCATTTGACAGCATTTATGGTCACTCATAACATGGAAGATGCTATTCGCTACGGCAATCGTTTGATCATGTTGCATCAAGGTCGTGTAGCAATTGATCTGGCTGGTGAAGATAAACAAAATTTAACTGTGCCTAAGTTAATGGAATTATTCCAAAAGCATGTAGGTGCAGGTCTTGAAGATGATGCCATTTTGTTGGCATAAAAACAGAAAAACAATCTGCAATTCAGATTGTTTTTTTATTTTTCTTAGGTAGATCTTAATATTTATTACTATTCTTCTGCAAACAATTTTGATGTGAATCAATTACTTTAACAACGTTATCTATTGGTTCTGAACAATTATTTTTTAGCCACTCTGTAATTATAGCCGCTATACCATTGCGAAAAAATACTTCATCATAATGATTTTTTTCTTCATGACTATCTATAAACTTTTCAGCAACACCATCTTGTAAGTTTAGTTTAAAAAATAAACGATATAAATCTTGGTTGTCTTTAACATGTTGTAATAATTTTGAAAAACATGGTTTTTTAGAATTATTTTGCGTTAGTGCGTATTCATCAACAAGATATTTTCTTAATTTGTCTGCCATATCATAAATATCTGTGTAATTATCATAAAAAGTTGACCTGTTAATTTGTGCCTTTTGACAAATTTCAGTGACTTTTAAATTTTCTAAGTTACTATTCTTTAAAAGTTCTACGACGGCATTTTGAATTTTTTTACGTGATACGGTGCGATTTCTTTTTTTATTCATAGAAATGATTATGACATATAAAAATCTTTTTGTTAAAGCTTTTTGAATTTATATATGCTAATAAATAATTGAACTAAAGCCAAAAATGTCATTATACCGAATGTGAATTGAATTTCTATATAATTTGCCGTCACTTTGGTATCAATAAAGTGGGTTGCGCTAGTCATGGCTTCCATAAATAAAGAAGTTCCTATAGCACCGCTTAATGTTCTTAAACAAGTTAGAAGAGCTGTACCATTTGCTGCTTCATTTTTAGGCAAACTTTGCATTCCCCAAGTTACGATTGGCATCATCAAGCAGCCAACCCCTAATAAACGGAGAAAATAAAAAACTCCTAACAAAATTATTTCTTTTGGAGAATTGATAAATGTTACTCCCAAGCAACTAATTACTAATAACAAGCTTCCTGAAATTGCCAATTTAGTTATTCCAAATCTGTCATAAAACATCCCTGTAAAAGGATTAATTATAGCCATAGCTAACGATCCGGGCAACATTATAAATGCCGAAATAAGGGCTGATTTTTTCATTACAGTTTGAATTAAAATAGGGTAAATAGTTGAACTACCCATCATTATTGCATAAAGAAGCATACTGATTAATACAGCCAAACGAAAATTTGAATTCTTAAAAATTCTTAGATTTAGTAATGGTTCATCATCTTGTAACTGTCTTTTACAAAAAATAATTATTAATACTGTTCCAATAACCAGCAAGATTAAGCTTGTAAATAATCTAGTAGTAATATTGCTTAGTCCTATCAACATACTGCTCAAGCCACCAGTACTTAATAATAGAGAAAAGTAATCTAGATGATTTTTTGCAACTGGTGAAACATTTTCAACGCTAAAGATTGCTAAAATTATAATAAAAAGTGATATAGCTGCTGAAATAAAGAAAACACTACGCCAACCCCATATTTCAATAAGGAAGCCTGTTAAAGTTGGTGCTATCACAGGTGCTGCTCCTGATGCCAATCCCAATATCCCCATGACCTTTCCCTGTTTGTTAACCGGATAAAGAATCATAATTACTACTTGAGTTAATGGTAAAATAATGCCGCTACCAAAGGCTTGAAATATACGACCTATTAGTATAATTGGAAAATTGCTTCCCCCACAACAAAGCAATGTGCCGAATGTAAATAATAGCATTGACGATAAAAATATTTGCCTAGTAGTAAAGCGTTTAATCAAATATGCTGATATTGGAATCATAACTGCCATAGCTAAACTAAAAGCACTGGTTAACCACTGGGCAGTTAGTGCGGTCAATGATAACTCATGCATAATTTGTGGTAAGGCCGTTGTTAATGAAGTTTGAAGAAACGATGTGACAATTGTTCCAGTCAAAAGAGTTCCAAAAATCAAATTAGCTTTTTTTCCACTCATGAATTTCTCTTCTTTCAATTTAAGTTGTTTTAATTATATTGATGTAGAAAAGATAAACAACCAACAATTTATATTGAAATGTTGGGAAAGTATAAACAGTAAATCAATTAAAAATTGAAATGGGTATCCTATTATCCATTTAAGAAAAATCTGACAGTCCATTGTAAAAACAAAACAGCCTGCTAATGATTAAAAATCACCAGCAGGCCTTTTTGCTAATATCTTCTGAATCAAGTATTACAAATTGATATTTTAGATTAGTAAACTACTTCAACATTATTCTTTTCAAATAACTTACTGTACTTTTTAGCGGGCTTTTTATCTGTTACAACTGCAGAAATCTGACTTAATTCACAATCTTTATAAGGAAAAATCAGACCCATTTTATTACTATCAATCAATAAAACTAACTTTTTGCTGCATTCAATTAAAGTATGCTTTAGGCTAGACTCGGATTCAACCTTATCAGTAACACCGTACTCCAGACTAAATCCTCTACATGACATAAAAGAAATGTCAAAAACATAATTACGTAAATTTCTGGCAGTAACCATACTACTAGAATATGTATCAATCATACTTCCCCCAATTACATTAATCTTATTTTGCGTATGCAAATTTAAATAGATTGCCGTTTCTAAATTAGTAGTTGCAATGTTTAAGTCGTTAAAAGCATCAAGACTTTTGGCTAATACGTTGGCTGTACTGCTACTGTCTAAAAAGATGCTTTGTCTATTTTCAACATAGCCAGAAGCTAATGCAGCGATATATTTTTTCTCGTTTAAATTAAGATGTTGCTTGATTGTTGTTGGAGTTTCAATCTCATTCGGTTTTAAAACCAGCGCTCCACCATGAATTCGTTGCACAAGGCCATTATTTTCGAGTTCTTTCAAGTCTCGTCTAATAGTACTGGCACTATAATGCATTACTTTTGCCAGGTCATTAATTGTTAAAAAATTTCTGTCTTTTAAAGTAGTTAATAATAATTTCTGTCTATCTTTCATCTTTAACCTCCATAACAAAATGATTAAAAAGTGTCAAAACTTGGAAAATAATCACCAAATTTTGACGTTTTTCCAATAAAGCTACCATCTATTGAAAAAGCAAACAAATACTTTAATATTAGTTTTGTAAGCGAATACAAAATGGAGGTTAAAAAAATGACATTAGTAACTTTAAATGATATTTTACCAAAAGCCAAAAAAGAGGGGTATGCAATAGGCGCTTTTAACTACGCAGATATGAACACTGCACGAGGAATTGTTGCAGCTGCTGAGGAAGAAAAATCCCCAGTTGTGTTGCAAATAGCTGAATCACATTTTCCTTATTTGCCACTAAGAGAAGGTGGTAAATTGGCATTGGATTTAGCAGAAAATACCAGCGTTCCAGTTGTAGTTCACCTTGACCATGGTACAGACATGGAAACTTGCATTAAGGCACTGAGAATGGGATTCAGTTCTGTGATGCTCGACTTTTCCCAAAAGCCTCTTGTAGAAAACATTAGTAAGACAAAAGAAATTGTTGATTTTGCTCACGCATTAGGAGCAAGTGTAGAAGGTGAAGTTGGCGTAATGACCAGAGATGCTGGCAACGGTAAGCCTGACTACAATAACTTAACGGACAACTACACTACTGTAAGTGAAGCTAAACAATTTTATGAAGAGACCGGAATTGATGCAATGGCAATTTCATATGGTACAGTTCATGGAATATACAGAGAAAAACCTGTATTAAACTTTAATAGACTGCATGAAATTGCTGAAGCAGTGCCAGTCCCATTAGTTGTTCACGGGGGTTCCGGATTAACGGATGAAGAATACCACAACTCAATTAAAAATGGCATAAGCAAAATTAACTATTATTCAGTTATGTCATTTAATGTCACTAACGGTTTAAGAGAATACCTTGATAGTAAAAAAGAGCAGCAGGTTTTCTTATATGATGCTGATCTAAAAATTATGGAGTTGGTAAAAGATGACATCAAAAATAAAATTGAAGTTTTTGGCTCAGCCAACAAGGCATAAATAATGAATAATTTCCTAATTATTACTCATAGTACTCTGGCTGAAGGTTTTTATAATAGCACCAAATTTCTTAGCGGCTTAACTACTAACGTTAAATTTATTGATGCATACGTTGATGAAAGCGATTGGACTAAGGAAGCAGAAGAAATTATCTCAAGCCAAGATAAAGACAAGGAGCTGATTGTGTTAACTGATATTTATGGCGGAAGCGTTAATCAAAAAATGACTTTAATGCTGGCAAAATATCACTTTATCTTGATTACGGGAGTTAATCTGCCGTTAGTTTTATCACTAGTACTAGAAACGCAACCTTTAACTAAGGAAAAATGTAAGAATCTGGTTGAAGAAGCAAGAAAACAATTACAAATTATTGAACCAATCAAATCGGACAGTAATGAAACTGATAGTGACTTTTTAAGTTGATAAGGAAGTATTGAATTATGATTAAAGAATTGAGAGTTGATGATCGCTTAATTCATGGCCAAGTAGCATTAACCTGGCCCGGGCACTTAGGAACTTCCCACATAGTTGTAGCTAACGATGCAGCAAGTAAAAATGATATGCAGCAAAGTGCATTAAAAATGTCTGTTCAAGGTACAGCTAAAGTTCTAGTAAGAGACGTAGATGGAGCAATAAGGCTTTTTCAAAATCCTAAAGCTCAAAGTATTCCAATGTTTGTTGTTGTCAACCAGGTAAAAGACGCGGAAAGAATCTATTCGGGACTAAATGGTCAACAAATTGAAAGAATTAATATTGCAAATGTTGGCCGCTTTGATGGTGTCGACAAAAATCTCAAAACAGAAATAAATGGTTCGATTTTATTAACCACAGCTGATAAAGACGCAGCTAAAAAGCTGTTAAATTCTGGAGCCAATGTCGTACACCAAGTTATACCTACAGATAAGGCAGAAAAGTTCTCTAATTTATTAAAGGAGTAATGAGATGTCGAATAATATAATTTTAGCCGCATTTTTATGTGGCTTAGCCGAATTTATTTGCTACGGTGGTGACTGGCTATTAGGACAAAATATGGCAGACCAGCCTATTGTTGTGGGACCATTAGTCGGCTTGCTCTTAGGAGATTTACAAACCGGAATTATCTTAGGCGCCATGCTGGAAGCAACTTTTATAGGTGCTGTAAATGTAGGCGGTGCTGTATCCTTAAACCCTTCAGTAGCAACTGTACTGGCTGTTGCTTATGCCATAATCGGTGGCGGTGACACAAAAGCTGCTGTAGCTTTAGCAATTCCAATGGGACTATTAGGTGGCTTGCTTGAAGTTGGAACCTATGTTTTGTTTTCACTGTTTCAAGATTCCTGGACTGACGCAGCAGACAAAGCTAACGAAAAGAAATTAGTCTGGCTTCATTATGGTGTTTGGTTTGCCAGATCATTAGTTTTCTTTGTAGCTGTATTTATTACCGTTGTGATTGGTGTTAAACCTGTTGCAGCATTTATTAAATCCCTGCCTTCTTTCGTAGAAAACGGCTTAGGTCTGACAGGTGGTTTACTTCCAGCTGCCGGTTTCGCAATGCTTCTCAGCATGGTTTGGGAAAAGAAACTTGCAGTTTGGTATTTTCTTGGCTTTATTTTAGTTGAATATGTAAAATTACCATTGCTGGTTGTCGGAATCATTGGCTTGGTATTTGCAGTAGTCTTTGCATTTTATGATAAAGATATTTTTGACCTTAAACACAGCAAAACTGCCACAAACAGTAATAAATCAGCCAGTCAGCAAGAAGAAGAGGACTTTCTATCATGACACAAGAATCTGCAACTAATAATAAAATTTCACCTACTGATAAAAAATTACTCCGTAAACTTTATCTTAGGTCTTTAACAATCGGTGCACCTTTACAATATGCCAACGAGTATGGCTCAGGATTTGAGTATTCACTATTACCATTTATTGATCATTACTATAAAAATGGCTCTGAAGAAAAACGGCAGGCACTAAAAAGACATATTGTTTTTTATAATATCACTCAATATGTGGGAACTTTTTGCCAGGGTTTAGTTGCCTCAATGGAAAAACAAGCCTCCCAGCATAAAGATTATGATGTTTCTTCAATCAGTGCCGTCAAGGCTAGTTTAATGGGACCAATGTCCGGTATTGGAGACACTTTATTTTGGGGTATTTTAAGGGTTATTGCCGCTGGAGTCGCAATGACGTTTGGAATGCAAGGCAACATTTTAGCTCCTTTCGTCTTTTTATTGATCTACAATATCCCTGCACAGTGGTGTCGCTGGGAAATGACCAAACTAGGATTCTCAGTAGGCTCTGAATATATCACTGAAATGTATTCATCTGGTTTATTAACAATTTTCACAAAGGCTGCTAGAACGCTAGGGCTAATAATGCTTGGAGGGATGACAAGCAGTCTCGTTCAATTCAAGACAAAATTAGTATTTCATGTTGGTGGCGGTCAAGTGATCAACGTCCAAAATATTTTGGATTCTCTTCTTAAGGGACTAGTACCATTGCTAATAACTCTAGGCTGCTACTGGTTAATAGCAAAGAAACACATTAATTTCACGATTGTTATCTTGGGCCTAATTGTTTTCTGCATTTTATTAAGTGCATTAGGCATAGCCTAAGCAAAGTAACTGAATTTAAATTAAATAATGGCAAGACTTTCTAAATTGAAAATCTTGCCATTTTTAATCTTATCACGTTAAATTATATTTTATATTTTTGCGCCTTTATCTTTAATAATCCGAGCAATGTCCAAACAGGCTTCTTTAGTTTGCTCTAAATAACCTAAACGGTCAAAAAAGCCATGATCAAGCCCTTTATACAAAATTTCTTGATATTCTTTGCCATACTTTTGTAATAATCTGGCAAAATATTTATTACTTGGTAAAAAGTAATCAAACTCTGCTTCTATTAAAGTGATACTTGGCAGGTTTTTAAAATCTTGTGTATATACTGGACTAACTAGTGGGTCTGTAACTAAACCATTCTCAATATAAAGAGGCCTCATTAAGTTGGTAATATACATTATTTTGTTCAATCTGGTATGAATAAAATTTTTATGTTTTTTATTCATTTCGTATAACGAATAATCCCAATGGTAAAGCGTTTGAGAAATTTTCTGTAAGTCAAGCGCACCATAAATTGAAATTATTTGCTTTATATAATGCTTTTTATCAAGCAGACCACATCCAACGGCTAAGTTGCCTCCAGCACTGTCACCAGCAACAAAGATTTGTGAATTGTCAAAACCTAAATATTCTCGATGGCTAACAATCCACTCCACTGCTTCACGAGAATCATGCAATGCACCTGGAAAGGGAGATTCAGGAGCCAAACGATAATCAAGAGAAATAACAGTGCAATTGGCTTGCTCCGCAATTAACCGGCACTGATTTAGTAATGTGGAACTATTGCCTCCAATAAATCCGCCACCATGCAGATATAAGCAGGCATTAAGTGTTGGCTGCTCACCGGCAGGTCTGCAAACTATAGCAGGTATATACCTGTTTTGACATTGAATCAAAATGCTTTTTTCACTAATTTGTGAGTTGGTCAAATCTTTATTGGGTGAACCCATGCCATCTCTTACATTTTGGAAGTTGATAGTGCTTAAATCAATAGAAGCCATGGCTTTTTTGTCAGAAAGAGCTGGTTTATTTTTAGTTCTTTCTAAAACTTTTGGGTCCAGTAAGCCCCATTCTTCTCCGTAAGCCGTGTTTCTGATAATCATGATTATCCCTCCAAGATTTTAAACCAAATTGCATTTCTCTACTTTAATAATATACTAACATTTAATAGGAATACTTCATATAGATAAATGTAATGATTAGCTTTTAACTTGAACTTTATCTGAGCAATTTGTTTTTGTGAGAAAGTATTTCTTGGTGGTTTCAACACTGCCTTTAATAACTAGGCAAGTTGAATTATTTTTTCTGATATAAAAGTGAATTCTAGTAAAATTATCATTCTTATCTTCAGGCTCAAGTTCTATTTTTTGATATTTAGCTAAATTACTGTTTAGGCTGCCAATCATAAAAACCTGATTATTACCTAAGCCTTCCGGAGCAAAGCCACAAAATAATATTAGCAAGATTATTGAAATCAGTTCTAACTTGGCATATTTTGCCTGTGACCAAAACAAGATAACTATCATGACTGAGACAATCACTGCCATTGTCATTCTTACATAATTAGTACGTGCTTTAACAATAATTTTTTTTGCATTTTTAAGACCGTTAACAATTATAATCAGAACGAATCCTAGTATTATCACTGCTTCGTCCATTTATCTTACCATTCAGCAATAGTACCATCATAATTAACCCAAGATGGATTATTCCACACTAGTCCTTCTTGAGCTACTTCTTTGATCTTATCTTCATCCATTTCAATTCCAAGACCTGGTCCTTTAGGAATATCAACGAAACTGTCTTTATACTGAAAAATTTCTTTATTCTTTACGAAATCAAGCAAGTCAAATCCTTGATTATAGTGAATTCCTAAACTCTGCTCCTGAATAAACACGTTTGGCGTGCAAGCGTCAACTTGGAAAGTGGCAGCTAACGCTACAGGACCATACGGAGCATGAGGCGCAACGGCCATATCACATGCTTCTGCCATTGCAGCTATTTTACGCTCTTCCAGTAAACCACCACAAAGTGAAATATCTGGCTGAACTATATCAACTGCACCTTGTTTGAAAATATTTTTAAATCCCCATCTGGTATATAGCCTTTCTCCTGTTGCAATTGGAGTCGAGACTTCATTTGCAATTTGAGCAAAATACTCTTCGTTTTCGGGCAAAACTGGCTCTTCAATAAACATTGGATGATATTCTTCCAAAGCCTTAGCCAAAACTTTTGCCATTGGTTTGTGCACGCGACCATGAAAGTCAATTCCAATAGACATGGCATTGCCAAACTTTTCTCGAATAGAAGCAACCCTTTCAACAGCAGCGTCTACCTTTTCCAGTGAATCAATGTAATGCATTTCAGAAGTGGCATTCATTTTCACCGCTCTGAAGCCTTTATCCCAGCGCTTTTGAGCCATTGCTACCACATCAGATGGACGATCTCCGCCAATCCAAGAATAGACTTTAATTTTATCCCTCACGGCTCCGCCCAAAAGTTCGTAAACAGGTAAATTTAAAGCCTTGCCTTTAATATCCCACAAAGCCATTTCTATACCTGAAATTGCAGTGCCATTAATTGGACCACCGCGAAAGAATGAACGATGAAGTCGTTGCCATATTCTTTCAATTTCAAAAGGATTTTTGCCAATTAACTTGCTGCACATTTCTTTTACGCCAGCCACAACAGTTTCAGTTTTAGTGCCAGAAACTAGTTCTCCCCAGCCGGAAATACCCTCATCAGTATTAATCTTAATAAAAATCCATCTAGGCTTTACTTTATAAATAATAAAATCAGAAATCTTCATAATAATTTATCCTCATATCTAAAGCTAATCTTTTGTCTTCATAGCATTTTCTGCTGCTTCGGCTTCTTTGTTGATGTGTTTAACTTTATCAAAGTAGTACCAAGTCAGTGCAATCACAATTAATAAAATGGGAACGCAAAACTCAGGATGCCAAGTAAAGCAAAAATAAACTATAAAGCTTTGAATCATTGAAGTGGCAGCAAAAGATGAAATTAACAAACTGCCGCCAGTAGATAATTTGATCCCCACTGATTTAGCAATAGCCGTTAAAACCGGTGAAGTTGCTGAACCACACCATAGAAGTGAAGCAGTGACAGCCAATCCAATAACTATATTTTTAAGCAGATTACCATTAGTTAGTGCCACTACCATGGCTACCCTAAATGGAACAACTGCCAGATCAGCAAATGGTAAAACACGGTTACCAGGCAAAACAACAGCCATAGCAATAGTTAATGGAATAATAATTAAAGCAGTTGTAATTACATCTGGATTACCAACAATAACAGCTGCATCCAAACCAATAAAGAGTTTCCTACCCTTAAATTTCTTTTGTGACCATTTTTGAGCTGATTCAGAAATAGGCATTAACCCTTCCATGAACATTGAGGTCATCTTAGGGATCAGCACCAATACGGCAGACATGCTAACACCTAATTGCAAAATCTGCTGTAAACCGTATCCAGCAAAAATGCCGATAGCCAGACCAATTAGTAGACCCATAATCATGGAATCACCAAAAAATCCTAGATATTTTTGCGCATCTTTAATACTAAACTTTGATTTTCTAAAAAATGGAATCTTATCCAGAAGCCAGTTTAAAGGTACGGCAATTACAAGTGATGATAGAGCCGACACAGTTGGTAATGAAACACCTGGAATATTGAAAAATTTTTGGACCATCGGTTGTGACCAATCAGACATTTTAAATGTAACAATTGCCATGACGGCAACACTACCAACAGCCAATAAAACACTTTTGGTAACAAAATAAACCATGATACCTACTATAGCCATATGATGGTAATTCCATATATCAACGTCTAAAGTGTGTGTAGCTTTTAAAATCAACAAAATAATATTAATGAATAAAATCACAAAAATTAAAATTGCAATAATAGGTGAAGCCCAAGTAACAGCAGCAATTGATCCCCAGCCAACATCTAAAGCATTCAGGTGAACATGCGTCCTTTCCACCATTGCTTTTGCTGCAGGGCCGATATTAGTCGTCATAAAGTCTAGCACCAGCTTGATGCCGGCAAAGCCTATTCCCAACGTAAGGCCTGACTTAAAAGCTGCCGATATTTTCAAGCCAAATATTAACCCTACTATTGTAATAATTATCGGAAGCATAACGGTTGGGCCGCAATTAATGATAAATTGGAAACCCGCCATAAATCCATTGGCGATTTGTGACCACATAATTTTCCTCCTAGGATTCTTGCTTTGTTAAAGCATCTTTTATTTCACTCAAAGTTTTATCAGCGCCAACTCCTGTTAATAGGGACAATCCTAGAATGTAGGGGGTGCCATGTGTATCCCCACTGAATTGACCAGTTGTTACCAAAAGGTCATAGTTTGCAACCTTACTTGGTACCTCTGTTAACCTGGTTTGCGTTGTTTGAACATCAATACCATTTTCAGATAAATATTTTTTTATTTTGCTGGCAACTACTGTTGATGTTGCAATGCCATTTCCACATGCAACCAATATATGTTTAGTCATTTTTATCTCCTATAGCTGACTGAATAAGCTTTAATAATTTTTGCTTTGTTTCAGCCTGCAAAAACTCTTTTCTTAATTTTTCGTTTTGTACAATATCCGCAACCTTCTGCAACATTTTCACTTGGCTGTGCGGTTCTGCAATAACCAACATGATTACTATTCTTACAGGAATATCTTCCTTTGTATTTCCCATATTTTTAAATTCCACTGGCTCTTTCAGTGTTGCAATTGCTAAAGTAGTTTTATTAACCAAGTCAGCATTCGCATGCGGAATCGCAATAGCTGGTTGTGAAGAAGGCAATCCTGTTGGAAATTTTTGTTCTCTTTCTAGTAAAGCCTTCTTATAACCTTCTTTGACATACCCATTTTCATATAATTGATCGGCCAAAAAAGTTTCAATTTCTCTACTAGTCTTAAAATCAATATTTCTATAAATTAAATCTTCATTTAAAATAATATTTTCCAATCCGCTTCTCCAACTTATGATTTTTTTACCAGATTTACTAATGATTGATGTAAATTGGCAATATTTAAACTTTTTAAATCTTCTTTATTAAATGCGTTAGAACCAATACCCACATATTGAGCTTCATTTTCAAAAAATTCGTGGATATTCTTTTCTGAAACTCCACCTACCGCCATTAAGCGCAATTTACCCAGAGGAGCTTGTATATCCTTGAAAAATCTTGGTCCTATATCAACTGCAGGAAAAACTTTAATGATATCAGCACCGTAACTATCCATTCTAAAAACTTCAGTAGGCGTCATAACACCTGGGATAGTTACTACTTCGCGCTTTTTAGCATATTCAATCATTGCTTTAGTAAATTGGCAGGCACTTAAAATAAATTTTGCACCTGCATCTATTGCAGCAATTTCCTCTGAAAAAGTCAGGACAGTACCAGCGCCAATTAAGATTTTTTTACCAAACTTTGAATTCAATTCTTTTATTTCTTCAACGGCTTGATGAGTATTCATCGTTACTTCAACAGCAAACTTATCTTCCAGACCTTCTAGAGCTTGAAGTACTGCATCAGACTGCATGGAAGAATAATTGCGCATAATAATAGTATATTTAGGATAGTTTTCTACTTTCACATTCAATCGCCTCTTTCTACATATTCTTTAAGGATTGTAAACGCCTGTTCAGAAGTATTAGTATTCAGTAATTTATTAATTTCTCTATCATTTGTAGACAAATCTGCTAGCTGATTAATTGCATTTAGATACCTATCCATATGAAAAAAAGCAATGGGAGCAATTATTCTAACTTTCTTACCATACGGTAACTTAATGGGATAATGCGAAATTAATAGAGAAATGCCATCATCCTTTATTCCTTTTTCAGGAACCGCATGCGGTATAGCCATATCTTGACCTAAAAAACTATAGTTATATCGATTAGATATTTGATCAACCAGTTCGAAATAGTACTGGTCTTCTACCTTATTGTCCTCAATTAAAGGTTCCAGTGCTTGATACAGAGCATCTTTCCAGTCTGTTTTTTTAGAACTAATTACCTTAATATATTTCTCTTTGATGTAATTCAATAAATTCGGTAGCTCCCCAGCATCTTCTCCCTTCCTATCATTTTTTTCATAATCTGACAGTAAAATACTTATAATTTCATTACGTAATTTTGCTTCATTATCAACTTTGGCATATTTTGCTATTAAATTTAAAAGTGCATTTAATTGATAATCAACCTTTTCTAATCCCAAATCCTTTAATACCCGATAGCGTAAAGTAGTTTTTTCAGTAGAAGTCATGTTGGGTTTTACAATATAATTGTGTAATTTAGTTTTTAAGGGCATATTTGAAAAAACAACATTAAAGTCTTGATCTGATTCGAAAAATTCCCTTGAAGACATAGTGCCCAGAAAACTTATTTCCGGAAAAATATTTTTTAAGATCTTGATCAAAATATTGGACATTATTATTCCATTGGAACAAACCACAATGGCACTATACTTGACGTTACTGATTTTTTGAGAGTTGGCATTATCGAAAAGCAAATAACCAAAATAGTAAGTTAACAGCTTAACTTCGTCTTCGGAAAACTTAGTTCCGATCCATTGCTCCAGGGGCTTAATTAAATCCTTTATAATATCTACAAGAAGTTGCTCATCCTTGTCATTATCAAGGTTCAATGTTTCAATACTTGGCAAGCGATACTTAACCCGAAAACATGCCGGTCTCAAATGATTTAACAGTCTTTTTTCAAATCGTGATTGATCTTGGATATTAACCAGTGTTCTTGACTTAAAGCCCTCCACAATCTGATGGACAAAGCCAAATAGTTCAATTTCATCTGGACTATATTCTGAATTATTTTTATCGAAAACGTTAGAAGATAAAATTTCTAAGGCAATCCATTTTATGTAAAAGTCGCCAATATTGCTTAACTCGGTTATTTTCCTCAAATATTGATATTCTTTTGTTTTTGCGATAAACCCGTCAACTTTAAGATCACTTTTGCAAACTAATCCTCTAGACACAATAATTTGTACTAAAAGTTTTAAATTATTGAAATATTTATCAGAAAATGAGACTTGAAATTTAGCTTCAAATCTTGTAATTAAATTTAACGATATTTTTACAATATCTTTATTAATAGCAAATTTTCCCAGTAAATTTCCCGCTAAATTATCAGAACTTTGCAAAATTATGTTGGTAGCCAACCTTAAAATCTGTTCTTCAGAACCTTGCAAAAAGTATCCTCTAGAGCGATTGTATTTTAAATTGAGGTGACATTTATTGACCATCTGCTCTGCAATCTTAAGATCCTGAAGAATTGTCGTTTTGCTATAATGAACAATTGCGGTCAGATCATCTAACGAAACATAGTCAACGTTACAAATTAGATAAAGCAGTATCATTTCCGCTCGATTTTTATTGGGAAAATTATTATTTAAATTTTTGTCTGCAACGAGTAATTCTTGCAATTTATCAGTATAGGTAAATGTACCATTGCTGTGCCTTTTAATAGGACTTAACCCATGCGCCTTTAAATCCTCATTAATTAGACCAATAGTATAATTTACTTGTCTTCTTGTTAAAGCTAATTTATCCATCATCTCCGTTACTTTAATATCTGGTTTTTCTAATAAAAGGGAAATTATTTCTTGGATCCTCTCATTCACTTCAATTCTCCCCCTTTCAGATTCTATTTTAGGGTAATTTTTAGGCCAACAAATTCGCTTTCATAACAAGATATGTATACTTACAGTCCCTACCTAGACAAAAGTATTTTTGCTAACTATAAAAAAGCCAAAACAAAAAGGCCTGAATCCTAATTAAATATGGGATCAGGTCTAAATGAAAAATTTTTATTTATATTTTTGATTTAGTAATTTCATCGAATTCAGGATAGGTAGGATGCTCCAAATCAATTTTTTTGGATTTAGATAGTTTATATGCCAGCAAGTGAACAGGAATAGTCATAAATAAAGCTGTGAGCAACTCATTTACATCTGTGTTTAAATTTAACACGTTAAGATCTGCAGAAGAAACAGCTTTTTTAGCTATAAGCGCTAGATTTTTACAATGAAGCTGTAAAAACTTCTGCAACTTTTGCGATCTTTGCTCCAATTTTCCTTGGGGCTCAATAAAGACAAAATGATCTGAACTGTGAAGTCCAATATACGGACCATGCATATATTCTTCGAGCTCTTTACCTTGAGCCGTTATGTGCACTGTTTCTGTTACCTTGGTTTCACCTTCGCGTGCTACACCATATGCCGCACCATAACCTATAAAAAATATTCTCTTAATATCAGAATTTTGTGCTAAGTACTGATCAGTCCACTTTTCAGAAACTGCAACAACTTCAGGCAAGTTATTGATTATCAAACCTATTTCGTTTTTATCATTATCATAATCTGTTTGCGCGATTTTACCGGTTTGAAAAGAAGACTCTGCTGCAAAGAGAATCAATAATAAAATAGTAACACTATATCCTAACGTTACATATGGCATCTCTTCGATTCCCATACCCATGAGAATTATTTGCGCATCCGTTTGAGCAATTGGACTATCCGGGTCACTGGTCAAAACAAAGACATCAATTTTTTTGGCAACTAATTCTTTAACTACTTTGATAGTTGATGCACTATGACCACCTTGTGAAATTGCAACATAAAGAATATCGTCTCTAAACTTACTATGATAGTTAGCAGCAATTGAAGGCTCCTCAACATAAACAGGAATACCTAATCTTTCAGTCATATAAGGTACAGCACCATAGGCGGCATTAGAGCTGGAGCCGGTCGCAAATAAAACAACTGAATTATATTTTGCTTGATTTGCCTTATATTTTTCAACTAGCGGCCCCAATAATTCCTGATAGTTTTTAAAGATTTTACTATACGTATCGGCCTCAGACTTAATGTAATATTCCATACTCTTCATAATAATTACAATCCCTTTTTATATACCATCTGAAAAGTCATTTTCATCAGACTCATCATTTAAATCATTTTTATCAAAAACTTGCGCTGTTTCTTTGGTGATATTAACTAGATCCTGCATCAACGCTTCTTTACTAGTATATTCCTTGTACGTAGTTTCAAGCAGTGAACTCAAGTTGCAACCTGATACAACCCCAACGTTTTCGTTATCATAGGCTATCTTGGCTGCTTCTTTATAAGGCGTTCCACCCAGCATATCAGTAAAAATTACTGTCTCTTCTTTTCCAACTTGTGCGGAAATTTTTTCTTGTAGGTCAATTTCACTCATTTCTTTAGTAAAATCAATAAAATTATGCTCTTCCTGTTTACCTACAAACAATTCAAGAGAACTTTGTAATCCGGATGCAAATTTACCATGTCCAACTACGATAAGTTTGATATTATTCACATTCATTCCTCACTTACATAATTCCAAAAAATGAACAAGCAATACATAAAGTAAAGACAACAACTATTAAGACAATTGGAGAGACTTCCTTTTTCTTAAGTAGCCAATATAGGAAAAATGTAAATCCTAATGGCAGTATGTTAGGAAATACCTTATCCAGAAAGTCCTTTTGAAGAGAAACACTGCCTATTTTTACCTTTAAAGACAAGGTAACATAAGAACTAATTAAAGCGCCAATTACCGTCAAACCCATGATTGAAGCTGACTTAGAAATAATGGTCGAATTTTCCTGAATTACATCAATTGCTTTAGTTCCCATGTCATAACCAAGATGGGCAAAAGGAATGCGGCATAAAAATATTCCCAGATATACCAAGAAGAAAATAATCGGCCCAAGCGGATTACCTTTTGAAGCAAAAGATGCACAGATCCCGCCCACAATTGGCATAATTGTAAACCAGTAAATTGCATCACCAATTCCGGCTAAAGGCGCAAAGAGGGCGTTTTTCAAACCACTAATTGTTTTACGATCAACCCTTTTTTCTTCCATACTTGTTAGTAATCCTAACAAGATTGGCACAAGTGGCGGACTGGTATTGATAAAGTTCATATTATCAACCATAGCTTCTGACATGGCCTCTTTATCATCCCCAAATATTTTCTTCCAAACAGGAATTTGAGTCCAAGTCCATCCAGGTGCCTGCATTCTTTCATAGTTAAATCCTAATTGAAATAGTGAAGATCTCAATCCTAATTTAGTAATATCGTTTTTACTTACTTTGGTGTATTTTTTGTTTGAGTTAGATTCCATCTTCACTACCTCCGTTTTCCTTTACTTCATCAATTTGTGCTTGCAATTTCTGATGTTGCTTATTGTTAAAGAAGTCAATCATAGCAAAAACAATACCTATTACAGCTGCAGGCAATACGTTGGAATAGTTAATAAAGCTGGCAATTACAAATCCTAAAAGTAAGTAAGGAACATAATTGACCCTTAGTAAAACCTTAAGCAGCATAGCAAATCCTACTGCCGGTAATGCACCTCCTGCTAACTCAAAGCCGTGAATTAGCCATTTTGGCATTGCTTTAACCAAAGCGGCCATTGGACCTTGAGCAGCATAAGCGGATAAGAAAATAATTACAAAGAAGGTTGCAGCCATTACAAACATTGAAAAGTAAATAAATTTATTAAATTTTCCAGTGTCTGCATTTTGTGCTGCTTTATCCATAGTAGGCATGAAACCCGAAAACAATGAATAGTACATCAAAATAATGTATTGCATAAGCATGGCAAAAGGCAATGACAAGCCAACTGCAGTAGCTGGCGCAACCTTAGTAGTATGAGCAATAACTACTGTCATAATTCCGCAAACTGCCGGGTTGGGCGGTTGTGTTCCTCCTGCGTTTGTTAGTCCAGCAAAGGTAAGTTCTGCAATTCCGCCTGCTAAAAGTCCAGTTACAGGATCACCCAGAATTAAACCAGTTACGGCACAACTAATTATTGGTCTAAAAATATATAAAGCTTCTGTATAGGAGTCTAGACCCGCTATAGCACCAAAGATGCTTAGCAAAATCCCCTGTAAAAAAGTTATTTGCATTTGTTCCTCCAGATTCTGACTACTTAAAAGTCAATTGCTGTCTTCTTATCTCCAGGTACGTCTTGGATATAAATGTTGACATTATCATGAACTAATTTCATTAAATCGTCTTTATCATTTTGGTCGACATAGACTTTATCCGTAACTTTTTCTTTACCAGCTGAAAAATGCATATTACCGACATCTATCTCTTTTATTGGCACTCCGCCTTCAACCAGTCTAACAGCGTCTTTTGGTGTTTTAACAATTATAAAAATCTTTTGCCTTGGAGCTGCCTTACCAATGATCTTAATTGTTTTTTCAATTGAGAAAAATCTTATCTGAGCTCCAGAAGTTTCAGAAGTGCTCTTCATTAACTTCTGTTGCAAAGGATCGTTGGCTACATCATCATTTGCCACTAATAACAGATTAGCTCCTATAGAACTAGTCCAAATAACTCCAACCTGTCCGTGAACAAGTCTGTTATCAATTCTTGTCAACAAAATATTTGGTTCACTCATGTTTTACCTCCTATGATCTTATATGGTCCAGACCATCATAAAAATATAATAGTTGAAAGCGATGACATTGTCAACAGTACAATTATTGTAAATCTTTGTTATAATACTTATACGTATAGAATCTCTTAATTCTAAATTTATTTAATAGTGGTCTGGACCACAAGATTAGGAATTTTTATGGAAAAATATTCAAAACAACCAATTTATTTAAAATTAGTAGCTTTCTTAAAAAATTACATTCAAAACAATATGAAAAAAGACCAAAAACTTTTAAGTGAACGGGATATTTCTTTACGACTGAAAATAAGCAGATATACTGTAAGAAGGGCGCTAGATGAGCTCGAAAAGAGGGGCTATATTTATAAAATTCATGGCAAAGGCACCTTTGTTTCAGAAAAATCGCCATTAACTCCTCTTAATGACATCTATAGTTTTACTGACCATATGAAAGCCATAGGAAAAACTCCTCAAACTGATTTGTTGGAATTTAAAATTTTTAATTCAGATAGCTTTTTGGCTTCAAAATTTAATATTAACCAGGGTGAAAAAGTTATTAAATTAAAATTTTTAAGGGCAGCAGATAAACAGCCCATGATGATTGAAAGAACTTATCTGCCCTACGAAAAATTTTCCACTCTCACCATCGAAGAGCTAACTCAAAATTCTTTGTATTTAATAATGAAAACAAATTTTCACCAAACAGTCCGTTTAGTTAACGAGGCAATTCAGGCCAGTTTAATTCAGGCAAAAGACGCCAAACTATTAAAAGTTAGTTGCGATGCACCATGTTTAAAAGTAAAAAGAACATCTTTTAATAACAGACATATTCCCATTGAATATACCTATTGCGTTGCGCGCGGTGATCAATTTATTTACAACCATAGTTACTTGCATCAAGAAAAAGATGAAATTGGATAAAGCAAAAAGCCAGCTATTAGTAAACTGGCTTTTAAAATAGCTAATATTCTAATAAATGAAACTACTTATTGATTAAATTTTTTACTACCTAATTTCATATGGAAATTCGGGTCTTTAGGAGAGTTAGGATCATAGCCTAATTCTGTTGGAACGATTGACGCCATTACCTGTAACAACATTGGAAAAATAAAAGTTTCAAAATCTTGTGGCACTTGAACATCATAGCCAAAATGATTGCCCGAATTTGCAGCAGATGTATCAACTAAATAAAGATTATTCGTCCAATCTCCCAATACTTCAAGCATTTTTTGGCAGCGTGATTCAGTGCCATTATCTAGAATTATTACGGTTGACTTTTCATTCATTGCATTATAAATACCATGAATGAATTCATCGAAATCATATCCCGTTACTGGGAGCCTGCAAGTTTCCAATACTTTCAAAGCATCTTCCAAAACATCTCCATAAAGCATGCCAGGTCCTACTACACGCAGATTATCCATCTTTGCCAGCTTTTCTTTATGTTCTTCAACCCAGTCATATGCTCTTTTATATGCATGTGGAAATAGATCTAAAGTAGTATTTAGATCTTGTAAATCCTGTTCAAATTGAGTCTGACTAAGGTTACCATTTGCCAAACCAATGTATTCAGCCAAAAGAAGTAAATTCAATTTTGTTGAATAATATCCTTTGGTTTTAGCTCCGGCTTTTTCCTCACCAATATTAACAGTCATAACCTCATCAGCAATCTGGTCAATATAGGCATCTTTTTCACCAGCCATTGTACCAATGATACAACCTGCCTTTTTAGCTGTTTTCATGGCATCAAATGTACTAAAGCTGCTTCCTCCCTGAGAAATGCCAATAAACAAAGTGTGCGAATTATCTCCTACGAAAAAGTCTGATGTAAACATAAAGGGATAAAGAGATAAGACTTCAATTCCCGAACGTTTACGCATTATCGATTGCATCTGCAGTCCGGAATGATAGCTTGTTCCAGAACCTGTAATGATGATTTTTTTAATATCTCTTTTTGCAACGTTTGCAAAGAGTTCTTTACTTCCAGCTACTATTTTTTTAAGTTGATCTGGTGTGCTTGAAATATATTGTTGAATTAAGTTCATATTTACTCCTTATAAAATTCCAATTACATGTAATAAAATACCTAAAATTAACACCCCGACAGTTAGCTTTGAAACACTTACCTTCTTTCTAATCAAGCAAAATACCAATAAAGTAACTAGTAAAGGCAGTAACTTCGGCATAACTTGATCGAAAATAGTTTGTAGTTTTACAGTGGCACCAGTCATAGAAAATTTGAGTGTAGTAGTTACTGGAAGCATAGTTGCTACCATTCCTCCTACTACCATCATCCCAATAATTCCTACTATCTGCATTATTTGATCCATCACACCGTTTTTTTGGACCTCGTCTAAAGACTCAACTCCCCATTTATAGCCATATTTCAAGCCAAAAGCCCTAATTAAAGTTGCTGGCAAGTTATATAAAACAAAGAAAAGAATTGGACCTAAGATGCTTCCTTGTTTAGCAAAAGAAGCTCCGATTCCCGCAGCAATTACTCGGAATGTACCAAACAAAATGGAGTCACCAATTCCAGAAAAAGGTGCCATCAGAGCAGCTTTAACTGAGTTGATAGAATCCGGATCCATAGAAGAAGGATTATTGGCATACTGTTCTTCCATTGCTGAAGAAATCCCCATAATCATTGGTGTCATAGCCGGCGTACAGTTGAACAAGGCCAAGTGGCGTTTTAAAGCAGCAGCACGGTCTTTAGTACTAGAATATAGCCTCTTAATTACTGGCTCCATTGCATATACATAGCCAATATTTTGCATTTTTTCGTAATTAAAGCCGCCTTGTAAAGCAAAAGCTCTCCAAAAAATTGAATGTAAGTCTTTTTTGGTTAATTTTTTATTATTCAAAATCAATCTCCCCCTCGGTCAAATTATCTTTCGCTTCTTTTGACTCCGACTTATTTTGCCCACTTCCTGTAGAATTCTTGCCATTATTACCAAACAAAACAATAATGACTGCCATACAAATTGCAATCACAGCTATTCCGGTAATGTCCAGTTTTAAATATGCACAAAGTAAGAAACCCAGGAAAAAGAATACAAATAGTTTTTTAGAAAACAGCATATCTAACAGTAGCGCAAACCCAACTGCTGGAAGTAAATTTCCGGCCACCGTTAAGCCATCTAAAATGACTTTTGGAATTGCATTGATAATCAAATTGATCTTTGAAGCTCCCAAAAGCATGGCCAGGAATGTGGGAACAAAGGCACTAAAGAAGAATAGAATAGTTGGTAAAAGCAACATCAAGTTAATACCTTTAAAATTAGCGGTTTCTGCATATTTGTCGGCCTTGTGGGAAAACCATAAATTGACAACTCTTACTAAGGTTCCTAAATATGAAGCCAAAACAGCTACTGGAACTGCTATTGTTAACGCAACACCTATTCCCTTATGCGAAATAATCGCCAGAGCCGTACCGATTACGCCACCTGTGACATAATCAGGAGGTGTAGAAACACCGATACCGGCAATTCCCATCCAGATAAGTTCCAGTTGTGCACCGATAATAATTCCCTGCTTGATATCACCTAAAGCTAATCCAACAAAAACACTAAGAACAATTGGCCGTCCAAACAGGGTTGCACCAAGGACGCGTTCATCCAACATACCGATACCTGCTATAAGACCTACTAGTAAAGCCTGAACCATTTGTTTATCACTCCTTTAGTAAATCAGCGAGACTTAGTTTCTTGTCCCGCGGTAACATTCTAAAATCAAGATTGACCCCTAATTTTTGAATAGTTTTTAAATCTGCAATGTCTTGATCTGAAACAGCAACATAATCATTCAATTTCTTCTTGCCGTCTTCGAACTTTAGACCTCCTACATTTAATTCTTTAATAACTCCATTTGAGTTCTTGATAAGTTTTAACGCATCTTGAACCGTGCGAACCAGTACTAAAACTTGTGCTTTCTTAGCACTGGCAAACTTCTCAACTATAGGACCCGATTCAGCAACACTGCGAATATAAAGCTTGACACCAGATGGTTTCGCCAAATCCAAAGCCATAGCCTTAACTTTATCTTTTTGGGCCTCATCATTAGCAACTAAAATAGTATTTGCACCAGAATTTGAGGTCCAGCCGATCGCTACTTGACCGTGCAAAAGTCTTTCATCAACCCGAATTAACTTAAGCATTATTTTTAATCCTCTCTTTTATCTTCTTACCAACATTAATAACTCCGGAAATTCCCGCTTCTTCTAATTCACTTGTTAATTCAGAAACCGATTTATCACTAGAGTCGCCACTGACAAGTGCTAAAAGCATGGGCAGGTTTAGGCCAGTAAGTAAAGAAAATTCATGACCGGAAAGTAACAATTCAGTACAGATATTTGTGGAACTACCTCCATACATATCAGTTAAAATAATTAAATTGGATTCATCCATAGCTTCAATTAATGACTCCAGTTCCTTCTTTCCCTGAGTCGCTGACTTCTCTTTAGTCATACCAAAACACCTGATATTTGGTAAAGATCCAACTATCAACTCAGCAGTAGCTTTGAATTCATAACTTAAGTTACCGTGAGTTGCTAAAATAATATTTTTCACATAAAAGCCTCCTCACCTTTTATCTTGTAAAAGCTTCAATTAACTATTAGCAAAAATCATGCCATAATACTGTGCCACAACTTAGCGGCGAACGAGCAAATCTCTAATATAAGCGGTTTCCGGATCATTAATTTTTATGGAGAAATTATTTTCGAGCACACTATTATGTTTTTTTAGAACACTAAAGTATTTGTCTTTTAAAATACTTTTATTATCGCCGTTATATAGTTTGATTTCATTTCCTCGAATAATTCTTTCAATCATATTAGCTATATGAACATATAAAGATATTTGTATGCGATAAGAAAATTCTTGTTCAAGATCATGTTGTATATCTTTAATATACTTATTAATTACGTTCATTACTTTATTTGGGGAAATAATAGTTAATGAATCTAAAATTCTGTCTAATGAAAAGTTCTTGATTAATTGACTTTCCCACTGTTTTAAGTCAGCGTCTGACGAGTATGGTCTTAAAACAGATTCCAATGACTTAATTTTTTCTCCAGTCATAATTTCTTCGAGACCAAAGTATGGGATGTCTTCAACATCTGGATTGTCAATACCTACTATCCCAATTACATTTTTATTTTCTAGAAGATGTGACTCTTGATAATTAACTAGTTCCTTAAAATCGTATGCTTCAACCTGGACTTTAACCAAGCCAGTAAAGCTTTGAGTTAATATGCTTTTTATTCTTTGAGCACTGCCCATTCCAGTCATACATGTCGTAATAATTACTGGTGGAAAATTACTATGTTGTTTATAAAATTTACTTTGAATAATATTTTGAGGGAGCTTTTTTTGAATTGTTGGTAGATCTTTTTTTAATAATAACTGATTACCAATTTCCAGCATCACAGCCATACTAAAATTATTAATTACTAATAAATCACAATTACATTCATTCTGAATCGGCTCCATAATTGATTTCAAAGATCCCATATCCATTAAAATTAACAGTCCATCTTGAGGACTAATTTTTTTAATTAAATTTTTAAGATAAGTAATCATTTCTGATTTTGAAACATCAGGCTTTAAATCTACTGGTGTGAAAATGGCTGCTTGTAAAAAATGATTACAAGTATCTGCCATACTGCTCGCGGTAGCATAGCCATGAGCAACTACAATTGCGGGTATTTGAGGTAAAGAAGTTAAATTATCTTTTGAACTTAAAATAGCCAGCCACAAACAATCGCAGGCTCTTAGGTTAACTTCGAAGTGCATTTCAATCAATGAAGCTAATTTTTCCACCATTTGCAATTCTGGTGCAAATAGCTGTGTCATCAAGGTCAAATCTTGCTGAGCGGTAAAATCCGCTGTAAATTCATTTTTCATTAAGTAAAAGATATAAATAGCTAAATCATAAACAGTTGAATTTTCCAAATTATAAAAATCTACTTGGGCTAGAGAAAAAATATTTGTTAAAGCGGCAGCATAGCTATTAATTAAAGAGCGTTCTGTATTATAGACAGAATACAATATTTCATGAGTTTCTTTCTGCACTATTTTATAGTATGAATTTCTATCCTTTTCTCCCTTTACTTGTAATTGAAACAATTTTTCCCAAGAAAATTGCATCTTAGAAATATATTCCTTATTACTTAAGTAATTTGATGGCTTATATGAATCACTTGGCTGAAAAATTATTTCATTTTTACTAGAAACCACTGGTAAATTATTAGGATGCATCTGTTGCAAAATATTGTCAGGCAAATCACCTATTTTTATCTCAACTTCGTTTGGACTTGCCAATTGAGAAAATTTCCTCGCCACAATATTTTGAATCAGATTTTCTAATTCACCAACGTTTGCCTTGAAATGATAATGATAAATTAGACTAATACATTGCTTAGATATTTTAATCTTGCAATTAATTCTCTTTGCTTGTTGATTTATCAAATTGTATGTTAACATTCTTTTTTCGTATGCACCTCTCTCGTCTAAAGTAGGCAATTTAATTTTGATAGGTATTCTACGTAAAAAAGTTTCTAAAAAGTCTTGCTCTTTTTTAGTGGTTGCAAAAAATAGTCTGGCTTTACTAGCTATTTTCTTAGCATTATTTCCAACTGGAGTAAAAAGTCCAGTATCTAAATAGGTAAATAATTTCTCTTGCCCTTCTGAACTTAAACGATGAACTTCATCCAAAAACAAAATTCCGTTATTTGCGGTTTGCAAAGCTCCTGGAGTATCTGAATCTGCTCCGGTAAATGAACCCTTGGTATAGCCGAAAAGAACGCTGGATAATAATTCAGGATTATTTGCATATTGAGCACAATTAATTACTACAAGTTGTGCATTTTGCCCCAATATTTCTTGCTGTTTGGCAAATTCAAACAAAGTTCTGATTAAAAAAGTCTTTCCAGTTCCCGACTCACCAAAAAGGATTGCCGGTAATCCCATTGGTGGATACATTACAGCGGCTTTTAATTGTTCAATAATTTCTTTAAGACTGCCATTCCAGCCAATAATCTTCTGCCAAGCTTGGTTTTGAAAATTATTCTTAAAATCTGCAATGTTTCGGTATTCTTTACTTTCATTTAGATTTTCATTAACGTTTAGATAAATTACTGGTCTAGTATTTATTTTTATTAGTTTGTCGTTTTTAAATAACTCATTTAAATTTTTACTAGCTACAGAGCGATCTAAATCAAGTTTTTTAGCAATAAAGTTAGTTGTTGGGGCATTGTTTAAATCATAATTTTGCAAGAAAATATTAGATTGCATTTGCACTAATTTGAGAATTTGTATTTTTTTATTTTTCATATTTTCATATCCCTCAAACAATTTTAAATCTATCACATTATTTCTTTATCTTAATCAAATATTTAATCATAGTAAATAAAAAGTCACAACTGTGGTTAAAAGTTGTGACTTATGTATCCCGAAAAATTAAAGTTAGTTGTTGCACTGCTTTTTCTACAAATTAACTACACTCTTTACTTCTCCACCTGAGATAATTGTTTTAGCATCGTTTAAAGCAATCTCAATACTGTTTTTAACGGCTAGTTTAGTGAAAAAGGCAATGTGCGGCGTGATCAAAACTTGAGGCATTGCTTTTAATTCCTTGTAATCTTCCGGCAATGAGTTCAGCATATCCTTTTTATTATAAAAATCAGTTTCAGCGGCCAAGGTATCTAGAGCAGCCGCAGAAATTTGTCCATTTTTTAGCGCCGCTATTAAAGCCTGTGTGTCAACCAAACCACCACGAGCTACATTAATCAAAATTGGCTTTTTCTTCATTTTACTAATAGCAGTTTTATTGATAATGTTTTTGGTACTCGGTAATAAAGGAGTATGCAAAGAAATAATGTCTGCTTCAGCAAAAATGGTATCCAAATTCGTATAGGTAACATAAGGTTCAAGTGAAGCATCATAAACTGGATCACAGGCTAAAACTTTAGCCCCTAATGCGCTATAAAGCTGGGCACTAGCACCACCAATGTGACCGGCTCCAATTATGCCGACAGTACAGTTAAAAATTTCTGTGCTAATTGTACTTTCGTCATAAGTAAAATCACCATGTGCCATTCTGTCTTGATAAATACCAATTTTACGCAATAAGTACATTGCATCAGTTACGCCAAGCTCTGCAATAGCTCTTGGTGAATAAGCCGCAACATTAGTAATCTTAATGCCATTCTTTTTTGCGGCAGCTAAATCCTGGTTATCAACCCCAACTTGCCGAATGGCTAGTTGCTTAATTCCATACTGCTTAAATTTTTCATATACGCTGGCATCCACAGGAAGATTGCCTTCAGAGCTTACGCCATCAAAGCCTTCAGCCAAATCCGCATTTTCAGCACACAAATCCGCATGGACAATTTTTACTTCGACATTATTTTTTTGAGCCCAATTTTTAATACGGGATTCTTCCATTTTGATTACACCGTAACAAATAATCTTCATTTATTCTTTCTCCTATTCTTAATTCAAACCAGCACGTTTACTTTAATATTTATGAACTAAAAAGTCTTATGGATTTTAAGCCACAGCATCGCCAATACCAGAATCAGTATTTTGGTCATATTCTAGACCGTGAATGCAGGCTAGAGGCATATTGACTCCTCGTTGTCCCATTACTAAACCAGCAGCTGCTGCCAGCAAATCACAAAGCGTTTCAGCTGTACCAGCTTCTTTATTTATCCTTAAGCCATTTAATCCGTATAAGCCAACTGCTACCTGATTAGCACCTTTTTTATCTGCCCTACCGTCACTGTCAGTAATGATTACACTAGTTTTTACACCTAATTCTTGGTAAAAAGTATTGCTGATGCGTTTAGCTGTTAAATCACAATTCTTAGGTAAAGTTATCGCTGTATTATTTTTACTCTTGTCAACACCGCCACTAGTTAAAAACAAACCGTTGGGAAGCCAAGCACCAAAATGATTTCCACATATTTCTAATTTACTGCCAGTTGGGTCATCCGTTTGGTCAATAATCACTTGAATTAATCTGGCATCCTTTCCGGGTATACGTTAATGCATTCTTTTTGCCAAAGAAGTTGGTGCTACTTGGCTTAAATCCACAATATTGCCCTCTACCATTGAGCAAATTTTAGACGCTACACAAATAATGTCACCAGCAGCAATTCTGAAATATTCTTTTTTGATCGTTTCAACTAATATTTGTGGCAAATCACAAGCTTTAGAAATCATGGGCACACCTTGCAAGCCAGTAATAGTAACCATATAAAAATTCTTATCATATCCGTTATTATTTTTCTTAATATTTATATATTACTCTAAAAAGTTGAACAACATTATGTATTTTATGGCTTTGACAGTATAAAGAGCTTTAATCTTAATGGCCTTAATAAAGTTAACAATTAAATTTAGGTCTAGGAACTTGTATAGTGAAAAAGGCCATTTCAACTAATGAAAATGACCTTTTGTGTCACTTCTGCTACTAACAAAACTGCTACATGTTACGCTTTTTATTATATTACATGAAAGCGTGACAAAATGGACAGTAATAAATTTCTCAAGCGTAATCAAATATTATTACCGCTAATCAATCTGCTATCGAATTTTGGCAGTATTCTAGTTGGAATAGGTGGTGCACTAATTATTCGTGAATATTCAGATAATATCGTTGTTAATGGCTTGATATCAAGTATTAGTTCCTTGGCACTTATTTTGAGTGTCCTGTTTATTGGATCAAAACTTGATAATGTCGACAAACGCCGCATGTTAATTTGGATATATATCTTTCTGTGTTTATTCTTATTACTGCCGTTTACTTTTCCCAAAAAATACTTTGTTCCCTTATATATTCTGGTTGACCTTTGCATTACAATGTTCAGTTTAGTTGAAGGACTATCATTTACGGGAAATTTAAAATCTCTTCTGACTGATAATTCTCTCGAAAAAACCATTAACTACAATTCTATAGCTGGTCTGATCGGTAATATAGCCAGTGTAGCTGCAATAGCAGTATTGATTTTGACTACGCGCAATTATTTATATTTTCTCTTAGTAGCAAGCAGCGGTTTTTTCATTAACATTTTTCTAGCTCTAGCTTTGCACCAAAGGCATTTTGTTAAAGATAAAAACAATTTTAAAACCATAACTCATTTGGTCAAGGTCTGGCACAATATTATTACTAGTAAAGGCCTGCACGCAGCAATTATTGTTGCCATGTTTAATGGTGCTCTCCAATCTGTATTCAACGGACTGATGATTTACTTCTGGAAAACAATTGATCCTACATACAGTCACGTATACTGGCTGCTGCTTGCTGTAGTCAGTGGTCTCTTATTAGGAGCTGTGCTTATTCGCTTTGATAACCACTACTGGTTACTGTGCACCTTAATCATAATTACTACTTTAGCATTAGGCATATTCTTTTTAAAACAAACAATCGCTACCATGTGCATTAGTACAGTGTTAATTTATGGAGAAACTTTACCAATCGGTAATTGGTGCAGCAAAGTTAGAATTAAAAGGACTAGTAAAAATGTTCAGTCTGCTCAATCAAGTTTTTTGCAGTTAGGCAGTTCACTGCTAAATATCTTTTTTACAGTTGGAGTTTCGGCAATTGCCAATGTGCTGCAGCGACCTGCTCTTACGCTCCTTGCTAGCGGAATTTCGTTATTACTAGTTTTTGTCACTCTTGGTATTAACGTGCAAAAGTATCGCTTAGGTAAAAGCAACAGCTTTAATTAAATTTCTTCTTCTTCGACATATCAATTTGGTAAAACATTAAAAAAGCTCTATCTAGCCTATTTTTACTATGATAGAACTTTTCTAATTATTATTTCTCAATTGCTAAAAATTAGCTTTTTTAATATAGCGATTCTTACCAACAATATAGTACAGCTTATTATGCATTTTAATAGCTCCACCATATGTTCTGATCGTTTGTTTCTTTTTCAATACTTTACGACCAGAACGCTTTACTTTCTTATTAGCCTTCCTGGTGTAGATATAGGCGTTGTGCTTAAGTTTGCGTTTGATACCTGTAACATTATTAGCCTTCACAAAAGTATCGTTTCCAAGTTCGTAATATTTCTTATTCTGAATAAGCCTACTGCCATAGGTTTTAATTTTTTTGCCAATAAAGTATTCACCAGCTTTACGGCCACCATTTTGGTCATATAGATAGGAATTATGACGAACTGTTCGAATGACACCATTTCTCGAATAAACATAAGTAACAGTTTGTGGCTGGCTGCTAAAGAAGCCGGTAGCATTAACAGGTCTAAGTTTAAGAGTATAACCTGTAATATCCAAAGCCTTAGTAATGTAGCCTTCACCAACAACGCCAGTTAAAACCTTAGACGGAGCAATTTCATTGTCGTTCTCATCCTGATAATGAACTTCAACTCTTGCTACAGTATTATTATCATTTATCCCTGAATTTGTTCCATGACCGTTTGAGCCGGAATTATTTGAACCTGAATTGTTTGAGCCGGAACCGTTTGATCCGGAATCATTCGAGCCTGAATCATTCGAACCTGAATCATTCGAACCTGAACCGTTTGAGCCGGAATCATCCTTTTTGTAGACAAATGTAACGTCGTCCAGTTCTTTTCCAATGGTTCCTGACACCTTTCCCCGCGTGGCTATTAAAGTATATCCTGGAATATCTTTTTTAAAATCGTAATTAGTGCCGTATGTACCAGTGAAAGTCTCATCATCTGCAAGCTTATTGCCCTTTTCATCTTGATAGTAAGCTGTTATTGTAGCTTGGCGCACATACGTTTCCTTTTTGCCATTCCAATTTTTCATCAATTCATCTGATGGCCATTGATCTTTGCCCTCAGGATGCTGTATTGTTCTAGTACCAACATTTAGCCAAGTTCCTGGCGTATCAAGACCCATTTGGGAAAAGTTTTTGACTTCATCTCCTAATTTCAAAACTAGCAATCCTGCTTGACCTTTTAACATGTAGCCACAATACGTGTTATCGCTAATTTTAAAATTGCTGATATCTAGAGTCCGTAAGTTCGAAAGTTCAGGATATTTGTTCTTTGAAGTATCAACATAAAGATAAAACATTTGCCCCATGTTAGTTACATTTCTTGTATCAAAACTTGACACGTTCAAACTGATTAAACTATTCGTATCTCGAAACATGCCGTACATGTCCGTAACATTTGCGGTATTAAAGTTGCTAAGATCTAAGGATGTTAACTTATTACATGCTTGGAACATACTATTCATAGTTGTAACTTTAGAGGTATCAAAGTTAGAGATGTTTAGGTCTTTTAGCTTTGTACATTTAAAGAACATTCCACCCATATCGGTCACATTACTAGTATCAAAGTTGGAAAGATCAAGGGACGTAAGTTTAGAATCCCAACCAAAGACTTGGCCAGTACCGCTAATATGAAAATAATACATACAGAACATTGCCGCCATATTTGTCACATTACTGGTATTAAAATTATGTACGTCAACGGTAGGTAAACTTGCACAACAATTAAACATATACTCCATATTTTTAACCTTAGAGGTGTCAAAGCTGGTAACATTTAATTTTTCAAGACCCTTACACTCTGCAAACATAAATGACATATCTGTGACTTGGGAAGTATTAAAATTCTGCAAATCCAATTCTTTGAGACTTTCACAACCAGCAAACATATATGACATATCTCTGACTTGGGAAGTATCAAATTTACTCAGGTCAAGTTCTTCGAGATTGGTACAGGCTTCAAACATAGAATTCATGTTTTTAACATTTGATGTATTAAAATGAGATAGATCTACGTGTTTAAGACTACTGCATTGGGCAAACCAGGCATACATGTTGGTTGCTTCCGAAGTATCAACGTTTTCTAAGTTTTCAATATCAGTTAGGCCTCTAAGACGAAGAAAAACTGACCTGGTATTGCCAACAACTTTAAAGTAACCGTCAAAGATTACCTTTTTTACATGCGTACACTCAGGGTCTGGTCCATCTTGACCTAGAAATCCAGATACGAGACCAGCATTACTTACAATGGTCGGGTTTTCCTTATCATGGCTCCCACTCACAGTTAATACGTTAGTATCACTATCGTAACTGACATCAGCATTACCCCACTTACCTGTTTTAATAGTTTTTGTACTAATTTTATTTTCATTCTTAGTGATGTCTGTCTCTGGTTGATCATTACCAGCAGAAGTTTGAGAGTTGGAATTTTTATTGTTGCCCTGCGGCGAGTCTACACTCCCATTTTGAGTTTCATCTGCATTATTTGTAGTACCATTAGCATTTCCTTCTGGTGCAGTGGTATTTGCATTATCAGTAGTAACGCCCTGATTATTTTCTTGAGACACAGTACTATTTGCTACTCGAGTTTTAACACGACTATCATTCTTGTCAAAGTTTTGTGCAGTGTCTTGTGCCCCTGAATTACTATCAGCCTTTACCACATTAGTATTTAAAATTGTTAAACCAAGTGCAGCTGCAGTTAAACTGCTAAAAAGCAGCGCTCCAGTCCGCTTATTGCGATCTAATCCTTTATTCATTTTTCACCTCAATGATAAAATCAATCTAATCTTGCTACTAAAAAAGTATGTATATTATTACAATTTCAGTATATACTTCATTTAATAACATTGCAAATAGAATTATTTTCATAAGAGTGCTTAAAATAGCCATAAAATCAACATTAATAATAAATTAAAATAACAATTTTACTGTTATCGGATAATATATGCATATATGTTTTTTAAAATTAGACTTAATAATTTTAATATCAATTAACTAATAATAAAAACTATTAGCAAGGCGGTAAAAGCCATCAAGATCCAAAAACAAGCCACTTCTATTTCTAGAAACGACCTGTTTTTTCTTTATTTAGGATTGTGCACTTAAAAAATTATAGTTGCTTTATCTGTTCTTCTATATTTAATACTTCTAAGACATCTGTAGCACACTCAGCTCCTTTATTGCCTGCTTTACCTCCGGCACGATCGGTTGCTTGTGCAACCGTATCAGTCATGAGTACACCAAACATTACTGGCACCGGCCCATTAGCTGATGCGGCAGCTAGCTGAGAAGTAGTACCTTCACAAACATAGGTAAAGTGAGCTGTTTCACCTCTAATTACAGCTCCTAATGCAATAATGCCATCAACTTTGCCACTTTTTGCCAGGCAGTTGACTATACGAGCAATTTCAAAAGCACCGGGTACTTTCACAATCACAATATTTTCATCTTTCACTCCTGATTTTTTTAATTGTGACACTGCTCCAGAAAGGAGACGATCGGTTACCACACCGTTAAATTGAGCAACGACAATACCAATCTTTTTATCCTGTCCCTGGGCAATGTTGCCGATAATTTCTTTCATGCTAATCTACCTCGTTTAAAATATGATTCATTTCATGCTTTTTAGTTTCCAAGTAATTCTTATTTTCGGCAGTCATGCCTACTTCAACAGGTATTCTTTTGATAACTTTAATACCATAATTTTCTAGTTGATTCACTTTGTCAGGATTATTGGTCATTAATTCAACTTCGCTCACGCCCTTTTGCCTTAAAATTTCAGCAGCAACATTATAGCGGCGTGCGTCAATCGGCAAGCCAAGGTGCTGGTTAGCTTCAACTGTGTTCATACCTTCGTCTTGCAGCTTATAAGCGCGCAATTTATTTTCTAGACCAATTCCCCGACCTTCTTGACGCAAGTATAAAACCGCTCCTGATCCATTTTGCTCAATTTTTGTTAAAGCTGCGGCAAGCTGAGCGCCACAGTCACAGCGCTTAGAACCAAAAACATCCCCAGTCAAACATTCACTGTGAAGCCGCAACAAAAGAGGCTCACCTTTTTTTACTTCACCCTTACTAATTAACAAAGTCGGTTGCTTTTCAGGATGCTTTTTATCCCTGAAGCCTTCAAGCTGGAAATGACCGTATTTAGTCGGAAAGTCAACCTTGGTAAAGGATTCAATCCCCAAATCTTTGTTTGCCTGATTCTTGCGGTATGCAATTAACTCTTCAATGGTCAAATAAGGAATACCAAGTCCTTCTGCTAAAGCCTTTAGGTCTTTACGTCTGGCCATCGTTCCGTCTTTTTTAATGCACTCGCAAATAAAGCCTACAGGTGTAACTCCTGCCAATCTAGCCAGATCCAAAGCAGCTTCAGTATGACCTGTCCGTTCTAGTACACCGCCTTCTTTAGCTACCAAAGGAAAAACATGACCTGGATGATAAAAGTCAGCCCACTGGCTATTAGGATCAGCCAATTTTTTAATAGTTTTAGCACGGTCAAAAGCTGAAATTCCTGTAGTGGTTTCAGTGGAGTCAACACTAAGGGTAAAAGCCGTGCCAAAAGTATCGTTCGAACCAGTTTCAATTGGTTTTAGTTGCAAGCGGTCAGCGTATGCCTTACTCATCGGCACACATAATAGTCCGCGTGCCTTAGTAATCATCATATTAACTGCTTTAGGCGTTACCTTTTCAGCCAAACCAATCATATCCCCCTCAGACTCACGTTGCGGCGAATCAGCCACAATGACCAACCCACCAGTCAACATATGTTGTAACACCTTTTGCATTTTTTCATTCAGTTGTTCTGTCATTTTTTCCTCCATTAAAATTCCTTTTCCCAAGCTTGAATTTGTTTGACAGCGTACCGACCAATCATATCCACTTCAATATTGACTTTGTCATGCACTTGATAGTGAGCCAAAGTAGTATTTTGTATGGTATAAGGTATTAAGCTCACTCCAAAATGATCATTTTGCGCCATTGTCACGGTTAAACTAATGCCGTCAATGGCAATTGAGCCTTTTTCAACAATAAAAGGAGCATACTTATGTGGTACTGCGAATTCTAATTCTATGGAATTCTCATTTTCGTTTCTTATTACCAGTTCAGCTGTAGTATCAACATGACCTGCAACAATATGACCATCAAGCTTACCGTTTAAAGACAATGAAGGCTCTAAATTTACCAAACTACCTTTTTGCAAATTGCCCAAATTAGTCCGTTTCATTGTTTCCGGCATCACGTCTACTGCAAAGTCATTATCGCTCCAAGCGGTAACGGTTAAACAAATACCATTAACGGCAATGCTTGCCCCTAAAGGCAAATCTTTTTGCACTAATTTAGGAGCGCAAATACCTAGTCTTGCATGTTGCTCACTAATTTCCAAACGGGTTATCTTTCCCGTAGTTTGAATTATTCCTGTAAACATTCTTTTCTCCTCACGCGAATTCTGACATCTTGATTGAATTTTTTAACGTCTAAAAGTTGATAATCACTTTTTTCTGCTAAAGCCTGGCCAAACACAGCAGGTAATGCAGTACCGCCTAAAACTAAAGGAGCAATGTATGTCACTATTTCGTCAGCCAAGTCCGCTGCTACAAACTGGCTCTGGACATTGCTGCCACCTTCAACTAATAGTGCTTGAATTTCATGTGCGGCTAAAAGCTGCACAATTTTTGAAGGTGTCCATTTAGTAGCAGTAAAGCAGCGAATATTTTCAGCTACTTTTTGAGTCAGTTCACTTCTACTTAATAGCCAGATTTCACCATGTGTCTTAAACATGCGACTGTTAAAGTCCAACTGATTAGCATCTTTAGTTAACACTATTCGAATAGGTGGCTGGGGTAAATTCTTAATTCTGACCGTTAAAAGTGGATTGTCTATTCGCAAAGTATTTGCCCCAATTAAAATTGCTTGGTTGTGCAAACGCAACTTTTGCACATCCACCTGAGCTGCATCCCCAGTCAAAATTGTTCTCGTTTTACCTGCAGCATTAATTTTGCCATCAATGGACATTGCATATTTAAGCGTCACAAAAGGCCTCTTTTTGTGATAAAAAAAGTTATAAGCAACGTTTAAATTTTCTGTACCACCGATTATCTCAGTTTGCACCCCATGGCTTTCTAGATATTCAATACCCTTGCCAGCTACAATTTGATGAGGATCAACCTGACCAATAACAACTTTTTTTATTCCGGCCTCAGTGACCTTTTTGCAGCAAGGAGGTTGCTTGCCGTAATGGCTGCAAGGCTCTAGCGTGACGTACAAAGTTGCACCTTGTGCCTGCTGGGGGTCAGCTAAGTGTGAGAGTGTATTAACTTCTGCGTGTTCCTTACCAAATTGATGGTGGTAGCCGGTCGCTAGAACCTGACCATTTTTAACCAAAACTGCACCAACTAAAGGATTGGTCCAAGTCATTCCCTGAGCTTTCAATGCTTCTTGAACTGCCATTTGCATATAATCCTTATCCTGCACTAATTTCACTTCCTAAGCATTAAAAAACCTCGTTGATTCAATCAACGAGGCTTATTTTATATTCATCAAATAAGATTTCAGCGAAGTTTAATAACGACGCGAGTTTTCTGTCTAATCTTGTTTGTTCTTCTCCCATCCAGACTTTAACTGTCGGTACTAGACTTGCACTAGTTCCACCGCAAAACGCGGGTCACGGACTTCAATTATTAATTGTCACCGTCGGTAGGGAATTGCACCCTGCCCCGAAGAAACCGTATTCAACTTATTCCAGTATAATATAGATATCCTATGTCGGCAATAGCAATTTATTGTTTTATAAAATTATATATACGATAAGCGCAAACTTAAATAAAATAATTCCTTATAGTCTCCAATCAGACAGATGAAGGGGGATATTATTATTTTTACCAAAATATTTCTTGAAGGCAGTGCCAAATGATAAATGATCTTTAAGGTGATTGCGATAAGCATCTCTAATGCTCAAAATTGCTGTTACTGCTAAATTAGTAGTCAATATTATCAGTATGCCAATAAATATATATAAAAGATATAACATTTTAACTCTCCCATTTTCATCTGTATTACTTTTCTAATACACTACTACCGGATGGCAACATTGTCAACACTTTTTAAGAAAAATAAATAGACTAATAATTCAAATTGATTACTAGTCTATTTTAATTTGTATTAAACAACACGTATTGTTTAATACATATATTTCTCTATAGCAGTCTTAGGATCCATTCCTGCACGAATTTTTAGTTCTAATTCAATTGCCACATCAGCAATAATAACTTGCGGATCAATAACATTATACGGATGCTCTGGCGCCTTTTCCTGAGCTAAAGATAATTCAGTACAACCAAGTAAAATTACATTACAGCCATACTGATCATGCATGGTGCGTAATATGCGGTGATAAAGTTCGCCATCAACTACGCCTTTTTCTTTAATGTTGGAATAAATCAGCTCAGTAACCAGCGGTTGAATCTCAGGACCACCCAGTTCTACCTCACGACCAACTTGTTCAATTTCGTCTTCGTACAGATGATCATAAATCGAACCTTCTGTAGCAATCAAACCAATCTTTTTTTCTTCCGGATAATCATTTACGAACTTATGCACGGCAATGCGCATCATATGTAAAAAAGGAATATCAGTTAGTTTAGCCAAGTCGTCATAAAAATAATGTGCAGTATTACATGGCATCACGAAAAAGTCGGGCTTTAGCATTGCTTGCTGGAGCACATCATCACGCAAGGCATTGAAAAAATTAGGTTGGCTATGGTCTTTGATATAAGCCGTGCGGTCAGGAATTTGGGCATCATTAACCAAAATATAATTCAGATAGTCCTGATCTTTGGTAATCTTTAGACGGTGATTAATCATGCGGACATAGCTTTCCGTTGCAATCGTACCCATACCGCCAATAATACTAAAAAAATGTTTCATTAATACCTGCTTTTCTAACCGTTAAAATGTTCTTTTTGTCCTTCAAGTTCATCAATTACCTGTTGTGCAACTGTAATATCAGACGGATAAGGAGTATCTACTCCCCGGATCTTTTGATAACTATCTTCACCTTTACCACAGATCAGAACAACATCACCCTGCTTGGACATACCGATTGCATCATGGATAGCCTTCTTACGGTCTAGTTCTATTGTGACATCAACTTTAGAATGATCAATGCCGGCATCAATTTCCTGTGCTATATCCATGGGATCTTCAAAGCCAGGATCATCTGTTGTCAGAAAGGCTTTATTAGCGTAGGCATTTAGACTGTTACTAAAACCGGGACGACGAGAAACTCCTTTGTCACCAGGTGCCCCCACAACGACAATAATTTTGGGATTATTAAATTCGCGTTGCATAAAGCCCATAAGAGCCATCATTGAAGCTTCATTATGTGCGAAGTCCACAACCACTACTCCGTGCTTCTTGGTAACTTCTGTTTGCATTCTTCCAGGGACGGTAACTTGACTAATACCTTTAGCAGCATCGTCATAATTCATCCCGGCCAGTCCTGCACCAATTACTGCTGCGGTACCGTTAGATTCGTTAAAATCACCTAACATCTTTAACTGGTAATCGCCAGCTATTTTAAGCTGCTTGGCTTTGTCGCTAACACATAACACCTGGAACCGGGTACGTGACATATCAAGCTCTTGGGTCGAAAAACGAAAATCGATGGTCTGCTTCAGATCCGGATTAGTAAATTTTTCGTCAGCAAATAAGTAAATACTGTCTGGATCAGTAGTAGTCATGGCCGCAGCATAAACTTCAGGAAAATGATCAGTCTGAGCGTTAATAATACATTTACGGGCATTAACCAGCAGCTGCAACTTACAATGTAAATAATCAGCGAAATTGGGATGCTCATTGGGTCCAATATGATCAGGTGTAATATTTAAGAAAAAGCCCAGGTCATAGGTCAGACCAAATACCCTGTTTTTCTTATAAGCCTGGCTGGAAACTTCCATAACCATATGCGTCATTCCGTTGTCTACAGCTATTCGCATATCACGGAACAAATCAAGTGATTCAGGCGTAGTCAAGCTTGACTTAAAAGTATCATCTTTTTTAGGTCCCACAACTGTGTTGACTGATGAAATTAACGCCGTTTTACCACCGTTTACCTGATCTAACATCCCTTTTAAAAAGTAGGCCGTTGTAGTCTTGCCTTTAGTACCAGTAATAGCTATTAAATATAAATCGTCTTGCGGGAAACGGAAAAATGCCGCAGACAATAACGCCATCGCTTTGGAAACATTGCGCACAATCAGTGCATGCATTCCCTTACCTTCCGGATAGGGTTGCTCTGCTACATAACAATTAGCACCATTCGCCTTTGCCATTGACAAATAAGTGGGACGAAAACCAGCACCTTTACAGAAGAATAATGTATTGGTATGAACGTCACGCGAGTCATACGACACATATTCCATCTTAGAAGATATAGTATCTTGGACAGCACTCGATTTAAGCAGATGGTGTTCTTTTAAAATTAAAATACAGGTATTTAAAGAAATACTCATGCTATACTCCTCTATTTATTATCTCAGTCAAAATTATACCACAGCTATGCTGGAGTTTTTTCACTCTTTAAGTTTAAAGGCAGGCAAATAATGAAACGGGTCCAATCTTTGTCAGATTCACAGCGGATTTTGCCCTGATGAAGATCAACAATACTTTTGGTAATTGATAGACCTAGCCCGGTGCCACCCGTTTGGGTATTACGGGAGCCTTCGACTCTGTAAAAACGTTCAAATATTTTTTTCAACGAATCTTCGGGAATTTGAGCACCATTGTTTTCTACCCGTAACTCAACTTCATTGTTATTAACTAAATTAGCAATTAAGTTAATTTGTGTTGCACCTGTACCGTACTTTAGCGCATTAGTGATGAGATTATTATAAACACGTACCAACTTTTCCGCATCAGCTTGAATAGTTAAATTTTTAGGTCTTGCTTCTATATTAAATACTATCCCTTTTTCCTGACCTTCGAATTCAAAGCCCGCGGCAACTTGCTCTAACATAGAAAAAATATGTAAAGAAGACAAATTTAATTTGGTACTAGTTGATTTTAACGTGGTATACTCAAGCAAATCATGAGCCAGCGATTTCATCTGTTCAGCCTTCATATATGCAATATTAAGGTATCTTTGTTGATCTGCTGGATTTGACACCCCTGATTTCAGTAAACCCAAATAGCCGATGATAGAAGTTAAGGGCGTTCTGATATCATGAGAAACATTGCTAATCAGTTCGTCCTTTGACTTTTCAATCGCTTTTTCTTCATTAATCGCATTTACTGTACTATCTACTAACGAATTAATTGAATCAATTACTTTTTGCAAATCAGTTTTGACTTTAAAAGAAATTGTATGGTCAAAATGGCCCTTAGCAATATAATGCAGTTCAGAAATAACATGTCTTAACTGCATTTGATGATAGCGCCGAATTAAGCGCCAGTACAGAACGATTAAATCACCAATACCCATGAAAATAATAAAGGTATTCTGCCAGGACCATAAGTGGCGCCCGCCAGCAAAAGTAATGGTCTTTTTTAAAAAATATATCCCGTTAACCAGGTTTTTATCTTGTAAAATTGTCAAGTTGATTAAAATAATCACTGACAGGTTCAATAGTAGCTCTAGAACTACCGTTATAACGCCTTCAGCAAACAGCTCACTCTTTTCCGCAGCTGTCAGCTTGACCCTTTCCTTTTTCATCTAGTTAAGCCTCAACTTTATAGCCTACTCCCCAGACGGTCTGAATAACATCTTCACCACCCGTTGCCGATTGAATTTTGTCACGCAGGTGTGAAACATGCACCATAACGGTTTTAGCAGAAACTATCGATTCCTGCTGCCAAACCCGTTCAAAAATCTCATCCGCTGAAAATACCCGGTTAGGGTGACTGGCAAGCAAGTATAAAATGCCAAATTCTAAGGCAGTCAACTGAATGTCTTTACCATCAATTGTCTTAACTTCATGTGAATCACGGTTAATAATCAGTGGTCCCACTTCTAAAATATCTGGTTCATCATCCTTAACCTGCTTTTGACTACGACGCAAAAGTGAACGAACTCGTGCCATTACTTCCAAAGGATTAAACGGCTTAGAAACATAGTCATCCGCTCCAGTAATCAAACCTTGAATTTTATCCATATCACCAGTTTTGGCTGATACGATAATAATTGGGATATCAGAATCTTTGCGCACTTCCTTGATAACATCAATTCCGCTCATATTAGGCATCATGATATCCAAGATCATTAATGCAATATCTGGCGTCGTAGTTAATTTGGTAATTGCTTCTTTGCCGCTATAGGCAACAACTGGAGTGTAACCTTCATTTTTAAGATAAATACTTAACAGCTCGACGATTTCTTTATCATCGTCAACAACTAAAATTTTCATAGGGCTAATTTCCCTTCTTTTATCTATTGATTATTTTCGGTTTATTTCATTATTCCACTAAATATAGTTTAGCAGAATCTATGTCTAATATTTTAGTCAATTTTGTAATAAACTACTAATATTCAAGCATAATTTTATCGTTTTATTAAAAAAGCTGGACAGTTCCCAGCTCATTTCCTATTTTAAACTATTAATATTGTTCAAATATTTAATCAGCCACTGGCGATCAATGAAGCCTAAATATTTTCCATTATTATTTTGTACGGCAACCTCATTTTGACGGCTCAAAAGTAGCAGTAATGCAGCAATTTTTTCATTAATATTAATTACAGGCATTGCTGCCAGCGAATTAGAACTAGTTTGCTTAAATTCATTAAATAAGGCTGCTTGCTTTAATGGTGTTTCATATAAATTGTTCCCTAAGCTGCCTTTAAAAAAGTCCCTGACAAAATTGTTTGCCGGATGGCGTAAGATTTCTTGTGGCTGATCGACCTGTAATAATTTGCCATCCTTCATAACGCCAATCCTGTCAGCTAAGTGCAGGGCTTCATTCATATCATGCGTCACAAATAAAATTGTATTATGCAGTTGCTTGTGCAAATTAATAACTAGTTCTTGTAAATTTGCGCGGGAAAGTGGATCCAGGGCGCTAAAGGGTTCATCCATTAAAACAATCGGAGGCTTTGACGCAATCGCGCGTAAAATGCCAATTCTTTGTTGTTCACCACCAGACAGTTCATGAGGATAACGGTGAGCATACTCTTGGGGATTTAGTCCCACTTTTTCCAATAAATTTGCCGCCATTTCCGTAAGATCAGCTTTAGCACCTTGAATTTCCGGAATCAAAGTAATATTTTTAGCGACAGTCATGTTAGGAAAAAGAGCAATTTGTTGTAAAACATAACCAATTTTCCAGCGCAATTTCTGAACGTTATAATCAGTCGTAGGCCGCTCATTGACTAAAATCTGTCCAGCACTAGGATCTGCCAAACGGTTAATCATTTTAATCGAGGTAGTTTTTCCACTGCCTGAGTTTCCTACCAAAACGAAAAGTTCGCCTTGCTGAATATCCAAATTAAGATCGTTAACTACTACTTTTTTAGCAAAGGTTTTATTTACATGCTCAAACTTAATTGCTGAAGTCATCTTACTTCTCCTTAAGCAAATGCTGTTTTAATAAAAAGTGACGTGCGACTTGTCCAGGATCCATATTTTTAACATTAACTTCATAGTTCATTTCCTGCATCTGCTTTTCGGAAATCCTGCCAGCCAGCTTATTCAAGCTGCGGACAATTTGCGGATGCTTGCGGGCAAAATCATTGGTCATCAAGGGAGCGCCCTGATAAATAGGAAAATTATGCTTATCATCTTTTAAAATAGTCAAATGATATTGGCGCAATTCACTATCAGTTGAATAGGCATCAACGATGTTAACTTTATTCTGATTAATTGCCTGGTAACGCAAAGCCGGTTCCATTGACTTAACAGGGAAATCAATCTTGTATAATTTCTTAATACCCTTGAACCCATCACCACGATCAATAAATTCTAATGTCATTCCTCCTTTTAGCTGATTGGTAATATTAGCCAAATCACTGATTTTTCTTAAACGATTTTTCTTTTTAAATGAAGTTTTAACTGCTAGGGCATAAGTATTATCGTACGCCATAGGCTTAAGCAAAGTAAGCTTATCCTGTTTATTCATTAATTCTTTTGCTTTTTCATAGGTTTCTTTTTCAGACAAACCAGCCGTTTTAACCGGAGACTTCGCAAAGGTTTCCAAAACAGTTCCCGTAAATTCTGGATAAATATCTATTTTATTGTTTTTCAAAGCAGTATATAAAAAGGTAGTTTTACCAAAATTAGGTTTCAAGGTCACTTGAACGTGTGGATCGTCTTGTTCAATTAACTCTTTATACATGTTAATCAAAATTTCTGGTTCAGAACCTAACTTACCGGCAATTGTAACTGTTTCTTTCTGACTGGCAACAGCTTGATAAATTCCACTTCCTGCTAAGAAGATGACACTAACTCCTAATATTCCCAAAGCTGTTTTAACTGAGGCATGTTCCAGCCACTTAATGAGCGCGCTTAAAGTAATCGCCAAAACGCCAGAACAAACAGCGCCAATTACAATTAGTCCGGTATTGTTGCGGTCAATTCCCAATAAAATAAAACTGCCCAGGCCACCAGCACCAATTAAAGCTGCCATGGTGGCAGTACCGATAATTAAAACTAAGGCCGTTCTAATACCCGAAATGATTGTCGGCATAGCTAAAGGTAATTCCACCTTAAGTAATTTTTGCATGCGTGACATGCCAAATGCGTCAGCAGCTTCTTCTAGTGCTGGATCAATTTCAGTTAATCCCAAGTATGTGTTCTGAAAAATCGGTAATAGTGCATATACCACTAAAGCAATCACAGCAGGCACTGTTCCAATCCCAACGAGTGGAATTAATAAACCTAGAAGTGCTAGTGACGGAATGGTCTGTAAAATGCTGGCAACTTGCAATAATACCTCTGCTATTTTAGTGTGTTTTACTGTCCAAAAGGCCAAAGGCATGGCAATCACCATTGCAATCAGCAACGAAACTAACGATATTTGCAGATGCTGCAATAAAGCAACTCCTAAATCGCCTTTGCGCTGGCTTAAAATCTGGATAATTTGATTCATCGCTTAATTCCTTTATTACTTTTTTAAAATTTGAATTATTACCAAATTATATTAATAGTGTTAAACCTAATAAAATTCATTTATTTTACCATAACACAAACTAATGATTAAAAAGTAATTATTGCTTACACTATTATTCAAGACAAAAAAATTCCCAGTCTATAGGACCAGGAATATTTTAAGTACATCTATTCTATTTCTTTTTTACCAGTATATAACTCGTAGTAATAACCCTTCTTCTTTAGAAGTTGTTCGTGATTGCCGGCTTCAATAATATGGCCATGATCAAGCACCAGAATTAAATCCGAGTTAACAATCGTAGACAGGCGGTGAGCTATGACAAAGCTAGTGCGACCTGCAAGCAAGTTATCCATACCAGCTTGTACCAGTTTTTCCGTTTGGGTATCAATGCTTGAAGTGGCTTCATCCAAAATCATCACAGGTTCATCTGCTATCATTGCTCGTGCAATACTGAGCAGCTGCATTTGTCCTTGAGACAAGTCTCCGCCATTGCCATCAATGATTGTTTTATAACCTTCATCCAAATGATGAATAAATTCATCAGCATGAGATAAGTGTGCTGCCTGATATACATCATCATCACTTGCATCGGTATTGCCAAAACGAATATTGTCCATCACCGTACCGGTAAACATATGCGTGTCTTGTAAAACAATTGACAGAGACTGACGCAAATCATCCTTCTTAATTCTACTAATGGGAATACCATCATAAGTAATCGTACCAGAATTAATTTCGTAAAAACGATTAATCATATTAGAAATCGTCGTTTTACCAGCACCGGTTTCACCAACTAAGGCTACTTTCATACCTGGCTTAGCGTCAATAGAAATGTCGTACAAAATTTGTTTATTCGGCGTATAGCCAAAATTAACATGATCAAAGACGATATGTCCTTTAACTGTGACTTTCTTAACAGAGCCATCTTTTTGTGGTACGTTCCAATGCCAGGCACCCTTAACATTTTCATCCTTGGTAATAGTGACATCACCATCATCAATTTCAACGGGTTGATCCTCTAACTTAAAGATTCTTTCTGCGCCCGCTAAAGCCATTACAATAGAATTTAATTGTTGTGAAATCTGGGCTATTGGCATTGCAAATTGCTTAGATAATTGCAAGAAAGCACCAATGACACCTAATGAAAGTGGGGCAATACGGTTAATAGCAACTGCTCCACCTAAAATAGCAATTAAGACGTATAGCAAATTGCCCATGTTACCCATAATAGGGAACAAAATTGTGGCATACGTATGAGCTTTACCAGAGGCTACTTTTAAAGATTCATTATAAGCATCAAAGTCTTCTTCAACTTCAGGTTCATGGCTAAAGACCTTTATTACTTTAAGACCATTAAGCATTTCTTCATTGTAACCATTAACTTGACCCAATTCTTTTTGTTGCAATTGAAAATAATGAGCGGAGCGAACGGTTAAAAAACGGACGATTATAATTGAGAGTGCAAAAACAATCAAGGTAAAGATAGTTAATTGCCAACTTAAAGCCAGCATGGCACCCAAAACAAAAATGAGGTTCAACGCAGAGTTTATAAACTGTGGAATTGATTGTGAAATCATTTGTTGCAAGGTATCAATATCATTAGTATAGCAACTCATGATGTCGCCATAATCATTTTCGTCAAAATAGGAAATTGGCAACATTTCCATGTGCTCAAACATTTCAAGCCGTACTCTATATTGTACTTTCTGGGCCAAAACTGCCATCAACACAGCAAAAAGATAATTAGAAATAAATCCGATAGCATAGCAACCAAACATAACTGCAATTGCATGTAAAAGCGGACCAAAATTTGGCTGCGCTTCTTTAGTTAAGGGAATAATGTAAACATTAATCAAACGTTCAATAAATAGTGAACCTAAAACGTTTGCTGCAGCTGTTAAAATTATTGCAATTGTTGAAGCAATCAGCATCCAAGGACTTGTACTGGCAACTAATTTAAGCAGACGCCATAAAATTGTGGAACGTTTACCAGTATTTTGGCTATTTTTATTTTCTACTGCTTTATCCAAATTAATCACCTACTTCTTCTGTTCTTCTTGAAACTTAGCAATTGAGCTGTATAAATTATTACGCTGCAATAGCTCTTCATGTGTCCCGATATCCTGAATCTTGCCTTCATCCATTACAATTATCCTGTCTGCATCTTTAATTGACACAATTCTTTGAGAAATAATAATTTTGGTAGTATCGGGCATATCTTTTGCCAAGGCTTCCCGAATTTGACGCTCAGTCTGTGTATCTACTGCTGAAGTAGAATCATCAAGTATCAAGATTTTCGGCTTTTTGAGCAATGCCCTTGCAATAGTGATCCTTTGCTTTTGCCCACCAGAAACATTATTACCGCCCTGCTCAACCATAGTGTCATATTGATCTGGCATTTCACGAATAAAGTCATCAGCGTGAGCAATTTTTGAGGCAGCGATAATTTCTTCATCTGTTGCATTTTCATTGCCCCATTTGAGGTTTTCCTTTATAGTGCCTGAAAACAGGACATTATTTTGTAAAACCATGGCAACATTATCACGCAATGTCTTTAAATCATAGGACTTAACGTTATGTCCTGATACACGCACCGCTCCGGAATCAGTATCATAAAGCCGCGGAATCATAGAAACTAATGTAGATTTTGATGACCCCGTACGACCAATTATTCCTATTGTTTCACCCGGCCTGATATTTAAGTTAATATCACTTAAAGCCAGTTCCTTATCATCTGGGTCATACTTAAAGTTGACATGATCAAAAATCACTTCTCCATTATTCACATGCTTTAACGGTTTACGTGGATTTTCAATTGAAGGCTTTTCATTAATAACCGCAGCAACCCTGTGACCACTAGCTCCTGAAACTACCAGCTGAGTAATGATCATAGCTAGCATGTTCAAGCTACCCAAGACAGAGTTGGAATATGAGAACATTGAAATTAATTGACCAGTCTGTAAACTGCCACCCACTATTTCCTTAGCACCAAACCAGCAAATAGCTAAATTAGAAATATTCAAAACAGCCATGACAATCATTGAGTTAAGTGACATGATCTTCTGAGCTGTAGCAAAAAGTCTATAAATAAAACCAGCCGATTTTTTAAACTTAACAGTTTGCGTTTCTTCTTGCACATAGGTTTTGACTTCGCGAATACCACGAACATTTTCCCGGACAACCTGGTTCATGCGGTCATAACCGCGGAAGATTTTAGGAAAATACTTGCTGGCACTTTTAATCACTAAGCCTAAAAGGATTACGAAAACCGGTGCAATCACGACAAAAACAAGTGACAATTGTGGACTAACTATTATTGACATAATAATTGAAACTAACAACATCATTGGTGCCCGGACTGCTATTCTAATCAGCATTTGATAAGACATCTGAATGTTATTAACATCAGTAGTCATTCTCGTAACTAGACTCGCGCTGGAAAACCTGTCAATATTTTCAAAAGAATAATCTTGCACATGATAGAACATATCTTTACGCAGGTTAGCCGCAAAACCAGAAGCAGCGTGAGCAGAGGCATAACTGGCACCGGAACCTAAAACAAGTGAAACAACTGTTAGCACAAGTAAAATAATACCAGTCTTAGTGATATATGACATATTTCCCTTCATAATGCCATTGTCTATTAATATACCAACTAAATACGGTATTAACATCTCAATGATAACTTCACCAGTAACAAATAATGGCGACAGCAACGACAGCTTTTTATACTGCCTGATTGACTTACGCAGCGTGTTAATCATTAAATACCTCTTTCTAATTTATTAATGCTTTCTTTTTTACGTGTTTTCAGTTTAAAAAGGATAAATAGATTCATAATAAATCTATTTATCCTTTAAAACATATAGTTATCTAAGTATAGCGCTTTTCTTGACAAAAAGCACCTATTTGCTCTTATCAGCTGGTGAAAAGGCCGAACCAATAATTTCATAATGCCGGCGGAACAACCAGCGAATGCCATACGCTACCGCTGCAATAATTAAGTTATATACTCCTGGCAAAGCCGGGTTGATCACTTGTAATGCAGGAAGGCCTAATACGCCAAAGCAGATAAAGAGCATTCCCATCAGTAAAACAAAACCCCAGATTAATTTTGACCACGGAATTTTACGATTTTTACTGCCATTAGGTAAAACCCAGTCATTATATTTGGTCATGAAAACACCTAGTGAAGCACCAACAATCAATAATGTTAATACACCCATCTGTGAATTATATTTGTCATTCTTTTGGAACAAGCCAATTAAGCCAAAAAGACCAAAGAAAATAGCAACATAAAACAAGGCATTATCCGTAGCGTATTGCCAAAATGGAATATCTGAAGCCTTTTTCTTTTTGGGCTTTAACATGTCAGCAGCCTTAAGTTTAGGCGACATATTATAATACGTGCTGGCTGGTTGACCATGACGTTGTGCAATTACCAAGTCGTTTAAAAGCTCATCTACTCTCTTTTGGGCATCTTCATGACTCATTTTACCCTGTGTTTCCAGTTCTTTTTGCAAACGAAAAACATAGTCAGAGTTCTTATTACTGAGCTGCTTACGCAATTCAGCAGGCTGCATTTGCTTGACTTCATCATCCTTATTCTGATTAATTACTTTTTCTTTTAACTTTTCCTGCTTATTAGTATCTATCTTAGCTTGTTCTTCAGTTTTCTTTTCTGCCATTATTTTTTCCTAAACGTTAAATCTAAATTCAATAATGTCCCCATCTTGAACTTCATAATCTTTACCTTCAAGACGTAGCTTTCCCGCTTCTTTAACCTTTTGCATGGTTTCATACTGATCAAGATCAGTAAATGAAACTACTTCAGCACGAATAAATCCCCGCTCAAAATCAGAGTGAATAACGCCTGCAACTTGCGGAGCCTTCATTCCCTTATGAAAAGTCCATGCTCGTGTTTCAGGACCACCAGCCGTAAAGAAAGTCCTCAAGCCTAAAATGTGGTAAGCTGCACGGATTAAACGGTCAAGGCCTGACTCAGTTACGCCCTCTGCTTCCAGGAACTCAGCTTTTTCATCGTCATCCAAGCCGGCAATTTCTTCTTCAGTTGCAGCAGATATACCTAAACATTCCGCATTTTCACTTTCTGCATGTTTTTTAACCACTTGATAGTACTCGTCTTTTTCTGGGTCGGCCATTGAACTTTCAGCGATGTTCGCTACATAGATAACGGGTTTATCAGTCAGCAAGAACAAGCCCTTGACAATTTTTTGCTCATCGTCATTAAAACTGATTGAACGGACAGCCTTGCCTTCTTCTAAAACCGGCTTAATTTTTTGCAAAACATTGAACTCTGCTTTAGCCTCTTTGTCATTTTGCTGGGCAATCTTTTTTACCTTATTAATACGGCGGTTGACGGCGTCAAGATCCGCAATTGCCAATTCCAAGTTGATAGTGTTGATATCTTCTTCCGGATCTACTTTACCAGTAACAGAAGTAATATTATCATCTTCAAAGGCCCTAACAACATGGATAATAGCATCAGTTTGGCGTATATTTTCCAAGAATTTATTACCCAGACCTTCACCTTTTGAAGCGCCTTTAACTAATCCAGCAATATCGGTAAACTCAAAAGTAGTGTGAACAATTTTCTTAGCCGGAATCAGTTCCTGAATTCGAGCCAGTCTCTTGTCCGGAACCTCAACCATTCCGACATTAGGCTCAATCGTTGCAAACGGGTAGTTGGCCATTTCCGCACCCGCTTTAGTAATTGCGTTAAACAAAGTTGACTTGCCCACGTTAGGCAATCCAACAATCCCAGCAGTTAATGACATTTTTATCCTCTTTCTTTAACAAAATCAGTTATTTTCTTGATTAATATCCGGCCGTGCTATTTCTTTTTTAGGCACATAAAGCGTATTTTTAATATTAACCGGATCATTCGCCTTAGTTAAAACTTTTTTTAAATTATGCGCGAATTTTGAACGCGGCATCATTACGATATGGCCACATCCCATGCACTTTAACCTGATATCAGCTCCTAAACGCAGAACTTCCCAGTCATTAGTTTTACAAGCATGTGGCTTTTTCATTAATACCGTATCTGCCAAACCATAAGCAATTTCTTTATTCATCAAGGTCGACTCCCAGCACATCGAGTATTCTATTCAACTCTTCTGTTGAAGAGAAGCCAATCGACAAATGGCCGCTACCTTTTTTGCTTGCGGAAATATTGACAGTTGAACCCAGCTTATCAGCTAATTGATGTTCAGTAGCACGAATAAATGGCGATTTGTGCACTGTCTTTTTGCGCGGCTTTTTAGAATTAAGATTGGCTACCAGTGCCTCAACTTTGCGTACTGGCATCCCTTCCTTAACCACTTGCTTAGCTACTTCATCAATTTTGTCCTTATTCTTTAAACCTAAAAGCGTTCTGGCTTGTCCCATTGAAAGTTCACCGTGCTGTAACAAGTGCTTAGTTTTATTAGGAAGTGTCAAAAGACGCAAGTAATTAGCAATATATGGACGGGACTTACCCATTCTTTTTGAAACTTCTTCTTGGGTCAAACCTAAGTTTTTTTGCAGCATTTCGTAGGCCTGAGCTTCTTCAAGAGGTGTTAAGTCCTCACGTTGCAGATTCTCTAAAACGGCAACTTCCATCATCTGGCTTTCGCTAAAGTCACGGACAATGGCCGGTATAGTAGTCTTTTTTGCTAGTTTTGAAGCACGAAATCTGCGTTCACCCGCAATAATTTCATAGCCTTTCACCGACTTACGCACAATAATTGGCTGAAAAACACCATTTTCTTTAATCGAATCAGCCAATTCTTTAAGAGACTTGTCATCAAAGTTTTTACGTGGTTGATAAGGATTAGGTCTGATATCGCTTAAATTTAAATCCTGAATTTCTTCTTCATTATCTTCAATTTGCGGCTCGTCTTCAAACAGGGCCTCAATTCCCCGGCCTAGACCACCATGCTTTTTAGTATCTTTATTTCTTGAGTTTCTTACCATGATTCTTTAACACCTCCTTAGCTAAATCATCATAAACTTCAGCACCACGTGAATTAGGAGCATATTCAGTAATTGCTTCTCCATAACTAGGTGCTTCAGCTAGCTTAGTAATTCTCGGAATAATAGTTTTATAAACCTTATCAGAAAAATAAGAACGTACTTCTTTTACTACTTCTGCACCTAAATTAGTCCGCGCATCCAGCATGGTCAGCAAAACGCCCTCAACACCTAAATCTTTATTAAAGTGTTTTTGCACTAAACGGATAGTATTAAGCAGCTGACTAAGCCCCTCCATAGCATAGTACTCACTTTGAACGGGAATTAAAATTGAATCAGATGCCGTAAAAGCATTGATAGATAATTGTCCTAATGAAGGCGGACAATCAATAAAAATAAAATCATAATTGTCGCTAATTGAATCTAAAGCTGACTTCAAGCGCGTTTCTCTGGCCATCATACTGATTAGTTCTGTTTCAGCTCCAGACAAATTGATAGTTGCCGGAACTAAATCCAGCCGCTTAGTTGAAGTATGGAAAATCGTATCTTTAAGGGGAACATCATTAATCAAAACGCTGTAAATATCTTGATCAATAGCAGATTTTTCAATCCCCAGGCCAGAGGTCGCATTACCCTGCGGATCAATATCGACAATTAAGACTTGATAACCGCGTTCCGCAATCGAAGCCGCTAAATTTATAGTTGTTGTCGTTTTACCGACGCCACCTTTTTGGTTAGCAACTGAAATTACACTCACCATATTTTCCATGCCTTCCTACTTTCTTTTCAATTCAATCGTAATCATATAATCATCAGGATCATTATTTTCTTTGAACTTAACCTTGATGCCAGACTGTTGAGCAAGTTTAATTGCCTTTTTGATTGTATTAATTTGTACTTTTAAATCTTTAGGGATACGATTGGCTGCTCGTCTTGTTTGTTCTGCCTGCTCTTTTTCTTTATCCTTAACTTTTTTGCCTGCAAAATACTGCTCAACATTTTTAACGATTTTTTCGGTGTCGCTAACATTCAGGTTATTTGCAAGTATTTCATCTAAGACACGGCCCTGATCTTTCTCACTCAGTCCCACCAAGCAGCGACCATGACGTGGTGAAATTTCACCACTGGCCAAATAACTTTGTACTTTCGGTGTTAACTTTAACAGGCGCAGCTTGTTAGCAACATAAGATTGTGACTTGCCAATATTTTGGGCCAAGGTAGTTTGAGTCAGGTTATTTAGTTTCATAAGATTACTATAAGCCTGTGCTTCATCAATCGGATTTAAATCCTCCCTTTGCAGGTTTTCAATTAAAGCTAATGATGCAGCCTGGCTATCATCCATGTTATTAACTATTGCCGGTATTTTTGTCCAAGCGAGCTGCTTTGCAGCTCGCAGTCTGCGCTCACCAGCAATAATTTCATAATTGCCCTCTTTTTCACGTACAACAATCGGTTGCAGTAACCCATCTTTATCAAGGGTTGATGCCAATTCATGAATTGATTCTTCAGAAAACTGGTGCCGCGGCTGAAAAGAATTGGGTTTTATTTTACTTAGCTCAATATCCTGAATTTGTTTATTTTTAGGTATTTCTTCATGATGACGTAAAGAAGAAAATAATGACATTTTGAGTCCCCCTGTTTAATGAATTGGTTTGCGGTGCGGTGTTCCCGCCTGCCGCGGATACTTCTTAGGCGTAGCCTGCACTTTTTCTATCAGAATCAAAGTGCGCTCTTCGGTACTTCGAGGTAATTGTAATTCTTTAACTGCAATGACCTTACCACCTAAAACTTTTAAGGCTTTCCGAGCTGATTTCAGTTCGTCTTCAGCTTTTGGTCCCTTGAGAGCAATGAAATTGCCACTTTCTTTAATTAACGGCAAACAATACTCACTTAAAACGGCCATGTTAGCAACAGCACGGGCAGTCACAACATCAAATTGTTCACGATACTGTTTATTTTGCCCCACGTCTTCGGCACGGCCATGAACCAAGGTAACATTTTCTAAATTTAACTGGGTGATTAAGCCCTGTAAAAAATTCAACCGTTTGCCCAAAGAATCGACGATTGTAACCTTTAATTCAGGCAGCATAATCTTTAAAGGAATAGAAGGAAAACCGGCACCGGCACCAACATCACATAAAGTATCAGCCCCTTTTAATACTGAACCAAATGTGAAAAGAGGTGTGATACTATCCCAAAAATGCTTTAGATAGACCTCATCTTTTTCTGTTATCCGCGTAAGATTAACTTTTTTATTAGTCTCAATCAGACTGGTAAAGTATTGGTTAAATTGGTTGATTTGTTTTTCATTTAATTTAAAATTACGTTTTGATAATTCTTGGACGAACTGTTCAGGATTCATTTTTCACCCGTGAAACCTTGTTTCACACCCTTTAAATTTAACGCTAAAATTGGCTTAATGTAAAGTCAATGCATCCCTTTAATTATGAAATATTTTTCGACTGTCGTCAAAGTCTAAACGCATAAATTAAGCTATAATATCGTCAAAGGAGATAAATATGATTGTTACTTTAATTGTACTGGCTTATTTGACACTAAAAACCTACAAAGGATTCCAAACGGGCTTCACCAGATTAATCATTAATTTGATTTTTGCTGCCATTGTCTTCATTACAGCTATTCTGTTTCAAAATCCTGTTGGCAATTGGCTTTACAGTCAGATCACCGGGCAAAATATTCAAACCACTTTAACTCCCGGAACTAACTTAATGCTCTTTCGTTTTTTGGCATTCTTTATCATTGTCTTTTTGGGCAAAATGGTTGTTAAGATTTTTAAAGGCTGGGTACCTAATAAAAATCCCCATGCGACTAACTTTGGCAATTTACTAGATAGTGTTTTGGGTGCTGTCGTATCTTTTTTTGCCAGTTATTTCTTCGTTTACATTATCCTGTCAATGCTTAATGCTTTGCAAAATCCGTGGTTTATCCAGCAAACTTTAGATTCATCATTTATTCGTTTCATCATTTATAACACACCTGGCTTATCCAACGGGTTGTTCAACAGTATCTTTAGTATCAGTAGAACTGCTGCCTAAATTGAATAAAATAGTCATCAGCGTTTAAACTTGTTAGTTTAGACGCTGTTTTTGTTTATCAATTAGCAAAAATTTACTTCGATCTTTAACTAAAATAATTTGAGTAATTATGTTATATACACTTCTACTAATAATAGAAATCCACATAATTTTTTGGCATATATTTGCCATTTGTTGTAGTAAACTTGTTATGAAGGTATTTTGAATAAGAAAAATTAGGAGGATAAATTGAAAAGTAAATTAACCTTAAAGAAAATTGCAACTATTTCTGCAGCTGTTATTCTTGCAGCACCTGTTTTCAGTAACAATCTGACCAAAACAGTTAGCGCAGAAACGGAATCTCAAAATAAGCAATTAAAGCAGGACCATAATCAAGTAAATAAAGAGTCTGAGACACAAAAGCCGCAAGAAAACCAAAAGACAGACAAAGAAACAGGTAAGACCGAAACCAATGTCCCGGCTGCCGCGACCCAGAATAAAAAGCCTGCTAATGCCACTGCCAAAAAAGTCAAAACTTTCAAAGTAGCAATTGTTAAAAAGAATTATGGTATTTATCTTGATAATTTTACCAAGAAGAAAGCAGCCAAGAATTATTTTCACCAAACATTTAATGTCAATAAAAAATTTATCCACAATGGCAAAACATACTATTGGCTTAACAAAAAGGGTATGAAGGCCATTGGCTACATTAATAAAAAAGCTGTAGCTACTCCTAATCAGGCTAAAACAATTGAGAAGACGCCATATGTCAGTCAATATGTTCCTGTTAAAACCCCGTGGGGCTGTGCAGGAGCCTCAATGGCGATGCTGTTAGGTTCTCAGGGACAGAAAATTACCACTAGTTTGCTTACAAAAATTCAAAATAATTTACCAATGCAACCAGTTAAAGGCGGACAAAAAGGGAATGTTTATACTGGCGTCGGTTTTGGCTACGTAATTAGCCCCGGTGCCCTAGCTAAATATGCCCGGACTTTTAAAAAGGGCAAAAAGATTATTAATATTTCCAGTAAAAAACTAACTGTTGATGATCTTAAAATGTATATTCAGGCTGGCAAGCCAGTTTTATACTATGGCTTTTCTTCATATCAAAAAGCTGGCGACTACAAGCGCAATCACTGCAAAGTTATCACCGGCTACAAAAAAGGCAAGTTCTTGGTTTATGATCCACTCTATTACTCCAAGTTTGATAAAGCGGGTACTGGTGGCAAGAACATGAATTATGATCATGGTGCAATTGCCTGGGTACCAAAGAGTGCTATTCAAGCAGAATTTTGCCACAAAGCTCTCTCGTTCAAATAATAAACTTACTTACAAATTTAAAAGTAAAAAAGTGCCTTAGAGGCACTTTTTTTTATTACTTTTGAAAGTTATCATACTCAACGTGTTCATCGTTATAAACAAAAACTGCGCCAATGCGGTCAGGATCATCATGCCAACCAGCAACCGGCTTACCTGCAAAAAACAATCTCTTACATTCGATTTCAGCTTCAACTGAATACTTGGTAAAAGTAGTCACGCCAGACAAATCAGTTTCAACCGGATAACCAGTTCGCGGATCAATTAAATGGTGATACTTATGACCGTCAACTTCTAAATAACGTTCGTAAGTTCCGCTGGTAACTGCAGAACATTCCGGTACCATCACCGAAGCAATATTATTGCCACGAGGCTCTTTAGGATCCTGTACTCCTACTGACCACTGACCACTAGTCCTTTTAGGTGAGTCGCCAACAAGTAAAATGTTACCACCCAGATTAATAATTCCGGCATGAACTCCGTAAGCCCGCCAGTAATCTTTAATACGGTCAGCAATCCAGCCTTTAGCAATACCGCCTAAATCTAATTCCATGCCCTCTTTTTGCAAAAAAATGGTTTGATCAGCATCGTTTAGGTCAACTTTAAACGGATCAATCAGTGCCATTCTTTCCTTAATTTGCTCAGCAGTAGGAACGTGAGCGTTTTTAAAACCAATTGCCCATAACTTTACAACCGGGCCTATCAGAGCATTGAAACCAAAATTTTCCCGACTTTTTTCTACCGCCAATTTAACCAAATCATAGGTACCGCTTGAAACTTGAACAGGGTGCTTACCTGCAGCATGATTAACATCCATTACTTCTGATTCATCACGATTAACTGTCAATAAGTCTTCATAATGGTCGATCAAAGCAAAGGAATCATTAATCACGCTTTTATCACGAGCACCAAAAACCTGTAAAGTGATTGCTGTACCCAAGGCATGATGCTGTCCTACTTCTTGTTCTATAGCCAAATTTTTAATCATTATTTTATCCCTAATTTTCCAAATAGTTCTTTCTTATCTTCTCTTGCATTTGCTGGTCAATTCCTAATTGCTTATTAATATAGGAATCAATCCCACCAAAATCTTCATTGATGGTAATCAAGCTGGTATCAAAATACGCGTTGGCAACTGAACCCAAAATACGCATGTTAGCCCGAAACTTATCATTTTCACCAGCTTTTTTAAATTGTTCATCGCGAACTTTACGGTAATCGTTGAGCATTATATTGGAATAAAGGTAATCTTGGCGAATTGTTTCTAAATCCACGCCCAAAATATAAAGCAGTATTACTGTGACTAATCCCGTTCTATCCTTACCTTCTGAACAATGATATAAAACTGCACCATCAGTCGTAGCAGCAATTAAACTAACAATTTGATGAATATTATTCTGAGAAAATTGATTACTGATATGATCATGATATCTTTGACACATCATATAAAAGCCGGCATATTGATCCTTGCGGTATTGCTCAAATTCCCTGCTCATATCCAAACCCTTACCACCGGTATTATCATCAGCCGATAAGGGGAATTCATAATGAGCAACGCCCTGAATGCTTTTATCAGAATTAGCTTTGCATTCTGCCGGAGAGCGCAAATCAATAATTTTAGTCAGACCATAATTAAGTAAAAACTGTTCATCTTCTGGCGTTATTTTACTTATGTTACCAGTGCGTAGTAAGCGATGAAACTTAATCTGATGTCCGTTAAAGCCAATATAGCCACCCAAATCACGCGGATTACGAACAGATTTTACAGGTAAAATGACAGGTTCACTCATGCCAACTTCCTTTCAAAAAAATAACCGGATAGGATACCCCCTATCCGGTTATTTTACTCTCTGCCAGTTAATCTAGCAAAAGTTTATTTATGTGCTTGCTCAACAAACTTAAAGAAGTTGTCCATCATACCATCTAATTGCTTGATGGTTGCTTCATCAGTCAATTCACCAGTTTCTTTGTTAAATTTATCTGGAGCTTGACCAATTAAAACTTCATTGCCTGGTAAAACATTTGCACTCATATCAGGTGAAAGCAAAATTTCACGCATATCTTCTTGGGCACGGCCAGTACCTTGTGAACCATATGATGCACCAGCAATAGCAACGGGTTTCATCTTCATAACGTTAGGGCCAGCGTGTGAACCTAACCATTCAAGACTGCTCTTTAAAGCAGCAGGAATTGTATGATCATATTCTGGAGTAGTAATTACAATACCATCAGCACTCTTAACGTCTTCGATCCAAGCCTTGATAGTATCATCAGCCATTTCTGTTCTGCAGAAAGGTGTCAATTTGTCGACTTCTTTAACTTCAATATCTGCTTTATCACTATAATGCTTGGCAATAAATTGTGCTAAAAAGCGATTATATGAAAAAGGTGCATTTGTACCAACAATTGCTAATATTTTCATTCTCAGCCCTCCTATTTAGTTACTTGTGCGTACCAACTATCAACTTCATCGAAAAAGTGATCTAAGAATTTAACGGTTTCTTCATCTTTCAAGTCACCATTATCATCAAATTGAGTTGGTGCAACACCCATCATGAATTCATCACCATTGAAGACCTTAGCGCCAAAGCCAGGTGCTAAAAACAGACTCTTCAAACGACTTTGTGAACGAGAAGCACCTTGTGGCATTGGTGAAGTTGAAACAATAGCAACTGGCTTACCCTTAAATGGGTGAGTTACACAAGATAACCACTCAAGCGCGCTACTTAAAGCACTGGTAACAGAGTGTTGTTGTTCAGGAGAACCAATTAATACCAAGTCGGCATCTTCAATTTCTTTACTCAAGGCTTGGACTGCTTCTGGGGCATCTTCACCTTCTTTAAACATTGGCAACCCTTTAACTGTTGTCAGCTTAAAATCATACCTGTCGGCAAAACGCTTAGAAATAAATTTAAGCAATGCCTCATTAAATGAATTTTTGGCATTTGAGCCAGATAATGCAAGGATTTTCATAAAAACCACCTTTCAGGAAACTAATTTCACTGTTAATTATAGCATATCCGTATCTTTTTAACATGTTCCTGATTTCAGATAGCTTTAATAATTTAATACTTTCGTATAGCTTATCCTGCTTACACTATGTAAGTAGTAAAAACTATTTCGGGGCTTTAATTGTATTTTTCTTCTGTCTTAAACAGAGAAACATTACTTTTCTTGCTAAGCCAGTCGTTTAAAATTGCATCATTAATTTGTGCCTTTAAAACGTTGATAATTTGTGTTTGAGAAAAAGTCGCAATTTTATTAACTATTAATGAAGCAATTCCACAAGTAGTTATCCAGTTAGCAATAATAATACTTCTGATTTTTTCTGCAGAATACTTACTATCCGGATATTGCTCTTTAAATTTCTCAGTTCCAAAATCTATTAAAGTATCAGCGATTATTTCATTGCCACACTTACCTTCAACAAACATTGCTTTAAAGAGGTTCTCTTGTTCTTGGGCAAAATCAATATACGATAAATCCATGTCAATCAATGGTTCAGCAATATAGCTTTTCTGTAAAATTTTATTCTTTAAGTTGTCTGCAATTTTACGCAAAACCTCTTGGCGTAAATCGTCCATACTATCGAATTCAAGATACAAAGGCTGAGTAGAAAAATGGCCAGCCTTAGCAATGCTGCGGGCCGTTAAGCTTTCAACTCCATCCTTAACAACCATTTTATAAGCAATATTTAAGATCTTACTTTTTCCTATTTCTTTTTTTCTAGCCATTTTGATTTTTTCCTTGATTAACTTTAAACGTATTTTTTAGACCAGCTTCTAGAACTGGTATTGCCGCAGGTGAAATATATTTAAGCACACAAATGTAATGAGCAGTTAATCCTCATTATTCAAAAACTCATCATAGTAAGTTGAAACCATATCACTTAATTCTTCTTTACTTAAGCCTTGAGCTGCACAAAATGAAAAGAAAGCAGCTGATAGAATATAGCCACGTTCAGAATCATCTGTTAGATTATCCGAAAAAGCCATATTAATGCTATGGTCCTGGTAGTCAGTTGTTAATTCAATAGATTTGTCTTCGGGAATATCGTTCATCATTGTACCTCTAGATAAAAAGCTTTATTTAACAAAAATTTAGTATTACACTATTAAGCTATAGACAAAAATCCTGCCAAATAAAAACATGAAATAAAATATTTTAGTCAGTTTAACGTAGAATCCATCTCTCAATCAATTCTTCAAACAGCTTAAAAATTAATAATTTTATTTTTAATTACTTCTGTTATTTTGCTTAAAAATAACATCTTTTTTACTATTACTAAGAATAGTAAATTTAAAAGTACTTTGTCAAGGACAAAGTACTTTTTCCTAACACAAAAGAATAAAGGATTTTTCTAACTTTTAATAAGCGGTTTCAATTAATAACAATAATTAGAACTAGTTAAAAAAATTACAAACAAAAAATTACTATTGATAAAACAATTTAGTTACTTTGACATTTTTTAAAAAAACATTGCTAATAGTTATTTTATTCTTGAAAATTAGCAATTAACTCTTTTGCCTGATTTTTCCATCCATCATTTCATAAATATGATCTGCGTATTGTTCTAGCCGCGGATCATGTGTGACCAGCAAGACGGCTTTGTGATAATCTTTGGCTAATTTTTTGAACAATTGCCCTACTTCAGCCACATTCTCACTGTCAAGAGAAGCGGTAGGCTCATCGGCCAGCAAAATTTGCGGGTTAGCATAAAGAGCACGAGCAATAGCTGCGCGCTGCTGTTGCCCACCCGATAGTTCATTAGGATACTTATTAATTAAAGAACTAATTTTCAGCTGCTTGAGTAATTCTTGCAATTTTGCAGCACTGATATTGCCCTCTTTTTTTACCTTATTAACTAATTCAAATTGCTCTTTAATTTTTAGAAACGGTACTAAGTTATAAGCCTGCAGTACAAAGCCAAGTTGCGTTAGTCGTAAACGGTCACTTTCTCTAGTAGAAATATGCGCAATGTCCTGACCACCAACAATAACTTTGCCCGCAGTCGGTTTTTGCAAAGAGCCGGCAATTGTTAAAAAGGTGCTTTTACCAGCTCCTGACGGGCCCATAATTAATACCACTTCACCTAGGTTTGCCTTAAAATTGATGTTTTTTAACGCAACGACTTGTGCCGCCCCTGTACCATAAACTTTTTGAACATTCTTTAATTCAATAATTGCCATGTTATTCACCTATCGCCTGTGCTGGATCTACTTTTAATATTGATCTGACTGGAATTAAGCTGCCGATAATTGCAGTTACCAATAAGCCGATTGTTCCGGTCAAAATAATTTTTGGTGTAAAACTAATCGGAACAGCGGGCGGTAAAACCTTGACTGTTATCATTGTGGCTATCAATCCGATAATTAAACCTGCAAGCACTAATATCAATGCCTGACTAATAGTTGCTTTAACTAATGTACTGCTGGGAATCCCCTGTGCACGCATAACCGCATAGTTATGCAGTTTCTGCATTGTTAAAATATAGAGAAAAACTGCAATTATAATTAATGAAATAACATATAAAAAACCAATCATTAATTCAAAAGTCATATTTTGGGCAGTGTACCCCGGGAGTTTTTTAATAAACTGGTTAATGGGGTAGGTCTTACAATTTTGATAATTATAGTTATAATCTGGATTACGAGACACTATTGCCGCAGCTTGCAAAGTTGGCATTCCTTGGCGTAATTTTTTCCAAGACTGCAGCGTGCCATAAATAATTGGGGCAATATTGATTTTGGCATTTTTAACAAAACCAACAATGCGGTACTTTTTAGTAGATCCGTTTAGCGCTAATTTATCGCCTAACTGGTAACCCTTAGCTTTAAAAGCCTGATCGACAGTTACTTCATAATTCTTTTTTGCTTTTCTACCTGCAATCAGTTCCTGATCATGATAAATAAACTGCTCCTTTTTAATTCCGATGAACTGCGCTGAAATTTGTGGTCGCTTTGAGTTTTTGACTACTACCGGAATTTGTCCAACTAGGGCTTCATCTTTAGTTAATGCGTCCTTTTTTAAGTCACTTTTTGTTAAAATCGATTGACTCATACTGACATTAGCATTTTTGTTTAAAACTACTTTCTGTGCATTCCAAGATTCTAGTGCCTGGGTATTTTCACTGGCCAAACCTGTTGCCAGTGCTGACAAAATAAATATTAGATAGCTAATCAAAAAGATCATTAAAATAATTAAGCCGTAACGAAGTTTTTCTCTTTTTATTTCTTTAATTGCTAAAAACATTAATTTTTCCCTCTGTTTAACAATTCCAAACTTGCCTTCAAGCGCTTCATAATAGCTGCTTTTTGTTCTGGATTCTCAAGAACCATCCTAATAGCTGCATGACTAAGTACCATAGCACTCCAATTTTGCGGATCTAATGCGGACAGTATTTTTGCCGGAAAATGATGATCAAATGTATTCTCGTTATACAAAATATGCATTTTAATTAATCCTGCATATGTACTTTCTTTTGTTTCTTCCAGGAAATGAGTTACATTATCGTAATACTGCTGTGCTTGAAATTGCGGCAATATTTTCACTGGTGAATGAACAGTTTTTAGAGCTAAATCATATATATAGTGATAAGCATCATTCAAATCCGTAAAATACTTATAAAAAGCGCCACGCGCAATCCCAGTCTCCTTAACTATTCGCGCTACCTGCGCTTTTGCCAAAGGATATTGACTGAATTCTTTCAGTAATGCACTTTCAATTTTTTGCTTTTTATCTAGTGGCAAGTTAATAAAAGTTGACTTAGCCATATTCCAGTTCACCTCCTGTTTCCTCTTAGTGACACCGTGTCACTTAAAAAGAATAATTCACTTATGATTAATCGTCAATTATAATGCTCAATTAATTGCAGCCAGCAAAAAAGACCTCTTCTTGAGGCCTCTTGCTTTTTATTCTAGTGTCAAAATACGATTATAATAGTTTACCCGCGGAATGCCACTGCGATAAGAAACTTTTGCTAACGCACAATTGTCCATAGTTTCAAAGAAGTTCATATCACCTTGCGTAAAATAATGAGCAAACATCATTCTGATAAGAGTGCCATGACAAAATACCAAAACTTTTTTAGTTAAATAGTTCTTTTTCATATCAGCTAAAAAGCTGCCGCATCTTTCATCTAATGACGCAAATGATTCACCACTAGGTGCATATTTGATGTAAGCAGCAGCGGCCTTACCCCAAGGATCAATTGCGTCAGGATATTTTTGTCCTAATTCGGAAAGAAATTTACCATCCCACTCGCCAAAATTAATTTCTGTTAACCTCTGATCAATTTTAATTTCTCTTTGTCCCTTGGTGAAAATTTTAGCGGTAGTCAAAGATCTCTTTAAGGGACTTGAAAAGACCACGTCAAAACCAGAAGGATCAAAATTAGCAGCGGCTCTTTCAGCACTTGCACGGCCAACCTCATCCAAATCATGATCATAGACTGAGCCTTGAATTCGGCCAGTTTTATTTAAATCAGTTTGACCATGACGAACAAAAACAATTTCCATAATAACCTCACATTTCTATGTCGTAAATATATTCTTTTACTCTAAATTCTTCAGCGCCGCCTAAAATCATACTCTGTCCGAAATATGTAAGTATTGTCGGTGCTAATATTTGGTACAAAATTAAAGCCAAAATCATGAAAGTCCTGCAATTGCTGCGGCTTACTCAATTGCTTTTCCGCAATATAACGCACCATTTCTCCACGCGCCATTTTGGCATGTACACCAACTGTCTTCCACTGACCATTTTTCTTTTCTTGAAAATTAATGCTAATCATTTGTCTGTTATTTGCTACAAAGGGCGTAATATTGCGCGAATATTCTTTTGAAGCTAAATTAATTAACACTTGATCTTCATTAAAAAGATTATCAGCGATTGTTGAACCCCAAAATTGGTACAAGTTGGGCTGACTAAACCCCCAAACTTTATTTTTCATTTCTAAGCGGTAGGGCCATACACCGTCAAAAGGTCGTAAAACACCATACAGTCCCGATAATATCCGTACATTGTCTTGTAAATAAGATAGAGCAGGAGCAGTAAACAGGTCAGCAGCCATGTATTGATATTGAATACCAGAATACGAAATAACGGCTGGAGTTAGATTGTCCTTTTGGTTTAAATTAAGTTCCTTAATTTGTTTTTGACCTTCCTTGGTCGTGCGTTCACTTGACTGCCAAATTTTTTGCAATTCCTGATAGCTGCACTTTTTTAAAAAAGCAGCTAATGCTTGAGCTTGGGCTAAAAACTGCGGCTGCGACTTAGCAGGAAAAGATTCGCGGTCGACTATCATCTTCATCGCTGGTGAAATAATAATTTTCATCTTTACCACCTTTTGGGTTAAACTTATTACTGATATTTACTAGAGGAGAAAAATTAATGAATCCTGATTTTGCCATCGTATTAAATTTTAAACTAAAAAATGCTAAAGGTGTAGACGCTGATTTTTTAGTAAAAACTGCACGCAATATTGGTGCTCGCGCCGTTGCTGCTGATGCATTTAAAACTGATTTTGCAAAAGCCTGCAAAAAGTATACTATTGCTTTAGTCACTACTGAGCCCATTCAAGCTAACTATGAATTATCTGCCGCGAATGTGGTAGAGCAACTAATTTTGCAGCGCAAAGCAGGACAACAAGCAGTAATTGATATTCCCGTCACAGATGACGGCAATTTACTGGCAGAAACTAAAGCACTGCTTACGCAAATCAATAACTGGATGCATCTGTTTGGTCATGCCTTCAATGAAGGCGAGCCGTGTCATCTTACTATCAGCAATGTTAATGAAGATAATGGCTTTGTGTTGCAAAATAGACACATGCACTTTCAGAAGTATATCTTCATCAAGGCCCCCTTGCCTGAAATAATAAAAATTCACGGCTTGACCACTGAACCCAACCGCGTTGAAATGATTGCCCAAAGAACTGAACTTGGTTTCACTTTTGCTGATAACCAATTGACTATCAACTTAAAAAATGCACCTAAAAGTGATTTTACCTGGCAAGTGATCAGGATTCAAGGGCATCGGCCAGAAGACGATATTAAAGAAACAAAGTTTTAAAAATATTCTTTCAAGCATAAAAATAGGGCTGAAGAATTTGCTTCTTCAGCCCTATTTGATTTGCTCTTTATTTATTTTTTAAAAAGTTAACTTTCTTTTCGTAATCAGAAATTATCAATTTGACATTCTGCTTACCACGGTGCCTGCCATAAGCAACAATAGCTCCGCCAAGAACACCAAATACCAGTAAAATCACGCCCACAATAAAGAGCCAAGTGGTTTTGCCATAGAAATAATAGCATAAGACCAAGCCGATTGCGGCAATTGCCAATAAAGTCTGCAGCCAATACTGTAAATTTTGCAGCATCTTTTTTTGATAATTAACTTCGTTTTGATAACCGGCAGTTATTTTCTTAAGGTCCATTATTACACCGTTTTTACTTCTAGTATTTGAGTCCTGGATTGAATACGCCAAGGACAACACCGACAAAAGCTACACCAATCAAAATGATCATTGTCCAGATAGCAGAAACATGCTTTTTGGACATTAACCACCAGCAGAAAAGAGTAACGATTACTGTTAAGATGCCAGGGAAGATACCATCTAACTGCTTTTGCAAATCAAGGAAAACGTGTCCCGTATTATCTCTCAGTTGTAAAGAAGTAGTGACGTTAACCCAGGTAGCCAGAACACCACCAACAACCATACCACCGACAATGGAGATCGCACGTCTAACGGCTTTACCTTGCTTACCTACTAAAAAGCCGACAGCTTTATCCCCCAGCTTGTAACCACGGAAGTAAAGGAAACGTTGACCAAAGTAAGCAATGAGATCCCAAACGATGATGTAAAAAATAGCACCAACTGGTGAACCGTTTCTTGACATACCCAAAGCGATACCAAGTAAAATCGGAATCAAAGTACCGTCAATTAGTGAGTCACCAATACCAGCTATTGGTCCCATCAAACCGGCACGCATGTCATTAATAGTTTGACCATCAATATTTTCACCGTTTGCACGAGCTTCTTCAAGACTGGCAGTAGCACCAATGATAACCGAACCTAACATTGGATTGGTGTTGAAGAAAGCTGTATATGCCTTAATGTTATTAGTCTGTGTTTCATTGTCATTAGGATATAATTCCTTGATAATTGGCAACATTGAACATAAATAGCCAAATGTCTGCATGTGCTCCTGTGAAAAGCAGGTTAAAGCGCCCCAAAACCAGATGTTAAAAGACTTACTCAGGGTCTTATGGCTAATTCTCTTTTTCTCTGCATCCATTTTTAGATGTCCTCCTCTTCTTCGTCGTCATCAACAGCATTTCCATTTGATGAGGCGTAACTTGCATTTGAATTTCCTGAGCCCTTAGCCATTTCAATTTCATACATAATTACAGCAAACAATAATGAAATAACTGTCACAGCAACAAGGTTTAAGTGTAATGAAGCTGCTAAAGTGAAACCAACTAAAAATGGAATGAAATCAGTCACTTTATTAATAATTTGACGAAGCAAGATAGCAATACCAACACATGGTAGCATCGCACCAACAGTAAACAGGGTCTTCATTGGGATGCCGTTCATTGGTAAGGCTGTTCTCAAAGCAGTTACGGCTTCTGCACCATAATGCGTCATCAAAAGTGTCGGCAGGAATGAGAATACTAAGTGAGATAACCAAGGCCAGCCAAAATCAACTCCGTAGAGGCGATTTAACTTACCATTTTGAATATCTTTCCAGCCAAATGCCTGCCAAATCAGGTTCATAAATGCCACTGCGTAAAATAGTACCGATCCGACTGTACCTACCAGTGTGGCAAGAGATTTTGCCATGTTTGCAGCTGCTGAACCCATTGGATTAAGTCCACGTGATGAAATAGCAACCATAGCTAGTGGAATACCAATATATGAAATTGCCCGCACATCAGCAGCAACCGTACCTCCGGGTGTAACTAAGGCAATGTAAACCAACTGGGTAGCAACTCCACAGGCAATTCCTAGCGGCAAGTTGCCTAAAACGATACCACAGACCAATCCACCAACTAGTGGTCGTCCAATAGTATAATTACCGACTGCTTGACCAGCCATACAGGAGTTAGAACATAAACACGCAAATACTCCCAAAATGGCGGCTTGTAACCAACTTATAGTCATTTTTTCTCCTTCTTCTTATAAAATTATTAAGGTTAGATACTCGTTTGAGTAAATGTATCTCAATAACCGAATTTGCCTTTGAATTTATCCCAGTAGCCTAATTGTTTATCTGGTAATAAAGCAAAGTGAACCTTATATCCTTTTTGGCTAATTGCCTCAAAAGCATCACCTTCTTCTTGTGTAAAAGATTGATTACTGCCTAATTTGATTGCTCCCGGACGGTCATTACCTGGACCCACAATTAATTCTTTTTGGTCACTTGGGACAAAATCAAGATCGACCAAAATGTGCTTCATATCTTGTGGATTCTTGGTAATCAAAAAGTACCGGGTTTTAGAATTCAATACTTTATCCTTAACATCATTAAAATGAGCCATTGTCCATATAAAAGTTTTCTTACCCTGATCTTCACCCGCAGATTTATATGCGGATTTTAAGATAGGATTGGTAGCTGCCTTGTCATTTACAGCTATAATCCCGTCACAAGGACGTTCTTTTGCCCAACGGGTAGTAATTAAACCATGAATTATCCGGTCATCGACTCTAATCAATGAAACAGTCATTGTTTTTCCTCCTAGATCTAAATATCATCTTCGCTATCAACTGAATTTTGGGGAATTTCATATTGCTTTATTGCTTTTTCACCTTCACTTATAGCCGCTTTGATCAACTCTTCTTTGGACATATTTTCAAGTGAAATTAAAGCGGCAAGTGTCATTGAGAAGTTCATTCCTCCTATTACCACAGAATTTTCCAAATAACCTTGCTCATAAAATACATTTAAAAAAGTAGTTAACGGACTGCCACCTATGATATCGGCAATAATGACGAATTCATCTTCTTTTTTGAACTCTTCTTCTTGCAAAAAGGCAGTAACTTTCTTAGTAAAGTCTTCTGCAGAATCACCATTATGAAGACCTAATGCAAAGCAATGCTTAATAGCATCTCCAGCAAACATCTCCAATGAAGTTTTTACTCCCTCAGCAAACTGTCCGTGAGAAACCAAAATTAAATATTTCAATGCCTCATTCCTCTCTTTCCTAACATATGTTAAAAGTAGCACAAGCACTGTTTATGCTAACAGTGCTAAATGTCATTAAATAGGGTGTGACAATTGTCACTATTTAAAAGCGCTTTCCTAAATATAGTTGAATGAAACAGTCTTTTCAGCAATAATTACTATTAAGTAATAAATTTTCAATATAATGAGATGATGACATGAATTTATCCAAGCAAAAAAAGCAGCATAATTTAAAATTCCACCACAAAACAAGAATCCTGCTTTTGAGTGAATTGGTTTTTGCTGCTTTTTTTATATCAATAGTGTATGTAACATTTATTGCATATCCCAGTCAGAATGATCAGGTAAAAATTGGTTCTACTTATATGACTATGAATAATAGCTTTTTCCCCGTTTTAAATGAACAAATCGCTAATTACGTTGAAGACCACCATGACCGCCTATATAATAGGGACCCAGCACTAATTGTGAATAAACAGGTTGAAGAGCTTCATGCATTTATCCGTCAAGGTGTTGATGCCATTATTATAAATCCGGTTGATGGCAACAGTATGAAAATTCAAAATGCACTTCGTTTAGCAAAGAAAAGGGGAATTAAAATTATTGTAGTCGACTCACAGATGAAATCAGCTCGTTATGCCGACTGTACCATTCTTTCAGATAATTATCGTGCTGGTCAACTATGTGCTCAGCATCTGTTAAGACATAAAAGATCCGCACAAATTTTGCTTTTGGAACACTATTCAGCTTATTCAGCAAATAATCGCATAAAAGGATTTACTGATACAATTAAAAACTCTTCCCAACCCCAAAATTTTCATATTGTTGACAAAATTAACACTTATGGTCAATCGGAAATAACTTTTCCATTAGTAGAACGAGCGCTTAAGAAAGGTCCTAAATTTAACACAATTATGGCTTTAAATGATCAGGCGGCTGTTGGCGCCTTAGCTGCAATTGATGAAGTAAAATTGAAACGGCAAATAGACGTATATAGCGTAGATGGTTCAGAAAACATGAAAAAGCTTTTAGGCGTTAATCACAATGCCATTGCCACTGCTGCTCAAACACCTTTGAATATGGGTAAAACTGCCGTCAAAATTGCTTATAAACTAATCGCTGGTAAAAAAGTCCCGAAAAAAATAATTTTGCCAGTTTATTTAATTACAAACAAAAATATTAATCACTATAACGTGCTAGGGTGGCAATGATGCCTAAGTTTAAAGTCTTGATATTTTTACGCAGAACTATGTTATGGCTTAATTTCTTCGCCATCTTATTTAATGCTACATTATTTATTTACGCCACAAATTATGTCATTAAAACTTCACAGTCTTACCAGTTTTTGGAGTCGTTACATCATATTCCAGACTCACCTCAAACTATTTTTTGGGAAAGTATTATTAGTTTTTCTGTTTTAGCAATTATCATGGCTTTTCATCATTATTATTACGCCTTTAAGCAGGATACAAAATTAAATAACATTATCATTTTCGTAGAATTTATTGTGGCAATTTTCGTTTTCTTATCTCTGCGACTAACATATAATGGTATCTTTTTATTGATTTTTGTAGATTTTATTATTAGTAACCGTAATCAATATGACTTTCGTGACTATTTAGTCTGGGTAGTGGTAGTGGTATTTTTACTTTTTTTACTTGTAATCACAGACTATTCAATTCTTAGCCATTTTATAACCTTACCAGATTTAACAATTTACTTAAATTTCTTACCCATTAATATCGGGCCAAAATTATTAGTTTGGAAAAACTTTATTACCATTTTTAATTTAACCCTATTCATTTTAATTTTAATTTATTTTGCTATTTACCAGTTAAACCAAGAAAATGATATTCAAAATAAATTGGCTTTAGCTTCCAAAGCCAACTATGAATTAAAAAATTACGCTGCTTTGTCAGAATATATCGCGAAAGATCGTGAAAGAAAACGCATTGCACGTGATATACATGATTCTGTGGGTCACGCACTCACAGGTATCGCTGCTGGAATTGATGCTACTTTAGTTTTAATTGATATTAATAAAGAAGAAGCCAAAAAGCAGTTAGAGAAAATTCAAATTGCTGTTAAACAAGGAATTAAAGATGTGCGTAAAGCACTAAATCGTATTCGTCCGGGAGCATTAAATCGTTACACCTTGCAGGAGTCTTTAAAAAAAATGCTGAAAGAGTATTCAGACATTTCTCGTATTAAAATCGACTTTTCTTATCATTGGGGATCTGCAGACTTTGAAAAGACGACTGAGGACGTGGTTTTTCGCATTATTGAAGAATCAATTACTAATTCACTCAGACACGGGCATGCAAGTCAAGTTTCTATTGTATGTACTGTGCACAATAAAAATACTTATCAAATGGTAATCAAAGACAACGGCACAGGAGCCAAAAAGATTGTACCAGGTTATGGTATTACACAAATGAAAGAAAGAGTGGCAATTATCAATGGCAAAATCAGTTTTGACGGACATGATGGCTTTAAAATAGTAGTTGATATTCCAGCAGAGGGTGATACATATGATTAAAATTATGATAGCCGACGACCAGCAATTAATAAGAGATTCATTAAAGATTATTCTTGAAGCTAATAAGGACTTTTCTGTTACAGATACTGTTGCAAATGGACAAGAAGTATTAGAGAGTATTAAAAAGAAAAAACCCGATATTATTTTAATGGATGTACGGATGCCAGTCATGGATGGTACTGTTTGCACAAAATATGTTAAAGAAAAATATCCTAGTATTAAGGTAATCATCTTAACCACTTTTGATGACGATGATTTTATTTTTAGCGCTTTAAAATATGGTGCTTCAGGCTATTTATTAAAAGGTGCATCAACAAAGGAGCTCTATAATGCGATCAAAACAGTATATCAAGGTGGCGCAATGATAAACCCTGATATTACCGAGAAAGTTTTTCGACTTTTTTCTAAAATGGCACAAGCTAATTACGCCATCCAAGTTAACGATAAAGACACACAGAATTTTTCTCAACATGAATGGTTAGTAATTCAACAAGTTGGTTTTGGACTTTCCAATAAAGAGATTGCAGCTAAATTGTTTTTATCAGAAGGAACGGTTCGTAACTATATTTCAAAAATTTTAGATAAATTACAATTAAGAGACCGCACACAGTTGGCAATCTGGGCTGTTCAAACTGGAGTTACAAGCGAAAATATTAAGGACGATAATGAAACACAGAAATAAAATTATTACATTTATTTGTTTAATTATTTTAATTGCTTCAGGAGCCTTCTATTGGCACCATCATCTGCAGGAAAACGAAAAAACCCTTACAATCGGACTTTATACCAGTAGCAGTTGGAATGTACCCAATGGACACCAATATAAAGTAATCGATTATGCAATTCGTAAATTTAAAAAAGAACATCCTGAAATCAAAATCAAGTATGAAAGCGGCATTCAACAGGATGATTACCGTAACTGGCTAAGTGAAAAAATCATTGAGAATAAAACTCCGGATCTCATTATTGTTCCTAATAGAGATTTTAATGCATTGGCTAATGAGGGTACATTTAAAGATTTATCTTCCTTTATGTTACAAGATAATCTTAAGCCCTCAACATTTTATGCTAGTGCACTTAAGGCAGGACAATATAATAATCAACAACTTGCATTACCTTATGAAGCTAATCCTACGTTAATGGTAATGAACAAGACATTGCTGGAAAAATTTAAAATGAGTACGCCTAGTTATAATTGGACACCACAGAAGTTTTATAAACTATGTCGTAAAATTACTTATTCAAACACTAAAAAGAAATATTATGGTGTAACTATGAATTATAATTGGCAAGATGCTCAATACGCCTATGGAGCAAAATTATTTAATACAAATGATGGTAAAGTTGAGCTAACATCTGATCGTTCCAGACGCGCTTTTACGCTAATTGAAAATATTGTTAATGACCAGTCTACTTTTAATGTTACTTCGCAATTGTTCGATAAAGGTCGTGTAGCTTTTATGCCATTGGGGCTTGCCCAGTATCGTACTTATACTTCTTATCCTTTCCATATTACCCGGAATAATAATTTTTTATGGGAATGCACCAAAATGCCTAGTATCAAAGGAATTAAAGCAACGCCAATTGAGACCACAATGTTTGCTATTTCGAGTAAAGCTAAAAATACAAAAGGAGCTTGGGAATTTATGAAATTACTCTGCACTAATAAAACCGTGCAAAAAGAAGTAATGAAGACTAATATGGGATGCTCTGTTTTACCTGCTGTTGTAAACAATAGAAAAACTCAAAAAATTCTGGACGAGAAAGTAATTAACTTTCATAACCTAACCATTAAAAAGCTCGACTTAATAATGAAAGATGGTACAATCCTACCAAAATTTAAAGATTACAATGACAAGTCTGAAAAATTAGATTACAAAATACAAAATGCATTAAAAGCTGGTAATCTAGAGACTCAGTTGTTTAACATTCAATTACAAGTCAATCAAAGTGAAACAAATTAATTATTATAAAAAAATACGCCTTTAAGATTTAAAAGTTCATTTTAATCTCCCTATCTTTGTTTTTTCTGTCCTTTTTCTTATTTAAATATTCTAATACTTGCCCAATATTTTCTTCTTTTTTATTCTCCGGAATATTCTAATTATTTAAAATTTCAATTGCATGCTGCAGCAATGAATAAATTTGTTTATCATCATTACTGTCAATAATTAAGATAACTTATTTTAAAGTATGATTCCAAGTTTGAAGTATCTTTCTCTTCTAAAGCCTTTTTAATTAAAAACGTAAAAATAGCCTTCATATTTCGCGTTTTCTTGCGTTTTTCCTGTTTTTTATCATAAACCGGCAAGAATAACGCCACACAAACGGCTGCAATTTCGGCAAATGCTGTCACCCATTCTGACAAAGGTCCTATACTAATAGTCTCGCCTCCACAATTATTATACAAGTATTGGTTAAAAGCAAAACGAGATTTTTTACTGAATAAATACTCATAACAACAAATATAATGTGTATTGTATTCATTTATATAAAAAATTACACATTTTATTTCTATATGAGGTATGATTATATTAAACAGCTGATTGTGTTATTGAGGAGGTAAGATATGCAGTATAAAAGACCTTTTTATAAAAAAATGTGCTTTTGCTTTGCAATTATTTTTATATCTTTTTTTACTAGTTTTATTTCTGGCAATACAGGTATGCAAGATTCTCAACAAACTGTTATTGCAAAATCGACCAAAGTAGTAAAAAGTAATGCGAAAAAAGTAGTCACTGAAAAAGTAACTGTAAAAAGCAGAAAAACTACTCGTAAAAGAAAGCTAACTGCAAAAAGAAAGCAAAAAAAGCGGAAAGGTGTCGTCAAACGTAATATACGCAAAGTATATATAGCTCCTAATTCGGGGAGAAGATACCATTTTAATCCGAGTTGCCGTGGTCTTCGAAGAGCGCATGGCAATATCACCAAAATATCACTAAAAAAGGCTATTAATCAAGGTTATACCTTATGCAAATGGGAAGATTAAGGAGAAGAATAAATAATGATTAAAATTGGTTTTAGAAAGCCTAGTTTAAGAAGGTCTATCTCTGCCAGAACAAAGGGGAGAGCGACAAGGGCTATAAAAAGAGCTATCATTCCCAACTATGGTAAGCGTGGTATGGGTTGGGCCCATCCAAAAAGAAAGATATATAACTCAATTTATCATAAGACTACCTTTGATACTCGTAAATTATTTATTCATGACAGTTCTAGAAAAAGCCAATAAATATTTAAAACTATTTCTAAGCAATTTAAAGTGAATTATTAAAATAATGAAAGTATGGCTGCCGCAAGAAATTCAATATTTTAAAATAAATAGCCAAAAAGATTAAAAACTAACCGTAATTCGTATTGTATTACTGAGGTCGGGTCTTAATAGTGACACATAAAGAGACTGCTAAATACGTTAACAAAACGTTGATTTAGCAGTCTCTTTATATAACATTATAGTTTTTAAACTAATTATTCATTACAAAATCTTGAAATAGGTTAAGCCAACTACTACCACCATCATTGCAATAATTAACATTGCTGCATGTTTACCATTAGTCTTCTTTAAGATGTAGTAAACCAAAACAGTTACCAGTAGACTTAACAGACCTGGCATAATTTTATCAAACATCGATTGCAAGCTAATGACATTGCCACCAACTTTGTTAGATACATTAGAGTGAACAACAATTTTTAATGGTGTTTTGACTTTAATAACTGTTGAAATCAGAGCACCAACAACCATTAATCCAACTACATTAGCCATTGTGGAAATACGCTGGATGACATCGCTTTGTTCGTTATTATTTAAAAAAGCAATTCCCTTTTTATAACCAAATGAAACAGCATAGTATCTTGCTCCCATATTAATTATGTTATAGAGAATAAACATCAAAATCGGGCCAAAGATGCTGCCACCAAAAGCAATTGAGGCACCAATACTACCAACGATTGGCAACCATGTAAATTTAATCAGACTGTCGCCTAAACCGGCCAAAGGTCCCATTAACCCGGTTTTTAATGGATTGATCCCATCTTTTTCATCAGGAGATGTTGTTTCCTCCATTGCGGCTGATAATCCTAAAATTACAGCATCGAAGTTAACGTGAGAATTATAGAAAACCAAATGCCGCTTCATAGCTTCTGATAAGTCTTTTTTATCAGGATAGATTTTTGCCAGAGCCGGTGCGATTGCCCGCATAAATCCTACACCTTGCAGCGTTTCATAATTTAAGGTAATGCGCATAGTATTGAGTCGCATAAACATGCGCCAAATATCTCTATTGTTCAATTTGTGTTCAGGCGCAGTTAACTTTTCTTCACTCATAGGTCATAGTCCTCCTCATCGTCTTCTTCATCGCTGCTTGAATTATTTAATTGCGTGCTTGGTGAAACTTGAGCTTTAGCACTAGGCTCACGAGTTGCTCTTTCGTATAAGAAAGCAAACACCAAAGCGATCAACGTAATTGGTAAGATATCTAATTTTAAATAGGAAGATAAGACGAAACCTAAAATAATAAACATCCACAATTCGCCTTTTTTAAGCATTGTCATCATTAATAATGCAATACCCACTGAAGGAATGATGGAGCCTGCCGTGCTTAAGCCATTAATAATAAATTTTGGCAGGTCATTTATTGCTTGTTGAATTGCTCCTGCACCAAATTGCAGGGCCAAAAAAGTAGGGAATGCACAAGCAAAACCGTATAAAAATGCAGGTGGCCATGTTAGCCAAAATGTACCTTTAACATCAGCATTATCAGCTAGCCGTTTGGCCCAGCCGTTAAGAGAACAGTTAATTGTTTCGATTAAAACAAGTAGTTGTTGCGCCAAAATTGAAGTTGGAACAGCCAGTGTAATGGCAGTTGCCACCATTGTTGAAATATTGCCACTGGTGTTACCCATTATTGCAAGAGAAGTACTAATCATCGTACCGGTAATGATGTCTGGAGCCATATAGGCACCAACATCACCAATACCCATCCACATAACTTCAAGTGTTGCGCCAATAATAAGTCCAGCTTGCAAATTGCCTAAAATAATACCCACAATTGGTGCAATTAACAAAGGCCGCCTGAACATCTTTGTACTGACATTATCAATTCCTAAGAGAAAGGCCAAAGCCGTTAAGATAAAGACTTTCATTTCTGTAAAACCTCACTTAATTTAACTGCTCCATCTGTTGGAACCATTTGAATCTCTATATCTACTCCTAAATCCAGCAATTTCTCCAGTGATTTCTTTTCCTCATCAGTTAAGAAAACAGCTTTGGTATATTGTTTACGTTCATCATTGCCGCGAATGCCACCAATATTTAATTTTGGTATCTGATAACCACTGTCAACAATCTTTTCCACCGTAAATGGAGAGGCAAATAAAAGCATGGTTCTTCTTGTAACTGGGTTGTGAGGGACAATTTTTAAAAATTTCTCAGTTGAAAAAATATGTAATTTAACATTGCGCGGAACACTCATTTTTAAAACATTGGATTGAATTTTATCCTTGGCAACCTTATCATCAACAATTATCACTTGCTCAATCTGCTTAACATTAAGCCAAGTCGTTACCACTTGTCCGTGAATTAAACGATCATCAATTCTACAAAATTCCACTGCCATCTTCGTCTTGCTCCTCTTCTTTAAATCTATCTGAAATATTCTGAAAGCCCATGTTATAGGACTTCTCTAGTGATTCTGCTAGTTCAGCCAAACTGCGATTGCGATTGGTGAATAAATCTAGCAACATTGGCAAGTTCAACCCGCTTAACACCAAGATGTTGTCTTTTTCTAAGCAAAAGGTGCCACTGACATTTGACGGGGTGCCACCTAAAATGTCGCATATAATGATGGTGCCATTACTGGTGTCAAGTTCATCATACATTTGATTCATTTTTTCTTTTGCCTGATCCAAGTTCAGGTCTTCAGTCACAGCCAAATAAGCACAATTATCTTGCTTACCTACAATCATTTCTGTGCTACGCAGTGCTTCTTTTGCCATGTAACCATGACTAGCTAAAATCACTGCAACTGCGGAATTTTTATCTGCCATTTTCGTTCCCCTTTTCCAAATAAAAATCTCTGGCTTTGTTAATTTCTGCCATAGTTAATTTAAAATGTTGCTGAAAGTAATTTTCAGGAGTACCAAAAAGCTCGTATATTTTATTGATTGCCGCTTTAATGTAACTTTCGCGCGTATCAATCATAGCCATTAAATAATCAAGATATGATTTTTTCTGAACCAGTTTATGATACAAGTCATACTTTAACTGGTTTCTTTCTTTGCGAATAATCTTAGTCAGCATGTAATCGCGCACTATATCTTCTTCTTTGATGTTCAACAGCAGCAATATCAGCATTGAGCCAAAACCGGTTCTATCTTTGCCACCACGGCAATGGTGAAGTAATGGCAAAGCTTCTCTGCGCACCACAGCTTTTAGCATTCTGCCATAAGACTTTTGCGCAATCGGAGAGGTTACTAGGTCCTCATAACTTTCAATGACATTGTCGCCACGATCGTTGATATACCTTTCTGGGACTTCACCATTTTCCAAAGACTGTACCAATTTTTCATTTTCACCTTTTAAATCAACTACATTTGCGGCAGCCTCAGAAAAGCTTGACTGTGGGTCACAATTGAGAATTTGTAAAACTGTAGGTAAATATTTATTGGGATGATACTGTCTTTCATGTGGTGAACGATAATCAACAATTGTTTGCAAGTTATAATTTGTTAATATTTGCCGATCGCTGTCATTAAGCTTTGATAACTGATCTCCGCGAAACAAAACACCCCATTTTAAAAAGCGCCCGTCTTTAGCTGAGTAGCCTCCCATATCTCGGATATTGATTGCATTTTCAAGTGGAATAACTCGTTCAGCAAAGATATTCGTCACAAAATGAGAAGCGGTGTTTTTGATAATATAGTATTTTGGCAAATTCTTGCGTGGAATTTTAACTGTAAAATCACCGCTAGAGCTTTCCGCTATAACCTTTTGTATTTTTTCAAGTTCTGGTACATCACCTATTAAAAGCTGATAAGGGCCATTGTTCTCATTCTGCAATTTAATTATCAGTTGCTCGCCATCACGTTTCATAGAAATGTTCGGTAAAATGTATGGTTGCTTTTTCATTAGCTTTTGATACCCCTTTCATTAATGATAATACTACAAGAAAATATTTTTCGCAATTTATTTTTAAAGAAAATTATTTTCATTTTTGATAAAATGTAGTACAATGAAAAAAAGCAAATCTATCCGCTTACAATAAACTTTAAGGCTTTCTTGGGAGGAAATTATTTTGAATCCACTTATAGCAATCCAAAAAAATTATTTGAATTTTTCTAAAAATGAAAAAGTTATTGCCAATTATATTTTGCAAAACAGTCCTCAAATAAATAATATGAAAATTACTGAACTGGCACGTCACACTTCAACCTCTATTTCAACCATTACCAGGTTCGTCAAGAAAATCGGCTGTCAAAGTTATTCCGACATGAAGGTTAGCATTGGTCATCATTTAATTAATACTGTTCCTAAACAAAAAGATGACATTTTAAGTGAAGTTTTTACTTTTTATCAAACAGTTATTAAAAATACTCAGCAAATGATAGATCAAAGTCTAATCAAGCAGTTTATTGCGTTGTTAAAAAAGCAAGAACATATTATTGTAATTGGTTCCAGTAGTTCCGGTGTTTCTGCTGCTACATTTGGTCTGAGACTTATGCGAATGGGTTTCGATGCTCAAAGCTTCAGCGATCCAAATTGGATGGAAATGCGTGCTAGTATTGCCAACAGTAATGATCTTTTTTTAGCTGTATCAAATAGCGGTACAACTGACTGCATTGTTAAAACACTGACCTTAGCGCAGAAACATCGGGCAAAAATCGTTTCGATTACCAGTTATCTCGAAAATCCTGTTGCTCAACTTAGCGACCTGATTTTTCACGTATATAATCCGCGCTTTGCTAATAACGAGAAATTTATTAATTCCCAGTTTTCGAATATGTATCTAATTGATATTTTGACTTCATGCTTGCAAGAAGAAGCTGATTTACAAAAGTCAATGCTTACTACCAGAAAAGCTGTAGGTGATATTTAGTAATAAAAGTTGGCTATTAGTCATATTAAAAAACAGGCAATAGCCAATTTTGATTCATGATGTTAGGGTTTCTGAACTATTTAAACTGATAAATAGTATCAGGATCACGAAAAAAGCTGTATGAAAAAAGCATTGAGCAACAACACTCAATGCCTTTTTGTTGGTCAGAAAAAATTTAACCACCAAGACTTTTTATTTTCTATTCCTTAAGACTCACTATTATTTCAGCTTAACTCTGTATATCTGGCTAAATGCAATCCCTTGTCTGCAATTTCCTGTGCTACCTTCGGATCACATAAAAAGTCCACTTCTTGAGTACGCGGAATAGTTAGACTGGATTGCTGAATGATACTCTGGTCTAAATATCCTGGATGACAAACCATCATTGGTACATTATCAGACGAATTAGCTAAAGCAAATTCAATAGTATGAGCGAAAGTACGATAGGGATCATAATTTGGTTTCATACTGTCCATAAAAGTTGTAATTGTCGTATTCTTTTTAAACTTAACAGGATTTAAGTCTAAATCGAATGGTAACAATGGTAAATTATGTCTTTCAGCAACTACTTCAAGACCCTTTAACAAGTTTGCACTGTATACAGCGTGCGCTTCGAAATAATCAGGCTTTTTGCCAACAATTTTTAAAAAATATTGGTATTGTGCTTCAATTTCAACGATCACTTCATCCAGATTAACCACATCGTGGTCTGTAGTTCGATAGACCTTAGATGGCTTAAATGAGCCATCAGATGTTACTAAACTTGGTATTTTTTCTGGATCAGTCAATGGCTTACCTGCACAAATCACTGTATGCATCCCAATATCAAGATCAAATCCTTTCAATAGGTCCAACCCATGAAGTGTATCTTTCATATTGACCATTACACCAACATTATTGATCAGACCATGTTTGACACTTTCATAAATTCCGTAATTAACTCCTTTGGAATAACCAAGATCATCTGCGCGAATAATTATATTTTTCATATTTTCCTCCTATTTATTTTTGGGTTCAACGCCAATAACATAGGTAGCAATAGCTGCTACTATTAAGGCAATTGCTGCACTTACAATACCATTGATTAAGTTTGCAGTAGATCCGCCTACATAAGCAGTTAATGACATGAAATTAGCTACCGGCACAATTACATAGCCAGAGACATGCATTATGGCAGCGTATATACCACCAGCAAATCCACCTATCATCATACCAACGAATGGTCTACGATATTTAATTGCTAATCCGTATAAGCCTGGCTCTGTAACACCACCAATAAAATTGGCAATAAAGTAACTAAATGCAAGTGATTTTTCTTTTTTGTCTTTTAAACGTAGTGCTGCACCTAAACTCATACCAGCTACCGCAAAACTGGCAGCTAGAGAACCGAGAATAATGAAGTTGTCATGACCTGTCTGTGCTACAATTGTAATCATTGCACTGATCATCACTAAATGCATCCCTGTGATCACTAAAAGCTCCCACAAAGCGCCTATTAATCCTACGCCAATAATAGCGGCAATACCACCCAGTTGACCAAAGGAAATAATTCCCTTAGAAACATATTCACCTACAAATCCTCCAAGTGGTCCAAGTACGCAAAGAGCAAGTGGCAGCATAATAGCAATTGTTAATGTAGGTGCAAGTATAGTCCGCAATGATGCAGTAATATGCTTATTAAAGAAGCGCTCGATATATGACATTATCCAAACTGACAGTAAGATTGGCAAAACCGAACTGGCATAATTAGTCAAATGCATAGGAATACCATATACGGTAAACGGCTTTCCCGCTGCAACAATTTTTACCAATCCTGGATCAAGCATAATTGCTCCTAGAAAAATCCCTAAAATTGGAGAAGTATTAAATTGTTTAGCTGCAGTATAACCAATCGCAATGGGGAAGAAGTAAAAGCCAGCGTCACCAACAAAACTAAATAATTGATACAAGTCACTATGTACAGAAATAACATTTAGCATAGTTGGACCAAGTACTGCCACCAACATTTTAAACATTGATGCTGCAATCAACATGGGAATAAGTGGCGTTAGACTGCCAGCAATTTTATTTAAAATTGTATTTCCAACAGATTTCCACGTTAATTTTTCAGATTCACTTTTTACGTTATCTTTTTTTTCAGTCACTGGTGCAGCTTCAGTTAAATTACCCACGGCAGTAACCGCATCATAAACTTCATTAACCGTTTGGCCGATAATAATTTGATATTGTCCCCCAGATCTTGCAGTTCCAAGTACGCCCGTAATATTTTTTATCTCATCATCTTTTGGTATGCTCATATCCTTAAGATTAAATCTTAACCTTGTCATACAATGGGTTACACTAACAACATTTTCATTGCCACCAACTGCAGTAACAATTTGCCGAGCCATTTCCTGATATTTTTTATTCATCATTGCTTTCCTTATCATTTAATTGTGCGATCATTCTTTGAACATAAATCATTAAGTAAAATTCTTCATCATCAGTAGTATTTGTTCTTAGTTTTTCATCAATCTGATTAATGATATCGACTGTACATCGATACACTTTTGAATAGTTCTCTTTAAAACTTTTCCTGAGTAATTTACTGGAACCATCATTAATTTGTTCGTCATTTTCTAACCGCTTCAAGTAGTATCTTAAATGCGTAATAAATCTGTTGTAGATAAAAGATTTACGATTAACTTTTAGCTTAAATTGCTTTTCAATCTCTTTTACGATTAAGTCGGCAATTGAGTCAAAACTCTCTTTACTTATTTGCAATTTTGTAACTACTTGAGAATTAATAAAATGCATTGCTATCGCAATTATTTCTTCTGAGGGTAATTTTATGTTTAGCTTTTGTTCAATCATTTTTAAGGCAATCTCACCAACTTGGCATTCTTGCGGGTAAAAGGACTGAATATCATATGAAAATGGATAGTCAATTCGTACCCCTTTTCTTGAGCGTTCAATTGCAAAGTTAATATGGTCTGCCAGGCTAAAAAGAATATTTTGATTTAAGTCTTGGTTTAAAATAGTTTGCGCTTGCTGAACAATATCGGCACTAACCTCTAAAACGCTTTCCGGAATTTCTTGAATCAGTTTGAAATTACGACTATCAATTCGGTAAAAAGTCATTTTGATTTTACTTAAATCAGTTAGTTCATACGGAGTTTTTGGATAGCCAATGCCTTTACCAAACGCTACTAATTCGTCGTGATTTTGATCTAAACAAACTGCTACGTTATTATTTATCCGTTTAACAACCTGCATTTAGATACTCCCATTAAACTTATTTTTCGACTATTATATCCAGATTAGTTACATTATCGCCATAATTTTTAGTCATTTTCCAGCCTTGATGCTCTGGAATTAATTTGGTAAAGATGATCATAGTAGTCAGATCAACTTCTTTGCTCTCAAGGAACTCACGACTCAGTCTAACTAATTCTTGACCTTGCGTTATTTCTTCATTCTGCTCAACTACGGCTGAAAAGCCTTGTCCATTTAAATTAACTGTGTCTATACCAATATGAACAAGTACCTCATCCCCATCCTGTGTAACTATCCCAACTGCATGGTGACTTTCAGGTAATGAAACAATTTTTCCGGCTACTGGTGCAAAAACACTGGTCGCTGTGGAAGATAAGCTTATTGCAAAGCCATCTCCCATCATTTTCTGTGAAAAGACTGGATCTTTTACTTCGCTTAAATTTTTCAATATTCCTGGAATAGGTGCAGTAACAGTAAATTTGGTAGTTTTCTTCTTGAAAAAATTAAACACAATTTCCCCCTTAACAAAAAAACTCTTTGAAGCACAACAATTAGTAAGTATTCAAAAATACTTCGACTAATGGTAATGCCTCAAAGAGTAACAATCCATTTTTATTTATGTAAAATATTATACACAATTAGATATTTTTCTGCAAGCGCTTTTTATGTTTGGAATATACTTGAGAGTATGCAGAATTGCAACCGTTAAACAAGAAAAATAAAATGCAGTCATTGCGGCTGCACCCTTTACTATAATTATTTACTTCCTTCAGCTCTCGACTTATAGGAACCTTCAGCTGTATTGATAACCAGCTCCTCCCCTTCTTTAATAAAGTCGGGAACTTGAACTACTAATCCGGTTTCCATTGTGGCTGGTTTACCAGAACCGGTAACAGTAGCACCTTTAATGCCTGGTTCAGTATGAGTTACTTTCATCGTTACAGTTGACGGTAATTCCACACCCAGCAATTTACTGTCATTAGCAAATTCCAACTGAACTTCAATATTAGGCATCAGATAAAGTTTGTCATCACCTAATTGTTCACTTGAAACTTCATATTGTTCGTAAGTTTCAGTATCCATGAAAGTATAAATATCACCCTCATTATAAAGATATTGTGCGTTTTTCTTAGTGATATCAACTAAATCTACTTTCTCAGTTGGACGCATAGTCTTATGAACCACAGCACCACTTTCAACGTTGCGCAAATCCATTTGCATAACGGTGTTGCCCTTTCCCGGCTTATGGTGGTTAGCTTTCAAAACCCGAATTAATTTGCCGTCTTGACTAAAAACCATACCTTTTTTTAAGTTTATTGCTTGTACCATTTTTTACTCCTTTAAATCCATTTATTAAATTAATTATTGACTTCAGGAAACCACGCCGGAGGTAAAGCAAACTTTTTTATCAATAATAAATAAATCTCATTCATAATGATTAGTATAGCAAAATTTGGACTTTATCAACACCATAAAATCAATCATTTTAAATAAACTAAAAAGTTGAGACTTACATGTTAACTTGAGTTCCAACGTTATGCTTTACAGCGTTATTATAAATAGACTTTGCGGCCATTAGATCTTGAGCCGCGATACCAACCGTTTCAAAGAAAATTACTTCGTTATCATTTTCGCGTCCTGTTAATTCGCCGCTCACGACTTGACCAATTTCACCAGTAAAGTCGGCATTAGAAATCAAGCCTTTATTTAACGGAATAATTATGTCACCCGATTCAGCCAAAACAGCGTCTTTAGAATCAAAGTAAATTTTATCTGCTTTAGCAACTAGTTCTGCTGGTGTTTCTTCCATCTGTGGTTGATAGGCACCTACACCGCAAATAGTAGCACCTTGCTTAATAAAGTGAGCATCATAAACTGGTTTAGTTGACGGCGTGACAGATATGACCACATCTGCATCCTGTACCGCTTCATTACCAGTCTCAACCGCCGTGATTTTGGTGTGGTATTGGGCCAAGTCCTTTTGCATTTTCACAGCAAACTTTTGAGCACGTTCAAAATCAAGGTCACTTACGGCCACCTCATCCAGGTCTCGCACAATCAACATGGCTTCAAGCTGAGTTGCAGCCTGTCCGCCAGTGCCAATTAAGGCACCCTTTTTACAATTCTTTTTTGCCAAGTACTTGAGTGCAACTCCTGCAGCAGAGCCGGTGCGTAATTGGGTCACATAATTACCGTCCAATATAGCATTAACTATACCGGTTTGGGCATCAATATTTAGAACTTGGGCATTAATAGAAGGTACTCCCTGACTAATATTTTCAGGAAACATATTCAATACTTTCACGCATGCAGCTTCGTAATCTTCACAAAAAGCGGGCATACATAAGAAAGTATCCTTACCATTTTGCTTAAGAATTTGAGTTCTTAATGGTACATCTACTTTGCTGGCAGAAAAGTAACGAAAAGCGTCACTGACCGCAGCAATACAATCTTTTAGTGAATAACATTTTTCAATATCACTTCTGTTTAACAGTAACATTTGTTTCTCCTGCTATCTCCCAATATCATTATTTTAAAGCCTCTTATAAATTAAAGTTATCCCCGCTACACGCTAGATTTGTTTGAGATAAATTTTGTCAATAACATGGCCAGCAGTTTTATGCAAAATCAAACTGGCACGCTGTTTGGTAGGGGCAATATATTCCCGCAAATTAACCAAATTTACCATTTGCCAAGTTTCTTGTGCAAATGTGAGAGCTTCATCCCGTGGCCCATTAGCCATTTCATAATAAAAGTTATGTGGATTATTTTTATTGAGCTCCAGCAATCTGACAAAACGCTGCATAAACCATTTTTCAATCAGGTCTTCTGGTGCGTCAATATAAATCGAAAAATCGAAAAAATCGCTGGTTACAATTTGACCATTGGTAGGTAGTTGCAACGTGTTAATTCCCTCAATAATTAAAATATCAGGCTCACATACGTGACCATATTTTCCGGGAACAATATCACTTAACTCCTGAGAATATAGGGGGTAAACAATGTCTTTCTTGCCACTTAAGACATCTTGTAAAAAATTAATAAGCAAGTTCATATTATAACTTTCGGGAAAACCTTTGCGGTCGGTTAAATTGCGCCTGGTTAATTCTTGATTGGAATAAATAAAACCATCTGTAGTCATTAAGTGCACTTTTAAACCTGGATATGAACGACTAAGTAATATTTGCAAAAGCCGTGCAGTAGTTGACTTCCCCACTGCTACGGAACCTGAAATGCCAATAATAAAGGGGGCGCTTGCAACTTTTTGGTGTAAAAAACGCCCTTGCTTTTGCTGCAAAGTCCGCTTTTCTTGATAGACTAAATAAAGATATTTGATTAAACTGTCGTATACCTCTTGCACATCAGTTAAATTGATAATATCTCCTAAAGATTTAATCTTAGCCAATTCATCTTGAGTTATTTTAACCGGTTCAGTGGCAGACAGTGACTGCCATTCTTCTCTATTAAACTGTAAATAATTTTTCATCCTAGATATCCTTGAATTTTAATTCTTATAATATAGTAAAATAAAAACATAAAGTTCTTTAATTAATTTCCTTAATCATACAGAAAGGCAAAACTATGAAAAAAATAATCTTATTTGGTGACTCCCTGTTTAATGGTTACCGTGCTGGTCATGATACTAAAATAGTAACTACTGGAGTGCAAAAAGAATTTGCTGGTCAAGCTCTAATTAGCAATTTATCTTTAAGTGGTGCCACAACAGCTCAAGGCAAGCAGCGTTTAAACTTAATTCCAACAGATTCTGACATAGTGGTCCTTGAATATGGTACAAACGACATGTCTACTGGTTGGGGAATCAGTAGTGCTGAGTATGCCGCCAATCTTAACGACATGGTTAAAAGTATTGGTGCTTCGAAAATGATTATTGTAGGTCCTGCTTATGAGGATCCTAATAATAAGTATATTATGCAATACTACAATCACCAAAATATGACAATTTATAATCAAATCGCTATAGATTGTGCCCGCAAATATAACATTCCTTTCATTAACTTGATCGCTAATTTTTGTCAGTTAAAAAATTTATCTTCATATTACCAAGAAGATGGACAGCATCTTACAGCTGCAGGAAATCAAATCTTAATTAACCTGGTAGTAGCGGCAATTAAACAAAAACTTGCACAATTATAGTGCAAGTTTTCATCTTATAAATCCTTATACATCATTACATGCTTAATGTCAGCTTCTGTAAAAGGCTCACCTTTAGTATGGTAGCCTAAAAAGTCGTAGAAGGGTTTAGCCTGCCATTGTGCATGACAATAAAGGCGGTCAACTCCCTGATTACGCAAGTATTCATGAACCTGAGTCATCATTTTGGTACCCAGTTTTTGCCCGCGGGCCGTTTTAGCAACTGCTACTCTGCCTAACAACCACTTGCCTTTTTCTTGAAAAATGCGGCAAACAGCCAGAGCGTTAGTTTTTTGATCATTCAGTAAATAGACTTGAATGGCAGCCAAATCTTCGTCATCCAGCTCGGGTACCGTAATTTCCTGTTCCGTTACAAATGTATCTATCCGCAAACGAGCAACGCAAAACATTTCCCGCCCAGTCATTTGCGCAACTGTCTTAAACGTAAATTTTTCACTTTCAGTCATAGAATCACCTATTTTTCTATATATGTTTCTGGGTCTACTTCAAGAAGTGGGCTCTTTTCATTTGCATAAATAATATCAAGCTTGTACATTGCACGAGAAGTAATTGTGTAGACAAGTTGTGTTTCATCAATGCGATGATAATTTTCTTTTGAAGCAGCCCACATAATGACTGCGTCAAATTCCAGACCCTTAGCTAAATATGACGGGATGACAAGAGTACCATCTACCAAACGTTGATTGGCAGTAGCAATTAGCGTCGCCTTCACCCTATCCTCTTTTAGTTGCTGCGCTACAATTTTCGCGCTGACTAAATCTTTGGTGATGATCGCCGTTGTCAATTTGGTTTGATCATTTTCACTTAAAATTTGTTCTAGTACCTGCATAGCAGCAGTATTATTGGACCGCCCCCACAGAACTGGTTTAGGCCCTTGACGGTTAAATGATTCAATTTTTTCGCCTTGCCGCAGAATTTGCTTGGTAAATTCTGTCAGTTGCTTGGTTGAGCGATATGATTTGGTTAATTGCACCACATCAGTTTTTTCAGGATCAAATAGACCACTAATCTGCTTAAGCAGGCTCCTGCTTTCGTCTTTGGTAAAAATAGCCTGATTTAAGTCACCCAGCATCGTAAATTTGGCGCGGGGAAAATTATACTTGAGATAACAAAGTTGAAACGGGGTATAATCTTGAATTTCATCAATAAAAGCATAGCGCATTTCATAATCCACGTGACGACCCGTAATTAGATCATAAAGATACAAATACGCTGAAACATCATTCATATGAATATAATGTTTCATAAAGCTTTGCTTAACATCTTCAACATGTTTTTCCCAGTCTTTTTCGCTAATTTGCCATTTAGCTAAATCAGTCATTTTAGGAACTGCACGTAAAAAGCTCAGATATTGGGCACGCATGTTAATAAAATTATTGCGTCTTATTTGCTGGAAAACTTTTTCCAGTGCTTTGACCACGATTTTACGGCTAAGGAATTTTTCTTCTTTTTCCTCAGATTCGAATTCCTGGTCCGGTCGATCATACAAAGCATTCAATTGTTCCTGGCTGAGGTTTTGAATTGCATCCGCTACCCACGCCTTTTTAGTTTCACCATTAATTTTACGATTAAGTGACTTAATTAATTCCTCACGTGTAGCGTCAATTCTGTTGCTTAAATTATAGTTGGAATTAAATGAATAGTAGAGTTCACTGATTTTTTCTTTCGTAAAAAATGGTTTCTTTTTATTGCGGAAGTAAATATTTTTAAAAATTACCCCCCGATTATTAAGGTGCTTAGCATAATGATGTAATAAATTAAAGAAGTTGGTAGAGTCCTTAAACTGGCTGATAGCAGAATCAGCTGCGCTATCTTCAAATTGGTCAAACAAGTTTTCGACTGTCATTCCCGGCAGTCTCCTCGCCACAAACTGCCAATAGGTCATTTGCACCATGTTTTGTTCACCCATTTCAGGTAAAACATTCTTGATGTAATCGTTAAACAATTGGTTTGGACTGAACATAATGACATCACTACTAGTGAGGTTGCCCCGATAGCGATAAAGCAGGTAAGCTATTCTTTGCAAGATGGCAGAAGTTTTACCAGAACCAGCTGCACCTTGAACAAAAAGCAAGTCGGCACTGGTATTTCTAATGATCTTATTCTGCTCACGCTGAATAGTCGTGACAATTGATTTCATCTGGGTGCCGGATTTTTCACCCAAAACTTCCAGCAACATTTGATCGCCAATGGATTCATTGGTATCAAACATATTAACGATCTTGCCATCCTTAATCATGAACTGCCGCTTTTTAGTCATATCAACGGTAATTTCACCTTCAGGTGACATATAAGAAACTTTCCCAATTTTCCCATCATAATAAATTGAAGAAATTGGTGCCCGCCAATCATAAATCAGAAAATGGTTATTTTTATCAGCAAAGGAGCCCAAACCAATATAAATAGTCTCTGGCTTCTCCCCGTTCTCTTTAAAATCTACTCTGGCAAAATATGGCCTTTGTTCTAACTTTTGCACTGTACTCAGTTGCTTTGCGGCATGCTGCCAGGCATTTTGACGTTCATCAAGCAGTTGCTGCTGTTGGTGAATAGACAATGCAGTTTCCATTGACGTTGAATAACCGTCATAATCTAGTTTTACATCATCAAAAAAGTGTGAATTAAGATCTTGGGCCTCACCTTCAGCGGACTTAATTGACGAAGACAACTCGGACTTTTTAGCTCTAATCATTTTCAAAATCCGGTCGAGATGTTTTTGCTCAAATTCTTTATCATCCATCGCTTTTGTCATAAACTCACCTATTTTTTCAAAACTTGCATTCTATTTTACCATGAAATCGGTTTATATTAAAATCCTGCACTTATTTTTTCAACCAGTAAAATAGGGGCAATTAAGATAATTTAGGCAGTTTATGACTATAATTTAATATGCTAAAGTTAGTAAAATATGATACTTTCACCATTTTTCTTATATAATGTAAGATAATGGAGTGATTAAAGTATGAAAAATTTTCGTCATTTTTTCTCTAAATTAGCGTGTGCACTAGTTGCAATTCTGACAATTGGAAGTGCAATAACTCCCGTTGCTGATAACCCTTTAACTAACTGGCCTTCGCAGACTGTTTATGCTAAAAAGGCTAAAAAGAAAACTAAAAAACACAAAAAAGCTAAAAAGAAGCATGTCGCTGTTGCAACTTCTTGGCGCTGGAAAAAGCCTACAGCTTCGGTCTACATTGATCTTAATGATAATCAAGAACTGATTTCCGCTACTAATGACGCGATTAAAGCATGGAATGATACTAAAGCCTTTACTTTTACCCAAGCTAAAAGCAAGAAAAATGCTAAGATTGTGATAGAGCAGATTTACAGTCCCAACACGAACTATGCCGGTTATACTACCTTTCATTATTACGTTAAAACCGGGATTATGTACTCTGCTTTAACCAGGCTGAACATTTATTATTTACAGAATTTCTCACCATATAATTATACGTATCAACGCATTCTTAATACTGTTGAACATGAATTGGGACATGCAATAGGTCTTAAACATAATAATGGCGTTTCGGTAATGTATCCAACTGGTTCGCTCTACTCAATTGAACCCGTTGATGTTGCCAAGGTTGAAAAATTATACGGGAAATAAGTTAAAAATTTGCGAGGAGTAAAATGAAAAGAATATATATTGTGCGTCACGGTGAAACCTATATTAATCGCTATAACAAAATGCAGGGCTGGTGTGACACACCACTAACAGAAAAAGGAATAGCAGGCGCAGAACAAGTGGGAAAAGTTTTGAAAGACATTCCTTTTGATATCGCCTTGTCAAGTGATCTTAAGAGAGCAAGTGATACTTGCGATATTATTATTAAGCACAACATTAATCATGATGAAATTCAGCACATTGCCACCCCATTTTTCCGTGAACATTTTTACGGCTATTTTGAAGGTATGGATTCGGATGCTGCTTGGCAAATGATTAGCGGCCCACATGGTTACACCAGCCACGCAGAAATGCTTAAAAACGAATCACTAGACACTGTTAAAGATTGGATTAAAGAAGCTGACCCGTTTCATGACGCTGAGAATGCCCATGAGTATTGGCAAAGACTAGATAAAGGTTTTAAATTAATCAGCCAGTTAGATGGCGCAGAAAATATCTTACTTGTTACTCATGGCTTTACCATCCACAGCATTGCTGATCGCTACGGCGATTTTGAAATTAAAAAGCGGCCTCGTAACGCTTCAATTACCATAATGAATATGACGGATAAAGAAATGAAAATTGTTTCATATGACAAACTGAAACTGTAGTATTTTCTTTAATTATAGGAGAAAATTTATGCAATTAGAAAATGAGCACTCGGAAATCACTGACAATTTAAACAACTGGAATGACCGTGCTGTTGTACATGCAAATGGTGGCTATGGCGATCTCACTCAGTTTGTTAAAGATAAAGGTGCTGTTACTACAACTGTTAAGCGTGACTTCGCCGTACTCAAGCCATACTTATCTCATAATACGGTTAAAAACAAACGACTACTTCATCTGCAATGCCACATTGGTGATGATACTCTTAGCTGGGCACGCCTAGGTGCTAAAGATGTATATGGCCTTGACTTTTCACCTGTAGCTTTAAAATATGCTCGCAAGCTAGCTAATGAGGCTAATACTCCAATCACCTATGTAGAAGGTGACGCCCGTTATGCCGCCAAAGCTTTACCAGAAAAAACAGGTAAATTTGATATAATCGTAACCAGTGCCGGTACGATTACCTGGCTACCTGAACTAAAGTCTTGGGCACAATCAATTGCGCAATTATTAGCGCCCGGTGGTATTTTTATGATTCGCGATAATCATCCACTACTGTTTGCACTGGATAATGCTGGACTGGAAATTAAGTTTAATTACTTTAGTGGCACTGAAAATACCTATGAATCAGATGCTTCATATACCCCAAATTCTACTGGAAAAATTAAACATCAAACTAATCATAATTGGGCGCATGATTTTGCAGAAATTATTAATACATTAATTAATGCCGGTTTGACTATTAAAAATGTCGGAGAATACCAGGTTAGTGATTGGCAGTCTTTACCTTCATTAATCTATGATAAAGACCAAGAAGGCTGGATACAACCAACAAATTTACCGCAAGTGCCATTAACCTTTTCAGTAGTAGCACAAAAGCTTTAATAACTTCTATTTAATACTTCGAAATTTTTTCGAAGTATTTTTTATTTTACTTTTAAGTATATATTTTTATAAATAAAATATTGATTTTATTGTTTTAAAAATATATACTTTATGTGTAATTTGTAAACACTTGCATAAAAGGAGTGCGACTGAATGAAAGAACAAAGAAAGTTGCCAAAAAGCTTTTTTTGGGGAAATTCTGTTTCAAGTATGCAAACTGAAGGTGCTTGGAACGAAGATGGAAAAGGTTTATCAGTCTATGATATTCGCCAGCCTTCTGCCAACACGTCAGACTGGCATGTAGCAATCGATGAATATCATAGATATAAAGAAGACCTCGATATTATGAAAGAAATGAATATGAATATGTATCGTATTCAAATTTCATGGTCACGAGTTTGTCCAAACGGAGATGGTGCATTTAATGAGAAGGGAATCGAATTTTATGATCATTTAATTGACGCTATGCTGGAGCGAGGAATCGAGCCAATGGTTTGTCTCTATCATTTTGATATGCCGCTTAAATTAGCTCAAGCATACAATGGTTTTATTTCAAAACATGTTGTTAATGCTTTTATCAGATTTGGCAAAAAAATGATTGATCATTTCTCTGATCGCGTTAAATACTGGATTGTATTCAATGAACATAACTTATATTTCCAAGACCAAGCCTTCAATATTTCTGGATACCAAAATGGCGATAAAAGCTTATCTGACATGTATACCATTTTTCACCACACAATGATGTGTCATATAAAGTTAGCCAACTACATTCATGAAAACTTTACTGATGTCAAGATTGGCGGTATGTTAGCCTACCAACAAATTTACCCGCAGACCAGCAAGCCCGAAGATGTTTGGGCAGCTAAACAAGTGCAAGAATTTTTAAATTTTAATATTTATGATGCTGATACGGGTCGGGGGTACTCCCCAGAAGTCCTACAATATGCTAAAAATAATGACATTAATATGGACATAACTGAAGAAGACATAGCTGATATGAAAAAGGCACAAGCTGATTTCCTCGCTTTTTCTTATTATTCTTCATGGGTGTTGTCAAGTGATCATCTTCCAAAAGGCGAAGCACCTAACCGCTACTTATTACAAGGTGGTGTACCGGCAAAATACGTTAAGACGAATGAATGGGGCTGGACAATTGACCCCCTTGGTTTTAGAAATGCGATCACTACTATGTACAATCACTACCATATCCCGATTTTTCCTATTGAAAATGGCATTGGCCTCAGAGAAAAGTGGGACGGGCAACACATGATTCAGGATGATCAACGTATCAACTATCACCAAGAGCACATCAAGGCTATGAAAGATGCAATTTTTTTAGATGGTGCTCAAGTTTTAGGGTATTTAGGCTGGGGGTTAATAGATATTCCCAGCTCTCAGGGCGATATGGAAAAGCGCTACGGGGCGGTTTACGTCAATAGATCAAATCATGATTTAAAAGATTTAAAAAGAGTACCCAAAAAATCATTTTATTGGTTTCAAAAAACATTTAAAAATAATGGAGATGAATTATAATGGCTAATCAAGAAAAATCAGGTTTCAGTGCCTTTATTAACAAAAAGATATTGCCTCCAATAATGAAATTCGTTAACACTAAAGCAATTGTTGCCTTACAAAATGGTATGGTCTATTCACTACCGTTTATCATTATTGGGTCGATATTTTTAATTCTCGGCAATATTCCAATTCCTGCAGTTGCTAATGCAATTAATGCGTCAGGCTGGGGTGCTTTCTTTGCCCAGGCAAATAACACTACTTTCCAGTTGATGGGTTTATGGGCAGCTATTGGTATAGCTTATGTCTATGTTAAAAACGAAAAGTTTGAACCTTTAGCACCGGCCTTAACTTCTGCAGCTGTATTTATCATGTTACAGAATTTAAGTATAGATAATCCCCTCAAAGCTGCTTTGGCTGGCGGAATTACTAATGGTAATGCTACAATCATGACTGGTAAGGCCGTTACTGAAAACATTGACAAATTACCACATGCTTTACAAGCATTTTTGCAGTCACCGGTTACTGGCGTTATTAATACCAAATGGCTCGGTGGCGACGGGATGATTGCCGCTATCATTATCGGATTACTTGTTGGCTGGATTTACAGCAAAATTATGAAAGCCGGCTGGACTATCAAGATGCCCGAATCTGTCCCACCCGCAGTATCCAATCAGTTTACTGCAATGATTCCAGCTGGGATTATTCTCATTGGAGCAATGTTAATTTTTGCTGGCTTTAGTTCATTTGCACACACCGACTTTTTGAACTGGATTTACAACACATTACAAATCCCACTGCAAGGAATATCAGACTCATTTGGTGGAGCGCTGGCAATCGGATTTTTAGTTCCGTTCTTCTGGTTCTTTGGAGTTCATGGTGGCTTAATCATGGGTTCTTTAGTTGCACCAATGCTACAAGCCAATACTGCTGACAATGCTCGACTATTTGCGGCAGGAAAATTGACATTTGCCAATGGTGCCCACATTGTTACTAATGAGTTTTATAACAACTTCATTAACCTGACCGGTTCGGGAATAACAATTGGCTTGATCGTATTTTGTTTAGTAGCAGCAAGATCTGAACAACTAAAATCAATTGGTAAACTGGAACTAGTTCCTGGTATTTTTAATATTAATGAACCATTTTTGTTTGGTATACCTATCGTGATGAATCCTATGCTGGCTGTGCCATTTTTCTTAACGCCAGTAATAGTGGCAGCTTCAACATATTTCGTAATCAAACTGGGAATTGTACCACCTCTTAATGGAGTAGCGGCACCGTGGACAACACCGGCAGTTATTTCCGGATTCTTAATAGGCGGGTGGAAAATGGCTATTTGGCAGGCCTGCACATTACTAATTTCGACAGCCGTCTATTGGCCTTTTGCAAAGAAGTACGATAAAATGTTATTAATGCAAGAACAAGAACAAGTATCAAATAAATAAGTAAAAAGATGTCACAAATAATGCTAAACTTATATGTGACATCTTTTTTATAATAAAAATCAAAAAATTTAGCAGAATAGTGGTGACTAAAAAATGGCAAAGGCAAAATATTTAGCTGTTGTTCAAACTATTGTTAGTAGAATTAAAGCTGGCACCTATCAGCCTGGGGATTTGTTACCTAATCAACAAACATTAGCTAATGAACTAGGAGTTAGTCGATTAACCGTCAAAAAAGCTTTAGACGGCTTGGAGAGAAAAGGGATAATTTATAAGCAGTCTGGTTTAGGCACTTTTGTATCGAGTGATATCCCTATTCGCAGTAAAATTGATTCTCCGGCCAATGTGTTTACCGGCTTAATGGAATTGATGAAAGCAGATAATATTAAAAGTAAAATTATTAAGTTCTCTGTTGGTTTCCCTAATAAACAAATTCAAAAAAACCTTAATTTAACTAGCTCTGACCCGGTTTATAATATCATTCGACTAAGACTTGTAGATGATAATCCTCTTGTCATTGAGCATACTTATATGCCAGTCAATTTAGTTCCCAACTTAAATACTGATATTTTGCATTCATCCATATATAACTACATCCACCAAAAATTAAAGCTAAAATTTGGTCATGCGTATCGCAAAATCAAAGCTACTAAGTCTGATGAATATGATCAGAAATATCTGGCAGCTAAGAAAGATGACCCTATGCTTGAACTGGAACAAATAGTCTGGTTAACTAATGGCAAACCCATTGAATATTCGATTAGTCGCAACCGATACGATCAACGAGATTATACGATTATTGAAAATACCAGGTTTTAAGAATGAAGTACTCAAATTCATGAGGCTAATATTTTGAAAACAAAAAGGCTCACATCAAAATGTGAGCCTTTTATTATTTTTTTAACAAAATTATTCAGTTTTAAAAGTTTTCCCTACTTTACCATTGATTAATTCCTCTACTGCTAGTGGCTTTTCAGGATTATGGTTTTTATCAACATTAATTTTGCCAGTTACGCCAATGAAGTTTTGAATATTGCTTAACCCTTTAGCAATTTTGGCTGAATCATCAGATTTTTCATTTTCGATTGCTTCCTTGATCATATATACAGCATCATAAGCTAAAGCTGAAAAAGTTGGTGCTTCTTCATGGTAACGCTTCTTAAAATTCTGCATAAATTTAGAAGCTGTCGGATCTTTAGCAGCTACTTGAGTTGAAAATGGTGTTGTGTAGTAGATTCCGCTTGCGTTTTTAGCTCCAGCTATCTGAGCCAGTTTCGGATCAGCCATGCCATCGCTGCCAATAATTGGCACTTTAATTCCGATTTGACGTGCTTGTTTAATGATTAAACCCACTTCAGTGTAATAACCAGGAACGTAAATAGCATCAACCTTCTTTGCTTTAAACGAAGTTAAAACAGCGTTAAAGTCCTTGTCACCTTCTGAAAAAGTTTGACTATCAACAATTTTACCTTTATATGCTTTCTTAAATGCTTTAGCCAGACCATTGCCGTAATCACTTGAGTTATCACTGTAAACGGCTACTCTTTTTGCTTTAACGTTATTCATTACAAACTTGGCAGCACTGCTACCTTGAAAGTTATTTTGGTAGCATGCTCTAAAAACAAATGGCTGTACTTTGCCATTCTTTTGTAAAGTGTAATTCGGATCCGTCGCTGAAGGACTGACACTTGGCACTTTTGCTTTAGTAATATTAGGTATTTCGGCTGTACCCGCATTAGTAGTGGCCGGTCCCACGATTGCCGCAACTTTATCTTTATTAGTTAATTGGGCTGCAACAGAAGCAGACGTGGCAATAGCTGTTTTATTATCACGCACAATGAGCTTAATTTTCTTCTTTTGACCGTTAACGTCAATGCCGCCCTTTTTATTAATTTCACTAACGGCTAGTTCAATTCCCTGCTTTTGAGCATTGCCATAACCAGCAGCAGCTCCAGACAATTCCATGTTAACGCCAATCTTGACAGTTTTATTATCTTGTTTAGTACCAGTATTACCACTACTTTTTGCTACAGTACAGCCTGCCAGCATGAAAGCCGCCACACCAGTAACAACAACACTCATTACTTTTTTAATACCACTAATATTATCCATCTTTAAGTTCCTTTACTCTCTAAAATTAATTAAAATGCCAACAAAAAAGCCTCATTCAATTCAATGAATGAGGCTCAAATTATTAATTAGTTAAACCCCAATCATTGACACGCAAACTAGGGCTTAACTGCTTTTAAATTACATAATGTAATTCATGCATGTTAAGTCCTGCGTTCCAACAACAAGGCAACTAAATTCTGAATTTGAAAGATATTAATATTGTTTTGTTTGTTTAAATATTTCGTTGTCATCAAAATTACCTCCTCAGAATTTTAAGTAAACTCTATAGTTTTCACTATCTGACTTAACAATGAATTAACATCATTGTCATTACAACAGTTTTATTATGTACTAACCGCCAAAGTATACTTTCTGCACCTCTGGGTTAGCTAATAGTTCTTGACCGGTACCACTTAATTGCACTACACCGGTAGCCAACACATAGCCCCGATCTGCAATTGACAATGCTTGTTTAGCATTTTGTTCAATTAACAAAATAGTCGTACCTTTTTCGTTTAGTTCTTTAATAATTTTAAAAATTTCTTGAATATATAAGGGTGATAAACCCATTGAAGGCTCATCAAGTAGTAATAATTTAGGCTTAGCCATTAAGGCACGCCCCATTGCCAACATTTGCTGTTCACCACCAGATAAAGTGGCAGCATCCTGACTTCGTCTTTTTTGCAAAATTGGGAAACGCTCAAAAATCTCTTTATACGTTTTAGAAACTTCGTCATGATTTTTTTGTAAGAATGCACCCATTTGCAGGTTTTCCATTACAGTCATGCCAGCAAAGATATGACGACCCTCAGCTACTTGTGAAATGCCTGCACTCACAATTTGTGGTGCACTTTTATGATCTATTTCTTTTCCAAGGTAAAAAATTTGACCGCTTTTAGGTTTAAGTAAACCAGAAATGGTTTTAACAATAGTTGATTTGCCGGCACCATTTGCACCAATCAGGGTTACAATTTCACCCTGGTTAATTTCAAAGCTGACATTCTTGACAGCCTGAATAACACCATAATTTACAGACAGGTCACGAACTTCTAACATTGCCATCTAGTCATCACCCTCTCCTAGATATGCTTCTATAACTTTAGGATTTGCTTTGATTTCTTCAGGTGATCCGGTAGCCAGTATTTCACCTTGATCAAGTACGTAGATCCTTTCCGCCAAGTTCATGACCAAAGACATATCGTGTTCAATCAGCAAAACCGTGATTTGGAATTCTTTTTGAATATACTTAATAAGGTTAGTCAAATCTGCCGTTTCCTCAGGGTTCATCCCCGCCGCTGGTTCATCCAAGAAAAGAATCTGCGGATGTGTTGCTAATGCTCGAACTATCTCTAGACGTCTTTGCGTTCCATAGGGCAGGTTCTTAGCTAGAGTTTGCTCATTTTCTGTCAAATCAAAAATTGCCAGTAATTTTTGGGCGGCTGCTCTCATTTCCTTTTCGGTTTTATAGAAATTCGGTAAGCGAAAAACTGTTGTTAAAAAGTTTTCCTTATATTCATTTGTCATTGCAGTTAAAACATTATCCATTACTGTTAAGTCTTTAAATAAGCGAATATTTTGAAATGTACGGGACAAGCCTAAATCTGCAATTTGAACTGCGCTTTTATGGGTTAAATCATAATTTTTATCATCAACTTGTAAATTAATCTTTCCACTAGTGACTTGCACCATTCCAGTTAGCAAGTTGAACAAAGTGGTTTTACCGGCACCATTAGGTCCAATCAAGGCAACTAGTTCGTGCTTGTCCAGATGGAGTGAAACATCATTAACGGCAGTCAACCCACCAAATTTTCGCACTACGTGGTCAACATCTAATAAGTGTGGCATATCTAGCTCCTTTCCTTTTTACCGAAATGGCGGGTTAAATTTTTAAGGGAGAATTCCCAGTTACCTAAAAGTCCCGATGGCTTGAAAATCATGATTAATATTAAAACTATAGCATAGATCACCATTCTTAATGCACCAAAGCTTTGTAAAACGGTGTCTAAAACTCCTAAAACGATTGCTGCTACAAATGTGCCAGTCATACTGCCAACACCACCCAAAACAACAATAACTAAGATAGAGATTGATTCCATAATGCCAAAGTTTGAAGGTGAGATTGTTTGTAAGAATGAAGCATGGAGACTGCCGGCAATTGCAGCTGTCGCGCCTCCTAAGACAAAAGCAGCTAATTTCCATTTGGTAGTATTAATACCCATTGCTTCAGCAGCTATTTCATCTTCCCGCACAGCCTTAATTGCTCGACCATTTTTCGAACGAATAAAATTCGTCAAGATAATTGTAGTTACACAAACTAAAATATAAACAGTAGGCCATGAACATAATTGCGGAATATTGTACAATCCGGCTGCTCCACCAGTAATTTTCAAATTATTAATGACATTCCGAATAATTTCAGCTGCTCCTAAAGTAGCAATTGCTAAATAATCACCCTTTAAGCGAATGAAGGTAGCCGTCCCAATAATTGCTGCAATCACAATAGCCACAAGTACGCCTACGAGCATTGAGATTAAAAAGCCAGCTTCACTACTCATACGTTGAGTAATAATTGCAGTAGCGTATGCTCCTATTGCCATAAAACCTGCATGACCAAGAGAAAATTGACCACTGAAGCCGATAATCAGGTTCAAGCCAGTTGCTAAGATAATATTTATTCCAATCGTGACCAGCATGTTTTCAATAAAATCATCTATGACGCCAACCATTATCAAAGCATTGATTAGGTAAAATCCGCCTACCATTAATAACAGCCACGACAAAATGTATTTCCAATTCGATTTCATTTTGCCACCTACACCTTCTCTTTAGTATTTTTGCCAAAAATGCCAGCAGGTAAGAAAAGCAAAATAACTATTAATACCAGATAAACGACTGCATCTTTATATGCCGACAAGCCAATTGACTGGAAAAATGTCTCTAAAATTCCGATTAAGAAGCCACCAAGAGAAGCTCCAGGTACTGAACCAATTCCACCTAAAACGGCAGCCACAAACGCCTTAATACCAGGTGTCATTCCCATTAAAGGATCAATTTGGTTATAATACATTCCAATTAAAATACCTGCAGCCCCAGCTAAGGCAGAACCTAAAGCGAAGGTAAATGATATTGTATGATTAACATTAACACCAACTAATTCAGCTGCAGCAGGATCGACAGAAACTGCACGCATCGCCCGCCCCATCTTAGTTTTTTGAATAATCAATTGTAATGAAACCATTAAAATCAAGGCAGTAGCCAAAATCAAAATTTGAACGTTTGAAATCTGTACCCCACCAATATTGTAATTAACCTGTTCAATTACTTGCGGAAAACTGCGAGCATTTGAACCTACAAAATATGACATACCATTTTCCAGTAAGAACGAAACGCCAATAGCCGTAATCAATACTGCTATTCGAGGTGATTTACGTAGTGGTCGATAAGCAAAATATTCAATCACTACACCGGAAACTGCACCAATAATCATTGCAGAAAGCAGTGCTGTAATAAAGTTAAAATGCCAAGCATTAATCACATAGTAGGCAAAGAATGCACCTAACATATAAATATCGCCATGAGCAAAGTTAATTAAGTTAATAATGCCATAAACCATGCTGTAGCCTAATGCCAGTAAGGCATAAATTGATCCCAGTGACAAAGCATTAATGATTTGCTGTAAAACTGTTTGCAAATTTAAGCACTCCTTTTATTTTTATTTACTCAACACGAAATGAGTCGCTTACTTTACCATTAGTCAATTTTTCAATAGCGATCGGCATTTCAGGATTATGGAACTTATCCATAGTAATCCTACCAGTAACACCATCAAAGTCTTTTATCTTAGCCAGACCTGCAGCAACTTTAACGGAATCATCGGATTTTTGTTGCTCAATCGCCGCTTTTACTAAATAAACTGCATCATAAGCTAAAGCTGAAAACGTTGGCGCTTCTGAATGGTAACGAGCTCTGTATGCTTTGATAAACTTAGCAGCTTTTGAATCTGGGTTTTTAGCAGCTACATTGGTTGAAAATGGTGTAGTGTAATAAATATTAGTTGCATTTTTAGCACCTGCTATTTGAACTAATTTAGGATCACACATGCCGTCACCACCAACGATTGGAGCTTTTAGACCCATCTGACGTGCTTGCTTTATGATCAAACCAAGCTCTGTGTAATAGCCGGGTACATAAATAGCATCGATCTTCTTAGATTTAAATGAAGTTAAAACAGCGTTGAAGTCTTTATCACCGGCAGAATATGTTTGACTGTCTACAATCTTGCCTTTATAAGTTTCCTTGAAGGCTTTAGCTAAACCTGTACCATAATCACTGGAGTTATCAGCATAGACAGCTACCCGTTTGGCTTTCAGCTTATTGTCGACGAACTTAGCTGCACTCTTTCCCTGGAATGTATCTTGGAAGCAGGCTCTGAAGGCATAAGGCTGCACTTTGCCGTTCTTCTGTCTGGTGTAATTTGGATCAGTTGCGGATGGACTAACGCAGGGAACAGAAGCCTTGGTAACATTAGGAATTTCTGCTGTGCCGCAGTTAGTAGTAGCTGGCCCTACAACTGCAGCCACTTTATCCTTGGTTACCAATTGTGCAGCGACTGAAGCCGAAGTAGCAATTGAGGACTTGTTATCACGGATAAGCAACTTAAGCTTCTTCTTATGCCCATTGACGTTAATTCCACCAGCCTTATTAATTTCAGAAGCGGCTAGAACTATACCTTGTTTTTCAGCACTGCCGTAGCCGGCAGCAGTACCAGACAACTCAATATTAATCCCGACCTTGACTGTATCTTTATCTTGGTGTGTACCCTTGCCTCCCCCGCTTTTTGCTACTGAACAGCCTGCTAACGCTAAGCCAGCCATTCCCAACGTCAGGACACGCAACATTCTCTTTGAAAATTTATTCATCATTTTCTCCTTATAAATAGCTTGGTAACCAAAAACCTCATTCACTTAATGAATGAGGCTTAAATTAGTTATTAGTCAAGCCCCATTCATTAGACGCAAACAAGGGCTCAACATGTAAAATTACTAGAAGTAATCTATTCAAGCTAAGTCCTACGCGACAACAACAAGGCAATTAAATTTTGGGCAATAATATTTTCAGCATTACTTCGCATATTTAAATATTTAGCTTTCATTAAAATCACCTCCCAAAATTTAATTTAATACTTAGAATTATAAAAAAAGAACATTAGCATGTCAAGATAAATTTACAATTATTTTTAGCAAAGCTTTAAGACTTTTCTATTAAATTTATTCTTAGAAAAAATTGTTGATTAATCACCATCATAAATAGTGACAAATAAACATGTGATTTTGTGAGCTTTATGGTAAAATAGAATTATTGAGGAGGCATAAATATGTTTGCTACGGTTTTTTACTGGATTATAATTGCTGCTACCGGTCTTTGGGGAATATGGTCAGCAGCCTGGTCGATTATATATGTTGCTAAACATGAAAATGGCAACTTATGGATTTTTGCAATTATTAATGTTTTGATTTTAGCTTTAATAGGTCTGGCTGATTTAATCTATAGTACTGAAGGGAATCAGTGGTACTGGTTTGCTTCCACTAGAGCAGACATTAGTCTTTTGGTTTACATGCTGCTGGCTTACTGCGTTCTGGTGATTCTACAAGTCATATTTGGTTTCACTCGTAAACCCAAAAAGGCATAGATCTAAAATTAACAATTAATTTAGCTAACTTTTAAATATTTTCATCAAAATAAAAGAGGTTGAACTGTTTTGACTCCTAATTTGGAGGTCATAGCAAACATTAAGTCAACCTCTTTTTTTATAATTAACAATTTCTGGTAAGCATTTTACGGACAATATCAGCGACCTTTTCATATCCCGGATATTTAGCAAAATTTTTCTCAAGTAGCGCCAATGCGCTATTTGTAAAGTCATTTGCTAAATTTTGTGCATGCCTAATTCCACCTAATTCACTCACCAGAAGGTCAATTTGCTCTAGCTGAGCAGAATTGAGTTTCTTACCCTTCTTCACTAAATCTTTCAATTTACCAGAAGAATCTTTTTTCAGTGCAAAAATTAGCGGCCCAGTATAAACACCGTTAACTACATCTGATAATACCGGCTTTTTTAATTCAGCAGTAGAAGCGGTGTAATCTAATATATCATCTCGCAATTGAAATGCTTGACCAAATAGCAGACCTACTTGCTGAGCACTTCTGGCCAGTCTTTTACTAAGCCCACCTTCAAGAGCACCAATATAGCAGGCATAACCAAATAAACTAGCCGTTTTGCCCCGAATCTGTTCAAGATATTCTTCTTCCGTAATTGTAATATCATATTCATTACCAAACTGAGTGGTTTCACCTGCAAGTATTTTTTGCATAGTGCTGCCGTTTGCACGCAAGTTCGTTATCTTTGAAGTGTTTTCACTTAGCAGTTGTAATGACAAAGCAAATAAGAAGTCTCCGGCATATAATGCTATAGTTTTACCATATTTAGCCTGGACCGATGCCCTGCCTCTTCTAACATTTGAATTATCAATGATATCGTCATGAATCAGAGTGGCATTGTGCAGTATTTCAATCGAACCGGCAATATTAATTAATTTCTGTTCCCTGTTGCTTTCACCCATTTCTCCAAATAATAGAACGAAACTAGGACGTAATTGCTTGCCAGGCTTAGAAAACGCATATCTGACTGCTTCTCCCAGTTTACCTTTTGGCGTCCGGATATTTTTTTGAATTGTATTTTGGACTTGCTGTAACTCTTTTTCTAGCCTTGACATGTTAATTACCTTTACTAATTATTCCTTTGATAAAACTTAATGCATCAACATAATGCAATAAGTAGCTGCTGACAAGACCAACTATTGTTCCAGAAAGAATTCCGAATACTGTCAATAAAGGCAGATACAATAAAACATATTTACTATGTGCTAGCAGCGCTGCAATTAATAATTGACCAAAATTATGACATACGCCACCAAGAATTGATACCCCCATTATGCTGAAAAATCTGGGAACCAGCGGTAAAAATAATTTCATTAAAAACAGACTTAAAAATGACCCTGCTGCAGCAAATAAAAAGGTACCAGTACCTCCTGTCATCAGAGCAGTTAGCACCAGGCGCAAAAATGTCAGTAAAATACAATTATTAAAAGGTAAAATCATTAATGCGATCATCGTTATAATATTAGTTAAACCAAGCCTGGCACCAGGTGCAAAGAAAAAGGGCGAAGGAAACATTTGCTCAACAACACTAAGAATAATTCCTTGTGAGCATAGAATTCCTGTAAACACATATGTGCGTAAATAATTATTTGTTTCAGTCATAATATTTAAATCTATTTATTATCGTCAATTTGATTTTTATTTTTTAGCTCAATTAAAAATTTATGTGGCAGACAGACTATTGTATCCCCGCTTTCGCTTTTCCAGCCTTCTTTAACACATACTTGATCCTTACAATTGGCATCAATTACCCGAATCTTGTGCTTTTTTATTTGTACAATATTAATTTTACCATTTTTTTGATAACGCCATTTCTGATCTTTAGCCAAAGAAAGTCTTTTCACTTCACGATTATTAATTTTGACGATTCCTATAATTTGATCGTCAGCTTTTTCCTGATTGTGCAACATATAAAAAGGAGTAAAACTAATGATTAATAAAACTACTATTATTAAAAAATCACCAAGTTTAAGCTTCTTTAAAATTTTCATGTATTACCTCACTAACAATAAAACTAAAAAAGTCTTACAGATAAAACCATAGGACTTTTTAGAGTTAGCATTGTTAGTTCTTTACCCCGTTTTTATCGACATGATAAATTGGTTTCAAGATACCATATCTCAGCTTAGTAAGCTTCTTTTCCAGCCATGGAACAAACCACATGTCCAGACCAAATGCTCTACCAGAACCGTTCATAACTGCTATTGCCGCAAATATCATCCAAACATTTACCCAATAGTTCATTCCTGATAGACAGAAAATAGCTACAAAAATTGCACTCATGCCACCGGCAAACCACGTGCATAATCCTAAAACCAGCATAATTCCTAATGCAATTTCCAAACACGTCATTGTCTTTTGAGCAACTAATGCCGCATCCTTGTTAGGAATCATGACTTTAGTCATTGATTGTACCCAGTTTGGCATTTTATCAAAAACAGCCATTGGTGAGTGACCATAATCATAGTTTAGGGAAAATAGTGCAGGAGCAGCAGAAGTCGCTGCCTTGCCACTTGCTGCTGTAGTAGCGGCAGCTTTTTGTGAAGCGCCACTGGTTGCAGCTTGCACAAGCCATGGAAAATGCAGTTGCAATTTGTTGGTAAACCAAGAACCACTGCCTTGAACTTTATACCAGCAGTCTACTAACCACATTAAGCCTAAGTAAATTCTCAAAGGTACAGTCCATAAGACATTGCCATACCGGTTAAGATTACCGCGCCATAAAGTTGGGCGCTTAATTCTGAACCATTCATCCATAATATAATGGAAGAGATAGTGACCAGAATAGATTTCCATAAAGTAAATCATATCCACTATGTCTTTCATTAAGATGGCGAAAAAGCCGCTCAGATGAAAAGTATTAACAAGAGAGGCCACACCCCAGGCAGGCCCTAAAGAAACCATAAATCCTGAATAAGTCCCTTTAAATTTGACTGGTTCACCGCCGTTAATCTGGCTCAAAATATTTCTTAAAGCACACTTACCAGCAGATTCAGCTCCCTGAACCACTTGTGGTTCACCGCGGCCGCTGCCGTTAGCATCATAAAGAGCAACGTCTCCTATGACGTAAACATGTGGATCAGTTGGAATTTGGGAATATTCATTAACTATAATTCTGCCAGCTCTGCCAGTCTCAAAACCAAAGTTTTTAGCAGTATCAACAGCTTTAACACCAGCAGTCCAAATTAAAGTTCTGGTCGGATATGTTGAACCATCTTTAAGATCAATATAATTTTCATGAACACCAACAACACCGGTATTGACTTTAATTTCTACACCTTGTTTTAAGAGATATTTTTCTGCCTTATCAGCATCAGAGCGATCAAGCATATTCATAACCGTTGGTGCCATTTCCATCATTGTTATCTTGATGTCATCTTTTTGCAGATTATATTTTTTAGCTAAATCACCACGCCAAGAATTTAATTCTCCTGCCATTTCAGTGCCAGTAAACCCGGTACCAACAACGACAAAGTTAAGATACTGTGCCCGCTTTTCGGGATCGCGTTCTTTAGAACCTAAATGAACCATCATATCAATGTGGTCACGTAATTGCTCTGCATCGTCCAGATTGCCTAAAACAAAGCCGTTTTCTTTAACACCAGGAGTATTAAAGTCATTAGGCTGCGAACCAATAGCTAATATGACATAATCGTAGGGATAACTGCCGTTATCGCCAATAACTTTTTTGGCAGATTGATCAATTTTGGTAACATTGTCAGTTACAACATCAACATTTTTTCTCCGCGAAAATAAACGTTGCAGATCATATTTCAAACTTTTGGCTTCTACCCTGTTAGCCGCAACTTCATGAAGTGAAGTCATCATAGTCATATAAGGATTTTTATCAATCAGCGTGATTTTGATATCATGCCGCTTTTTTAATTTCTTGGCAAGGTGCTTAGTCGTATACAGACCACCATAGCCGCCGCCAATAACTACAATATTTGTTTCAGCCACTTTTAACACTCCTTAATGCGAATATACTAGTTATATTATATTATACTAGTGTTTTGGACTATGGTAAAGTGGTCACTTTCACAAACTATGTTCGTAATATTTTACTTATACGATTTAATTGCTATCATTATAAGTTTTCGCTTTCATATTTTGTAGTTGCACAAAGTAGAGCTCTATCTTATAATTATAGTAAGTGAACACGTACACAATGTTATAATCTTTTATTATTACTGAGGGAGATATTATGAAAAAGAATAATTTAATATATAGTACTGCCATTCTGGCACTCTCTACACTTTTATTAAGTGCTTGTTCAACAACAGCTAAGAAAAGTTCTTCAAGCGATTCTAAGCCAAAGGTAAGCAAAGTTGAGAAAAAGAAAGCTCCTAAGCAAATTGCCGGTGGTAAACTGCAAGACGGTGTTTACAAATTAGTAGAAGACAACTATTTCAATGGCTACAAAGTAAAGGTTTCTATGACTGTTAAAGGTGGCAAGGTTACAGACACTAGCTATGACAATGTAGACAAGAACGGCAAGTCAAAGTCAAAGGATACTAAATATGAAGCACAAATGAAGAAGTATTCTCAAGCAAAGATTGGCCCTAAGGAATACATCCCGCAACTACAAAAATCATTCGCGGCAAATGGTGCTAATTCGAGCGCTATTCAAGTTGTTACTGGAGCCACTAGTTCCAGTAATACTTTAAAGAACTATGTTAACCAGCTAACTCAAGCCGCTCAAAAAGGTGATACAGCCACCATTCACATCAATAATAATAAGAAGATGAAAGATGGTACATATAAATTAGCTGAAAAGAATTATAGTCACGGCTATCGTCAAGTTTTAACTATGGTAATTAAAAAAGGTAAAATCAGTGACTTTACTTACGACCAAGTTAACAAAAAGGGCGTTTCTAAGACCAAGAATGCTGCTTATGAAAAGCAAATGAAGAAGGTTAACAAAGTTGGTCCTAAAGAATACATTCCAAAATTACAAAAGGAATTCATCAAAGCTAAAGGAAATACTGAAAAAGTACAAGCTGTTTCAGGAGCAACAGAATCTTCTCATTCATTTATTGCTTACGCTGAACAACTAATTAATGCCGCTCAAAAAGGTAAAAGCGGAACTATCAAGGTTGACAATATCGTTTACCAGGAATAAAAAGATAATTAGTTAATCACAAAAAGAGTGACATTTAGCCGCTCTTTTTTATTAGGAGAAATAAATTATATGACGAAGCGAACAAACAAGTTTTTGCTGCTACTCGTATCACTATTAGCAAGCTTCAACCTGACAGCTTGCTCAACTCAGAGTAAAGACACAGCACCGGCCAAAACCGCTGTTACCACTACCCCTACTTCAGATACTCAATTTCTAATGGGAACAGTTTGCACCATTAAAATTTACAATCAACACCAGCAAAAAGCCTTAAAAGCGGGTTTTAAGCGCATTAAACAGTTAGCCACTGAAACTACCGTTAATCAAAAAGGCAGTGAAATAGACAAAATTAACAAATATGCCGGAATTAAACCGGTAAAAGTTACTCCCACTATTTACCGTATGTGCAAAGATGCTTATTATTATAGTAAAATTTCCGCTGGTACATTCGACTTAACAATCGGACCAATTACCAGTTTATGGCGGATTGGCTTTCCTGACGCACATAAACCTAAGCCAAGCACCATCAAAAAACGGCTGCCATTAATTAATTATCATAATGTGGTTTTTAATGATCAGAAACAAACTGTTTTTCTTAAGAAAAAGAAAATGATGCTCGATTTAGGTGGCATGGCCAAAGGATTTATTTCTGATGAAGTCATGAAAGTTTTGCAAAAAAATGGTGTGACCAGCGCGATTATTGATTTAGGCGGAAACGTTTATGTTATGGGCAATTCTCCTACGAATAACAGTAACTGGACGGTAGGTATTCAGGATCCCAGCGCTGCGCGTGGTGATGCCATCGGCTCTTTACCGCAAAAGAATGCAACTGCAGTAACATCAGGTATTTATGAACGATACCTCAAAGTCGGTAATAAAGTTTATAGCCACTTAATGAATCCTCAAACAGGTTACCCTTGTCAAAACAACTTGTTAAGTGTCACAATTATTGCCAAGCGTTCAACCACTGGCGATGGCCTTTCAACTGCTGTATTTAATCGCGGTTTGAAAAAAGGCTATGATTATGTGGAACATAAACCTGGTGTAGAAGCAATATTTATCACCAAAAAGAAAAAAGTATATATTACTTCCGGCTTGAAAAATAAATTCAAATTGTTTTCAGGTAATGGCTATAGACTTGCAAAACTTAAAAACTAGTAATTAATTTTTCTCTGTTAAATGATGTTCTGAAAGGAAAATTCAATGGAAGCTAAAACGAAGTACAGTCATTTCACAATAACTGATTTTTTTGAACTGGTACGGCTTAATACCAAGTTAAACAGCTTAATGCCCTATTTATTAGGGATACTGTTTGCTTATTTTTATTTTCATACTTTTAGTTGGCAGAATTCTTTAATATACCTAGTTGCTCAAGGCGCGATTGCCTTATTTGTAACTGGTTTTAATAATGTGCAAGATTATCGTCTGGCTAAAAGCAAGGATTATCAAAAAGAACATAATTTAATTGGCAAACGTAATTTATCACCAGCAACCGCAATGGCGGTTATGCTTAGCCTACTTTTAATTGCAGCAGTCTTGGGAATTTGGCTAACTGTGCGAACCAATCTTTTTATTTTACTGATCGGCGCTCCCGGACTTTTTGTCGCTGTATTTTACACCTACGGGCCCGTTCCCTTTTCCAGAGTACCGCTAGGCGAAATTCTTGCCGGCTTATTCGAAGGGCTGGGAATTATGTTCTTAGCGGTTTACATCAATTCTCCCGTAACCCAATTAGCCTATTTGAATTTTGATTGGCCGCAATTTAGTGTCGGAGGCAACTTAGCCAATCTATTATTAATTTTTTGGGTAGCTTTACCGCAAGCATTCTTTAACGCGGCGACAATGCTGGCGGATAATACCTGCGACTTAAAGCAAGACTTGGCTAATGGCCGTCACACCCTGCCCTCATATATTGGCGTAAAAAATTCCTTAAACTTATTTAGTTTTTTAACCCTGGCTCCATTTGCAATAGTCGCTATCAGTGTCATATTTCGCCTTTTACCCATTTGGCAACTATTAATTTTTGTAACTTTACCTAAGTTATACAAAAACGTGCAGGCATTCAGACAGAAGCAGACCAAGGATATGGCTTTTTGGGTTGACGAAGATAATATCAAGCACAGAGTACCCACAACTTTTGACTTGGCTCCGCAAAATTTGTTTTGGTTTCAGTTAATGCAAGTCTTTGGGCTGATTTTGGGCATTATCTTTCATTAAATAAACACAATAAAAAGCACGCTCAGGATGATATGACCCCCAAATTTAGGACAAATTTGGGGGTCATCTTTATGTCTAAATTATCTAAACAAGATAAAATTGAAATCTATCATCTTTGGCATGATTATCAAATCGGCCCTGCTGAGTTAAGTCAGCGTTATCGGGTTGGCAGGACTAATATTAGTTACTTGTTAGCTTTAATTGACCGTCATGGTCTAGCCATTTTAGATCAGCCTTACACTGCTTATACAAGTAATTTTAAGGAGCAAGCTCTCAAGCGAATCATAATTGACCATGAACCCCTTTATCACGTAGCACTAGATTTAGGTTTAAAAAGTCGTGGCATGTTGTCTAATTGGCTGCGCGAATATCGTAAAAATGGGTATAATATCGTTAACAAGCAGAAAGGACGACCGCCCCATGACCAAAAGAGAACAGCTGATCAAACAGGAAAATCATCGGCTCAAGCAAGAGAACGAACGCTTACGCCAGCAGAACTTGAAGCTGAAAATCGAGAACGATTCGTAAAAAAATTGAGCGTCTTAGTCGACCAGCGGACCAAGAACCGCAAGCCGCGGAAATAGCTCAGGCAGTTACCCAACTAAGGCGCGAGCTTAAAGTCAGCGTAACTTTTATTCTTGATACCATTAATGCCAATCCGAATCTGCCCCATCTATCCCGCAGTAATTATTACTACACTTTAAAGAAGAAGGATAAAGAGCGGAATAATCGAGAAATAATGGCTGAAATTAAAGCTATCTATGAAGAACACAAGCACCGCTATGGCTATCGCCGCATTACTGCAGAGCTTAGGCGTCGCGGTTTATTAATCAACCATAAAAAGGTGCAGCGCTTAATGAACAAGCTGAAACTGTTTGGCATAGTCAGTAAACGCTGGCACAAATACAGCAGCTATCGCGGCACTCAGGGTCCGATTAAGCCTGACCTGATTAAACGCAGCTTCAGTGCTGTTTATCCCAATCACAAATGGTATTCAGATGTGACGGAGTTTAAGCTCAAGGGGCAAAAAACCTACTTATCACCGATCATTGATGGCTGCACCCAAGAGATTGTTTCCTATACTATTTCCCGCAGCCCTAATCTTAAGCAGACCATGGATATGTTAAAAAAGGCCTGGGACAAACATCCGGCACTAAATGGTTTGATCTTCCATACCGATCAAGGCTGGCAATATCAAAATTATCAGTTTCAAGCTTGGCTCAAAAACCATGGCATTAGCCAGTCAATGTCACGCAAGGGCAATTCCCTTGATGATGGATTAATGGAAGGCTTCTTCGGCATACTCAAACGAGAAATGTTTTATGGCTTTGAAAAGCAGTTTAAAAATCTCACTGAACTGGAAGATGCGATTAGAGACTACATTGAATATTACAATCAGAAAAGAATCAAAATCAAACTAAAAGGACTAACTCCGCTTGAATATCGGCAGTTAGTCCTCAGTTAGCAGCTAATATAAAGTGTCCTAATTTTGGGGTTCACATCAGGAGCGCGCTTTTTTATTGTCTAAATTTTTTAAAATTCAGCATTGTGATGTCGCCGAACTGTTATCAGATAAATAACAAAATAAACTAGTAACATCAATACTATTGGTAGCCAAACTTTATAATATGCTGTTGGCAAAACCTGATCAAAAAATTTTAAGCCAAACAAAACATCAAAGACACCAAATGTTGCAGGAACAAAGAACAAAAGTCCTGTTTTGCTCTGCCATGCTCTTTGAGCCAGCCTCTCATTCGCTAACTTCTGTTCTCTTTTAGCAGCTTTTACTACTATCATTAAAACAGTAATCAGACTTACGCCAAACACAAATGCCACTGAATAGCCCAAGATCTTCATTTCTTTACTCATCCCCAAAATCAGCTGATAAGTAGCCGCCTTAGAGTTGCTATAGAGGTGACTATAGGCAAGATTACTTTGAGCCTGCTTATGTTCAATTTTTAGTAAAAATGGCCAATCTCTATCAAAACTGTTTAGCTGCACCAAAGTCAGATATTTAGTTTTACCCTTAACCTTATTTAATTCTGCAGTTGAACAAAGTGCAATTATTTTCTCTTTTTGACTGCTATTAGGAACGAGTTCGCGGAAACTGTTACCTGCTAGAGAATTTTTATTCAATTGGTCTAACTTGATAGATTTGACTTGAAAATTGCTTCTGCCGGTATTTTTGACATACTTAATTGGATTATCTGCCAGCTCATTACGAACAAAATAAAAGTGCCCTTTTGTTTCTTTATAATGATAAGTTTGTTGCTTTTTAATTTTTAGTTGCGCCACATCGTTTTTAATATTAGCGGTGTTGCTAACAATTACCCCATCATAATATGTGCCCCTTTTAATAACTTGAGGAAAAGCATTAAAGTCATGACTTAAAGCCAGAGCGCCCATAGTCAAAGCGAAGAGTAGTGAAATGATAGTAAAAACGCTGGCATAATGGTAAAGTCCCTGCTGCGTTTTTCCTTTAGTTAAATTAATTTTGGCAAACCAATTTGCTGGCACCAAGCTTAATAACGAGTGACAAAGCAAATAAGTACCTGACACAATTGTGATAAATGCCGGCAATACAGTGTCAAACAGGCTTTGACTAGGTAGATTTAACATAAAGTAGCCTGCAACTACTGCCGTCAACCCTAAAACTACTTCAATTATTTTTAGCCCTGAATGTTTTTGAAAAATTGCAGGTGCATCTTCTTTTTCAGCTAGATTACTTAAAGTGGATCTGGTTAACCTCAAAGTTATTACAATACCGCCCAACATTATTAAGGCTGCCAGTAACATAACGACTTGCATGCCCGAATTTATCCTCAGAAAACTAATAATGACGTTAAAATTCGGCACATTTGGTTTTATTAAACCGTTAAATAACTTAATAATTAAGGAAGCTAAATCCAAGCCTAAAATAATGCCGGCGATTATCATCAAACCGCCAATAATAAGTGTCGCACAAAGTTCTATCAGTCCAACGCGCATATTTTTTAATTTTTGCATCAAGATCACCAAACTTTCTGGTTAGCTCCTTCAAGTAGACCACCTTTTGACTTAATTATAGTTAGCGCTACCATGTTTTAAATGAGTTAACTGTTTTCTTGAACATATTTTAATAATTAATTTTTAAAACATTATTTTTTGAATAATGGGTTTTTGTTAGTGTCAATTCCGTCCAACTGGTTAGCTTTTTTTGTTTTTTAAAAGAAAGCTTGGGCCGCAACTCCGCAAAGAAAAAATATTTTTCAGTTGGTTTACTCATCGTAAAGCAGTTCTCTGGGTGTTTTTGATGTAGTTGTATAATCATAGCGGATATCACTCTGCAAAAATCTTTTTTTCTAAAGCGATAGCAACCGTTCGCTTGATTGCATTAGGTATTACATCAATAAAAGAATCAAGAGCAGACTAAAAGGCTTGGCGCCGATTAAATGGCGTCAAGCCTTAACAAAATAATTATTAAAATATATTAGTCTAGCTTTGATACCTCACTTTAAAATTATTCAGTTTTCAGCACAATTTTTTCATATAGAGTAACTGTTAACAAATAATAGCCTAAATAGAGAACAATAAAGATTGTGAATGGAATCCAAATATTATGGTAAGGTGCCTTCAGCAATGTTTTAAACAGTTGTAAGCCACAAAGGACATCTATTATGCCTAAAATTCCAGGCATGGTGAACAAAGTACCAATTTCTTTTCTGATTGAACTGCGCAATAATCGTGGTCTAGCACCAATTTCATGTAGCATCTGGTAGCGCACCTTGTCACTGGCAGCACCACTTAAGACTTTAAACATTAACGTCGAAGCCAGCATGGTCAGAAATGCTATTCCTAAGAAAAAGCCCATAAATTCAAACGCACTGGTAAAGCCGAGCACATTACTATAATAGTATGGCTTTGAATTAAGGTAAGTATCTTTGTAGTCACGATTTTCCCTCAATTGTTGCTTTTGAATTTGATTGATCACCGGAAAATCGTGGACAAAGTCTTTCACATTAATATAACTGACAAATTTTTCCTGACCATCAATACTCAGCCACCTTTTTGGTGAAACTAGATGTATCTTCTTAGGAAGACCATTTGGCACCATTTGGCTAAAAATACTGTTTTCCGTTGTTTGCGGTTTATCCAGTTTAGCAGTAGCCAGCGTTTTTACTTTATAAGTGGGGGAATTGTCTTGATTGTCATGAAAATAAACTGCCATTTCTTTCAACGGCTGTTTTTCAAATTCCGCGCGGTTAAAGTAGAGGTGCATCCCCTTTTCTTTATAATGATATGTTTGCTTATTAGTAATAGTTAACTTGGCTTCTGCTTTTTTAACTGCTGGCGTCTGACTAACAATTGTAGCATCATAATAAATCCCTTTTTGCGCTTCATCCTTCATGGAGCCAAAATTAAGTCCCACGGTAATTGCACCTAAAGCTAAGGCAAACAGAATTGAAATCATAGTTAATACCTTGGTGTAACTTTGCAAGCGAAATTTTAATTGGCCCAGAGTAAATTCATTAATGCCACGATATGAAAAAGATTTTTTATTAAGTAAATAATTAATAATAGCCGTGAAGACGCCATTAAAGACAAAGAAAGAACCGACAATAATTGTTACTAACGCGGTGGGAATAAGAAGATAAATATAGTTAGCAGGTAAAGTCATTACATAGTAACCGACCGCTAGCAAAAGTACACCGCAAATTGCTTCAATTCCCCGCAAAACTGGATGATGATTAAGATTAATGGGAGTTTGATCCTCATGTAACAGGTCGATTATTGGGGTACGAGTAAGCTTGCGCATATTGCCCAGTGCACCTAAGAGAAAGATAATAACAAAGAAAAGCAATGTTCCTATTATCGCACTCGGCAATATTGCCTTATAGTGAGTAATTTCCAGCCCTAGTTTACCTACCAGCACCTTGGTAACTATTGTGGTCAATCCTAGACCCAGTGTTATTCCAAGCAAAACAGCCAAGAAACCAGTTAACAGAGTTTCAGAAAAAATCAGTAAGCCAATCCGCGTGCTTTTGGCCCCGAGCATCATATACATACCATAATCATGTTTACGCATGCTCAGCAAAAATGAATTGGCATAAACAAGATAAACCGAGGTAATGATCACTAACAGAATAATACCAAAGGTAAAAATATAATTCAGGTATGCTTCTCTACCATAAACATCTTTACTAATAAATACAGGGTTAGTAGCAATTGACAAAAACATATAGAAAATCATGCTGGCAACAATCAAGCCTGAAAACAACACCAGATAGTCTTTCAGCCTATTCTTAATACCCGTCACGGACAGTTTCCAAATCATTACTGCTCCTTTTCTTTTACTAAAAACAAACTTGTATTAATTACCGCCCCAAATTTATTCATGTGCAAGCACGATTTTTTCATATAATTTCACCGTTAATAAGTAATAAATCAGATAAAGCACAATAAAAATCGTAAAGGGAATCCACAAGTTCTGGTAGGGGTGCGGTAAAAGCAATTTAAACAGTCTCAACCCGAAAAGAACGTCGATTACGCCCAATACACCGGGCAGAAGAAACAGAACTCCAATCTCATTTCTGATAGATTGACGCAATATCTTTACCCTTGTGCCAATTTCAAATAACATTTGGTAGCGCACCTTGTCACTGGCAGCACCACTTAACACCTTAAACATTAAGGTCGAAGCCAGCATGGTTAGAAAGGCGATACCTAAAAAGAAACCCATAAATTCAAACCCGCTGCTGAAATTCTTAATTAACTGGTAACTGCCAGCCTTGCTCGAAGTATATATATACTCATAAGCAGAATTTTCTTTTAACTGCTGTTTTTGTAATTTTAAGATGGTGGGGTAATCTTGATCGAAATTTTTCACATTTACGAAACTGACAAATTTATTCTGCCCTTTTTTCTCGGCCCACTTTTCAGGTGAAACCAAGCGAATGATTTTAGCAATACCATCAGGAACCATAGCGCCAAAAGCATTGTTAGCATACGTTGCTGGCACATCTAATTTTTTAGTAGGCAAGTTGATCGTCTTGTAGGCAGGCTGACCATTTTTCATGTAAAACTTGACGTTTTTAACCGGATTATTATTAAATTCACTGCGGTTAAAGTATAAATACTTGCCCTGTTCCTTATAATGATAAGTTTGTTGACGAGTAATCGTCAGTTTGCTTTTAGCCTGCGCTACCTTTGGGGAATCACTGATAATAGTGGTGTCATAGTAGAAATTGCCTTTAAGCTGCTCACTGAGCGTGCCAAAATTAAGTCCTACAGTAATAGCACCAAGTGCCAAGGCAAAAAGCAGTGAAACTACTGTCAAAATTCGCGTATAATCATGCAGCCGAAACTTCAACTGGCCTAAAGTAAATACCCGAATGCCATGATAAGAATAGCTTCTGCGGTTAAGCAAGAACCCAATTAAGGCACTGAAAAAAGCATTAAATGTGAAGTATGAACCGGCAACTATGGTCACTAACGCTGCTGGAATAATAAATAAAATAGCACCGCCTGGAAGACCCAGAATAAAGTAGCCTGCTGCTAAAAGTAACAGACCCAATATTCCTTGAATCCAGTGCAAGACCGGCTGACGCTTGTAGGCGACCGGCTTTTGGTCATCACGCAATAATTCAATTATCGGTGTCTTGGTTAATTTACGGACATTTTTCAAAGCACCAAATAAGAAGATGAAAATGAAGAAGATAATCGTCCAGATAATGGCATTGGGTAAAATAACGGCAAAATGTTTTACCGTCAAGCCTAAACGTGATATCAGCAGCTGCGATACAATGGCTGTTAGACCAAAACCCAGCAGAATACCCACTATTGTGGCCAAAATACCGGTTATCAGAGTTTCCAGAAAAATTAGTGCCCCGATTTTAGTACTCTTAGCTCCGAGCATCATGTACATCCCGTAATCGTGTTTGCGCATGCTCAATAAAAAAGAATTAGCATAAACCAAATAAATAGCAGTAATGATTACCAACAAGACGATACCAAAACCAAAGGTAAAGCGGACATAGTTACTTGGTGCTGCAACATCATTTTTGATAAAAGTAGGATTAATGGTGATTGTGAGGAACATGTAAAAAATCATGCTGGCAACAACTAGGCCGGAAAACAAAACCGCGTAATCTTTAAAGCGACTCTTGATTCCCGTTAAGGACAACTTCCAAATCATTTTTGTTCTCCTTATTCAGCAGTATCTAAGTGATCAATTAACAGATGATAAAATTCCTGCCTCGACTGCCCGTTTTTCAGCATTTGTTCACCAATTTGGCCGTCTTTAATAAATAAAATGCGACTGGCAAAGCTGGCGGCAAACGGGTCGTGGGTAACCATGAGAGTGGTGATACCGTCGTTTTGATTCAAATCTGCCATAGTAAAAAGCAATTCACGCGCGCTCTTAGAATCCAAGGCTCCCGTCGGCTCATCCGCCAGCAGAATTGCCGGTTCATGCACTAAGGCTCTGGCAGCTGCTACCCTTTGCTTTTGCCCACCCGAGACCTCAGCAGGATATTTAGCCAATATCTCTTTAATTCCTAGCCTAGTCGCAATTTTATCAACTAAGGGATCAATTTTTCTGGAAGCTATCCCTCTTAAACTTAAAGGCAAGGCAATGTTTTCACGATTAGTTAAATTCTCTAAGAGATTGAAGTCTTGAAAAATAAAGCCAATTTGTCGACTTCTAAAATCAGCCAGCTGATTAGCATTTAAAGTACTGTTGTCTTGGTGATTAATAAAAACGTTGCCTGAAGTTGGCTTGTCTAAAGTCGACAAGATATTGAGCAAAGTCGTTTTACCAGAACCAGAAGCACCCATAATCGCTACAAATTCGCCTGAATTGACCGCAAAATTAACTCCCTTTAAAGCCTGATACTGCTTTTCGCCCCGCTTGCCGTATGTTTTAGTAACTTGATCTACTCGTAAAATTTCAGTCATTTGCAAAGTCCTCGTTGTAATACTTCTGTACTATTTATCTAATACACTAATGTAAGAAAGCAAGAATGTCAATAAAAAAATAAGCCTTTCAGATATTGAAAGACTTATCTGAATACTTTTTCCTTATTTTTAACGGTCAATTAAGAATATTAAGTTTTTCTTAAAAACACTTCTATTCTCTTAGCCCACTCTGCGCAGCACCTTGTTGAGTGGCGTCACAATAATTGGTGTCACAATTGCAGTAAATACTGCCTCAACCAGGCCGTTCAAACCTAAAGCAATTATTAACGCAGTAATTAAAGGTGTGCCTTGACTAAAACTGCCCAAATGGCCTAGCAGTTTGGCAGAGTTGCCCATGAAAACTAGACTGGTTAATAGAATTACAAAAACCGTGTTAGTTAAAGAAGTCACTGCACCTGCAAATGTGTAGCTTAATTCTTTAATGCTATTTTTCTTTTTAGCAGTTAATTTTCCAATCAGTCCCGGGAAAAGACCAGCTAAAACACTAGGAATTACCGCAATCGCAAAGTTTTGAAAGAGCATTAAGCTGACAATATCGCCAGGTTGCGTATATGCCTGCACCATGCGGACAATGCCCCAGAAAATGCCAAAGAAGGTCCCAGCAATTGGTCCCATAAGTAAAGAATAAATGGCAACAGTCAACGGAATAGTCGTTACAGCTGGCAAAGTTGGCAATATGCGAATATAGCCGATATTAGGAATGAGAGTTTGCAATAAAAAGATTGCGACAAATATAGCAGTAATAGCCAGGTTTTTTGTTTCTTTTCTGTGCATTTGCATCCTCCTTAAAAAAAGCACCTTGCTATTATATTGCTTGATCTTACTAGTCGCAAATAATTTCTCCGTTATATACTAGTTTTAATAATATTTAATAAAAAAGTCATAATAAAAATTTTACTATTCTAAAACTGACCCAGACTCAAAGAAGTGCTTAAAATTTTCGGCTTCAGTGACCAGTTTCTCCTTGTTGTCTACCTGTGAGAGCTTATAACCGACAAAATACGGTGATGCCGTATAACGTAAGATTAATTTAGCACTAATGCCCCGATCAAAGCGCGGATAGAAAAACAAGTTATAGGAGTTATTACGCCCTTTTGATAAAACTTTTAGCATATACTTTGCTCCGCTTTGAATCCAGTCGGACCATTCGTCAATACTGTTTTCATCAAGAAGATTAAAATCAAGTTCAATGTAGCCCTGAATTGGATGCGTGCTCACATTAACCTCAACCCCATCTTTATTAAAAAGACTTATACCTTCAAAATTATTGGGTTGAATATATTTATAACCATCCATCTTTTCCAGACCCACTATTTGCATGTGGGGGTGTGCAAGAGAGCCACCAGAATTTTCGCCATAATTTTTATACCATAAAACCGATCTGTACTTGTGTGAATCATTCATCTGCTTAAAGCATGACAGTGAAAAACGCATCAAAGAACGATTATAATCAAGCGAATAAGTGGTAATATCACCTTGATGCTTATTGGACTCAATCAAAACAGTCTGAACCGTATCATGTAACGTATGATATTTATTATCAAGCCAAATCATCCCACCCTGTTTTTTTAAGATATGGGTCAAATCCGCCACATCACAAAAGGGACAGCCAGAATTATTTTTTACTTTACGATAAGAATTAGGCTTTTCTTTAGCTATGTTAACATCAAACACTAATGGGTCATTTTCCATTGAGCAATCCCTCCCAAAAACATTCTTATATCTTGCATTTTACTAGGGCCGCAATAGATGGTAAACTGTAACCGCAATTATTTTTTTGAAAATTCCAACGGTGGTAGAACTTATGCAATCAAAAAGAAATTTAAAAAAATACAATAACCGCAATAACTTGCTTTTAATTATTATCGGAATAGTTCTGATTTTAGCAGTTGTATTTGGCGTGGTGTTGTATAACAATCACGTCGAAGCGCAAAAGCAGGCTAAAGCATTCGCTACAAATCATTTTAACCCTAATGTTAATATTTATGGCGTAGAAGTTGGAAACTTAACAATTAATAAAGCAACTACCAAAATCAATCGGAAAGCGAACAACATGGTTTCACTGGAAAATGGTAAAGTTGCACTTGAATATGATCCTAGCAGCAAGACTATTAAAAAGCGGGAAGTTGCCGCTTATTTTAAAAAGCAACATACAACTATGCCCAATAAGCAAAGCTATGAATACCGCAATACTGATCTGGATGCCGCTAACAAAAAAATGCAAACGATGAGCCACGCCGTAGTTAATTACCATGTTGCAGGCAAAGTTTATAAACTCAAAGCACAAAAATTAATTAACCAGGCAATTTATAGAAAAGGCAAGTACACTTTTCTTAACAGCGAAAACTTAACGGCAAAGCTTAATAAAATTGACCAGGATGTTTCAACAATTCATCAAAGCTATAGTTTTGCGGTTCCAAAAGGCAATAAAGTTGCAAAAAAGAAAATTAGTATTAAAAACCAAAGCTATGGCTGGGGCGTGCATGTCAAAAGAGCACAAACAGCTGTTGAGCAGGCATTTTTGAATGGAACTAAAAATCTGGACGGCAAAAATTATATTTTTGGTCTTGGCTACAGCACTTATGGTTTAGGCTACGGCTTAAATAATCATGGCATAGGCGATGACTATATTGTAGTTTCTCTGCAAAGGCAGGAAATGTGGATTGTGCGCAAAGGCAAGGTGGTTGTCCACCTTAACGATGTTGTTACCGGGACAAAGGACGGTAATAAGAATAACCGTACGCCTCAAGGAGTCTGGTATATTCACTATAAGCAACGCCATGCGGTACTGCGTGGACGCAACAACGATGGCTCTAAATACGCTTCACCTGTTAGTTACTGGATGCCGTTTACCTTGACTGGTTGCGGTTTTCACGACGCTGGCTGGCGCGGTGACTGGAGTAAAAAAGCTTATTTAAGAGGTGGCTCACACGGCTGTGTTAATATTAAGCCCAGAGAAATTAAGCAGGTCTGGCACAATGTAAGTAAACATGAGCCGGTTATTGTATATGACTAAATCTTAATCAAATAAGTCAAATAGTATACTAAAAGACTAACTTTTACTTCAAAGTTAGTCTTTTTTCTATAAAAAAATTGATTACTCACAAAAAAGACTAGCAATAACTACAGTTAAAGCTAATCTTTTTAGTAGTGATATCTTTAGTAGTGATATTTTTAATGCAATTCCGGCCAGTATTGTTTGTTAGCCTCATATAACTCATCCAAAACCTTTTTACCTACATGGTAATCTGGTATGGTCTTATTAAGGACAACTGCTTCTAAGGCAACTTGATATGAGCCAGATAATGCTGCGTCAACTGTCCGTTTTTCGTAAGCTTTTTGCAGTTCCATTAGTCCTTTATGAAAAGTTGGGATCTTACCAATGCTAATGGTTTCTGCACCCATGCTGCCAATATATGCTGGAACTTCCACTACGGCATCTGGATCAAAATTAGATATGGCACCATTGTTCTTTTGGTTAACGGTGAAACGTTCGCGGGTATTATGGATAATTGCGTTAGCAATATCAACGATGTAGTTGCCGTGAACACCAGAATTAAGTGAAGAGCCTTTAGCTGTGCCGGCTTTTAAAACGCGCCGACATTCTGTGAAGATTCTCTTTTCACGTCCCTGCATTACCCAGTCACCACGTGTGAAGTTAACATCAGATTCAGCCATCATTACATCAGGCATCAAATAGTACTGCAAGTAGCAGTTAGGGAAATATTCAGGAAAACGCTTGAAAATGGTAATCATGCGCTTGTATGTATCAATCCAATACTGGTCATCAAGAGTTTCGTCATTCCATTGAGCAAGGGTATCAATCTTGCCAGACTGGACGTCCTCACGCAGTTGTGGCAATAAGTCCTGACCGTTCTCATCAATCATTGATGTCCACCAGCCGAAGTGGTTCATGCCAAAATATTTGAAGGTAATATCTTTTAAATCTTTATGGAAGTATTGTGCAATTGCACCTTCAATTGAAATTGGCATGTCACAGATACAAATTACCTTTGCTTCAGGAAATTCGCGGTAAATTGCCTCTGACAAAATTGCTTCTGGATTAGTGTAATTTAAAATCCATGCATCAGGACAAATTTGCTTAACCTTCTTAATAATAGCGATAATATCTGGTATTACCCTCATTGCAAAGGAAAAGCCGCCAAGTCCACAAGTTTCCTGACCAATAACGCCATTGCGAATACAAATTTTTTCATCAATAGCCCGTTGCTTGTTCAGACCTGGACGAATTTGCATGAATAAAAAGTTTGCATCTTGTAGAGCTTCTTCCAAGTTAGTCGTGTAAGAAACATGAACCGGTGAACCTGTTTCTTTATAATACATTTTGGTGTACTGCCCTAAAAGAGACACTCTTTCTTCATCAATATCATAAAGAACTAGCTGGTTCATATCTAAGTCAGCAGAACGTTGACGTAAAACCTCCAAGATACTTGGTGATTGGGTTGATCCGCCACCAATGATTACAAATTTATTTGCCATTTCAATAATCCTCCTAAATTACTTTCCACTTTCTGATGGGTGTTTTTTCAGATAATCAAGATATTCATCAACTTTATCATGAATACTTTCTACATCAACTCCAAATACTATTTGGATATTATTACCATCTTGCATTACGCCTTTAGTACCTGTCTTGTGTTTTAACAGATCCATATCTAATTTGTTTGTATCTTTAACGTCAACGCGAAGTCGAGTATAACAATTAATCATTTCATCGATGTTTTCTGGACCACCTAGACCAGCTACAATATTTTTAGTTTGATTATCAAATTTTGCAGTGTCTGCAGATTCTGTAGCACTGTCAGTTTGAGCAAGTTTTTCTTCTGCCTGCTCGACAGATTCATCTTCACTTTCTGCACCATTAAGGAGTGTCTCGTCCGCGTTAGCACGTCCAATAGTTGGAATGTTGAAGCGTTTGATCATAAAGACGAAGACAAAATATTCAAGTAAACCGGTGACGACAAACATTATTGGGATGAGATACTGATGTCCTAGCCTTGCCGGAAAGGCAAAACTATTAATAATCATATTAATACCGGTATCAAACTGAATATCGATACCAACTATATTTGTCAAAAATAGACTAATTCCGTAAACAACTGAGTGAGCTAGCCATAGTAATGGTGATAAGAACAGGAACATAAATTCCAAAGGCTCAGTAACACCTGCTAAAAAGGCAGTAGTAACAGTTGGAATTAAAATAGCCGCAACTTTTTGCCTATTCTTTGGTTCTGACATCTTCCAGAAAGCAAAAGCAATACCGATAGGTAACGAAATTGAACCAAAATTAGACAGATAACCAATAGATTGGTGCATTGCAGTAATATGACTTGGGTTACCTAACTCAGCTAACCAAATATTAAACGCACCAGTGTATAGCTTGCCGGCAATCCTGGCAGTACCACCTAAAGGAGTGTAGAACAAAGGCATCCATAAGAAGTGGTGCAGTCCAACAGGTAAAAGCATACGGTTTAAAAAGCCATAGAAGAAGAACCCAATGGAGCCCGTAGTTGACATTACCTTAACAATATTTTCAATAACCCAGTTAACTGCAGGCCAAACATAAGTAATAGCAATTGCAAACAGAATAGTTACAAATACTAAAATAATGTAAACGGATTTTGTTCCTGCATATGGTGATAAATATTTATGGAGCTTAATATTCCCCCATTTATTTACCATCCAGCCCACTAGGATTCCTAAAATAATTCCGAGGAAAACTCCCATATCAGTGACTTGGATACCGAAAACCATGTTTTGCCCAGTACCAAAGAGTCCCTGAGAATTTGGCTTAGCCAAACGGTGGGTTAATTGCAGCCATGAATTGTTGGCGAACAAAAAGATTAAATAAGTAACGATACCTAAAATTGCGGCATCAGTTTTATATTTAGGTTTAGCCAAAGCTGTAGCTATACCTACACAGAAAATACAACTTAATTGCCCGATCATACCGCTTGATAGGATATTGTAAATAAAATTACCAGTATCTTTCAAAATGGTCGGCATTAAGTCTAGCTTCAAAATGGCACAGACTGATAATATAATACCAGTTACGGCCATAAACATAACGGGTTGAATTATTGCCCGTGAAAAAACATTCGCGGACTTCATAAACTTGCCCTTCATAATTTTGCCTCCTTACATTACATTTTTTATTTAAGATTTGGGATAAGGAATTACTTCTACTTGATTTTCCTGCAACTTCTTTTTAAAAGCCGAATCACAGAGAATTGTTACTTCTTTGATTCGCGGCACATTAAATGAAGAATTGAAGTAAAGTGTTTCATCTACAAATGCAGGGTGGACCATAAACTCAGTTATTTGGTTATCCTGCAGACGGTCAAGAACAGCTTGTATTTCTGTTAAACATTGTTCTTGATCCGCATGATAAGATTTATCCAAACTGCGAATATGCGCGTAATTCATCAGATCATCAAAACCAACAATTCCTCTTTGATAAGACAACTTAACTTGATTTTCAATACCGTAACAATTTCTAACCGGTAACTGATACTTATCAGAAATGCGCTGGGTAAGAATCAAATTCTCAGAAAAAGAATGAACATGATGATGACTATCTAAATGAGTTAGCTTTACTCCCTTACTTAACAAGAAATCAACTTGCGCGCACCACTCATGGTAAATTTCTTCAGGATCCATTTCATTGCGATGCTCTTTATAACCGGCCAAATGGTAAAATTCGCCATTCTCATCAACCAGTGTTTTGGCATCCGTCATGGGTTTACCCGTTGTGATGTTAAGGTGACAGCCAACTCCTAAGTCTTTGTTTTCATTTGCTAACTTGATTGCTTCTAAACACCCCGGCATATTTGCCATAAGAGTTGTAGAAGAAACCATCCCATCTTTATACGCTTTAATAACTCCTCGATTTACGGCCAGTGAATAGCCAAAATCATCGGCATTAATAACAACTTGCTTCATTCACACACACCTTTCAAATTATTTAAAACGCTTTCTTTGAACAAATTTAATATAGTATAATGAAAGAGCAATAACAACAAAACACACGAATTATGGTGTGGTTTTCAAAATGGGAAAATATTTTCAAGGTAGTGTGTTAAATGACTAAAATCTTTCAAATTGACCGTTTGTTCCCTAATAATCATTTGCGTCATCAAGATATTAAAGTGATTGAGTCGATTGTTGACTCAATCATCACCAACGATAGTTTAGACATTCGCTATATAGCTAAGAAAAATTATCTGTCAACTGCTTCAGTCAGCAGATTAGTCAGGCGCGCTGGTTTTGCTAACTTTAAAGAATTTATCTTTTTCCTTTCTTCTCGTTACAAAACTCAGCCGCTAAAGACCTTTGCCAACTTGCCGTTTGTTCACTGTAATTTAAGCACTAAGGTAGTTGCGGATTTCTTTCATAAAATTAAGCTGGAAAAAAGAACCTATTTATTTGGTGAGGGTTTTTGCAAGATTCTAGTAAATTACACTTACCGCAAACTATTACTTAAAAAAATTTATGGTGTAGACCTGGATGGCGTTGAAATCTCAATTGCATCTGACCAATTGCCTCATACTTTGATTACGTTCTCACAATCTGGAGAAAATAAAAATGGTTTGATCAAAATTGCAGGTTGTAAGAAAGATGGCGGCGATATTATTACGATCACTGCTACACCGCACAGCACTTATGCTAACATTGGCGACCTTGCCTTTGTCGTAGATAGTGGCAGCGGTGTGCCCGATCCTGAAAATACCAACCTCAACTATTTTTACGGTAATACTATTAATTTAATTGAAAATATAGTTAACCAGTATTTATAATTAATTACAATAATTAATAAATTTATGCATAATATTTATTTTTGCTTTTAGTACCAGTGGATTTAACTTAGTCTTCTTAAATTAAACTGATTTTTCACAAAGATCAATTATAATTCGACTGGTAAAGAATATATTTTGTATAAAGCCGTAGAAAAAAATGCTCCAATAATTAGATTACCTATCTAACTATTCTGGAGCACTTCACTTACTCTAAATTGGCAGCGCCATATTGCAAAGCTCTTTTTAGAAATTTGCATATTAATACTTAGCATAAAAAAACTGATAAATTATGTTTCTACACATTGATTTATCAGCTTCCTTTTAATACTTATAATAGGACATTAAAAATTAAACAATTTTAGTTACAAAGTTTCCTTAACAGCTTGATTGACAGCATCCTTTTCAGCATTAATCACGTCAACCTTGGACTCGATATTCTTGGTATCCATTCTGATCTCACGACCAAGACCCGGCTGATCAACCTTTGGCTCAAAGAATTCTTTGAATTCTTCCAATCTCTTTTCAGTATGGAAAATGTTTGAAGCCACAGTAATATAAGTGGTAAATTCCATATCACCACCGACTGTTTTCTCGAGCCATGACCATTGGTCCCGTAACCAGTCCCAAGCAAATTGTTCGCCTTTTGGATTAGCTAAGACATTCGCAAACCAAGAGCGCAAATCTTGCGGTTTAACAACTGCAGCATTCTCAAAGTTCTCAATAAGCTTCTTGATTTCAGCGGGATCCTTGGTGTCGGTAATAGCATCAGTAAGATCGTCCTTATAGTTAGGATCAGTTGCAGTTTGATATTCTTTAATTAAACGGTCAACTAAACCTGACTCGTTATAATTCTTAACTTCATTCATTAAAACATATGGTCGAACTGAAGCATCAATTTCGTTTAAGTTTTGCTTATGTTCAGTAAAAATTTGGTGACCATCTTTTATCACAGCAGAATTATCGGCATACAATGCCAAAGCTATTTCTAATGGACGAATTCTCTTATCATCATCTGTATCGGAAGTTTGTGCCTGCCAGCCTAGGTGCTCGACTTGCTTTTGGGTCAATTTATTAACGAATGCCTTTAAATCTTTTTCTGCAGGTGAATTCGGAGTAACAAATTTACGCAATGAACGAACACTGGAAGATAACACACTAATGACAATATATGACTTAGAATCCGCAAATTTTGGCAGTAACGGGACAATCTCAGCGTATGAAATTTGTTTACTTTCTGCTAAAAGTCCCAAGTCTTGCAGTAATTGTAATTGATCAACCGGCTTCAACTTAGTAAATTCAGCCATAATATCATTCATTAAGGTTTCATCATAATTAACAATGAAGTGCGAACTATTGCCTACATTTACACGCAAAGCGTGACCAGCTGCACTGCGCAATTCTTGGTAATCTCCTAGATCCAGTTCTCTTTCAGACATAATCTGCGGTGCCTCAAAGTTTGCGTTTAAAGGAATGGCCCACTTACGTCCAACTTCTTTACCTTCACCGATGAAGAATTGTTTTTGACTCAAAACTAGATGACCAGCTGTATTCACTTTGGCAGAAACTACAGGGTAACCCGGTTGGTCAAGCCAAGTATGCATGATCTTGCCAATATCTAAATCAGTAGCAGTTGAAAGGGCGTTCCATAAATCATCACCTGTAGCGTTACCATATTGGTGCTGTTCAAAGTAATACTTAAGTCCCTTACGCAGGGCATCGTCACCTAAAAGTGCCCGCACCATAACCAGCATCCTGGAACCTTTGGCATAAACAATCGCACTATCAAAAATCGAATCAATATCAGCTGGATGCTCTACATCAACGTGAACGGATTGGACACCATCAGTGGCATCACGTTTTAAAGCTGCTGGCACTTCCGAAATTTGGTAAAGATTATCCCAAACATGCCAGCTTGGCTCTAAAGCATCAACTGAAACATATTCCATCATGTTGGCGAAACTTTCATTAAGCCATAAGTCGTCCCACCATTTCATAGTAACTAGATCGCCAAACCATTGGTGCGCTAGTTCATGAGTGATAACGGTTGCCACATAAGCTTTTTGGTACGGAGTCGCATTATCTGGGTCAAGTAAAACTGCAACTTCACGATATGTAACTAAGCCCCAATTTTCCATTGCTCCGGCAGAGAAATCTGGCAAGGCTAATTGCCAAGAATGCGGTAGTGGATACTTAGTTTGATAAAATTCTTCGTAAAATTCGATTGCCCGCTTAGCAATATCCAAAGCAAAGTCTAATTCTTTAGCTTGATGTGCTTTAGTCGCAAAAACACCAACTTTAACGCCGTCTTTGGTTTCAGTAAGCTTTGATTGCAATTCACCAAAGGCAAAGGCAATCAGATAGCTGGACATTCTAACGGTTTGAGCGAAATAGTGCACGCCGTCTTCGACTTTAACTTCCGGCATATTGGCAATTGTAGTTTCACCTTCATGCTCATCATACTTAAGTGCTAAAGAAAAAGTAGCTTTGGCTTCTGGCTCATCAACACATGGGAAAGCCTGACGTGCAGCTGTAGTTTCAAATTGAGTACCGATAATTTGTTTTTGCACACCATCAACTTGATAATATGAAGGATAAATTCCCATCATAGAATCGGTCAGCGGTGCAGAATACTTGATTTCAACCGTTACCTTACCAGTTTGACCCAGTTCGATTTCAATTGCTTCTTTTTCGTCATTGACAGAGAACGGTACTTCTTTGCCTTCACTTGTTACTGAAGCAATCTTCATATATTTCTGATTAATTAAAATAGTATCCTCAATTGCTTCACCGGTAATTGTCGAAGTACCATTAATACTTTTCTGCTCCCGATTGATGTCTATGAATAAATCATAGTGTTCAGGGTGAAAAGTTTCATAAAAATGTTTAGCAGCCATATTTACCTCCTAAAATAATAGTTACTACCAATTTTAACAGACATAAATAAAAATAACATTAAAACATTCAGGTAAGTAATAATTGACTCTATTACAATATGAATTTTTCAAAACTAGTAGAATTATTAAATTTTTCAAAAATTTTGTAAGAGTTGCGTGTTATTTCTGTAACAACAATGACACATTGACTGTGTATTATTATCCATAGAATTAATATAGTTAATTGTGGGGATTGAAGATATTGAAGAACAGTAAAAGTTTAATACTTAAGTTAATTACAGCACTGGCGTTATCATTTAGTTTCGTCACTGCTTTAGAAACTACTAATAATAATTCATGTACGCAAACAGTACAAGCCGCTCGTAAGATGTCAAAAGCAGAACGTGCAGCCAAGAGATGGATTGCAATGCGTGAATCGGGTGGCAATTATTACGCACGTAATGGTGTTTGTTATGGCAAATACCAATTAAACATTGCTTACCTAAAAGGTAATTATTCTAAGAAGAACCAAGAAAGAACCGCTGACAGATATGTTTACGGTCGTTATGGTTCATGGGTTAATGCCAAGAATTTCTGGCTAACACATCACTGGTATTAGAAGATACCTCTTTAATACAAATATCCCATTAAGAAACGCAGCCTAACTAATTGTTAGGTTGCGTTTTTATTTGAAATTATTTAATAGCTTAGGTCATTTACCACATTAATCTATTTTCATTTTTTTGATATCTTTTTTGGATGAGTTGGGGGTTAACTGCGAAACAAACTGAAAAGGCAATTTCATTATCTGCTTGATATATTCAAGGTCTATATCATCTACTTTGACACAGGTATCCAACTGTTTTTGCTTTTGATTATGCTTATTTACCGATAAAAGACCATAATTACCGATATTAATCACATCAATTTTTGGTACATTTTGAGCAATGCTCAGTGCATCTCTAAAATTTTCTACAACTACCATTATTACTTGAGATTCAGATTTTGGACTGTCAAGAAACTTAATTGATTTAGCCATATTCTGTAGATCAAATCTAATATTGGATGGTACAGCCAGTTTCATAGATATTGTTTGCAGATAATTATCAGCTGCTTTGTCGTTGGCTACCAAAATCCTCTTTATACCCAAGGCTTTAGACCAAACCATTGCCACTTGTCCATGAATTAAACGCTCGTCAATTCTTAGCATTTTAATCATTTAAAAACACACTTTCTCCAACTCATAATACCAACAAAAAACGCCTATTAGATAGCTTTTGCTAACAATAAGACGTTATTAAAAAATTGTCAAATTAATCTTTAACCAACGGTTGGATTAAATGCTCCCAGACCTCAGAAAATAGCTTTTTTTGCTCAAGAGATTGAATGCTAACAACTAATTGATTTTGGGGCAAAACAATAATGAATTGACCTAATTTGCCATCAGCTCGAAAAGATTGATGATCAGGATTAATCCAATACTGATAACCATAGCCAAAGTGAGTTCTACCTTTAGCATCTGTAACCTGATTACTTGTAGCAGCTTCCAAATACTGTGAATTAAGTATTTGTTTCCCTTGCCATTTTCCTTTATGCAATAAGAACAATCCTATTTTTGACATTTCATCAATTGTGAGCATCAGAGAATGTGCTCCCATTGAATGCCCCATTGGACAACTCAACCAGTCCGGATTGCCTATACCTATTGGTTCAAAAAAGCGTGGCTTTAAATAATTGACCAGAGTAGCTCCACTAGCAGCTTCAACAATACAACTAAGAATGTAGCTATTAAAAGTAGAATATAAAAAGTTTTTACCCGGTTCATGTACAAATTCTGCATGAGTAAAATAGTACCGAATCCAGTCTTTTACCAGATAGCGTTCCGGATCATCTGCAAAAAACAGAGGATCTTTTAGGCCGGCAGTCATTGTTAATAAATCACGTATTGTAACTTTTTTAATTTTGGGATCGAGTAATGAGAAGTTTATCTGCGGAAAAAATTGATAAATTGGATCTGTTAATTTCAGTAAGTTTTCCTGACAAGCAAGCCCCACACCAATAGAAGTTATGCTCTTCGAAACAGAATAGACATTCAAACGCGTAATTGGATCTACTGCCCTTTTTTCAGAAACTAACTGGTCATTTTGATATATTTGAGCGTTGATAATACGAAAATGTTTATTTTGACTATATTGCAAAAAATCATTTAGAACTGTCATGTTAAGCCTCTTATGCTTGTAAAATACCAAAGAATGCCGCTACCACGCTGATTAAAATAATCCAAAGCAGAATAGTATTTACTTTATGGCCTTTTTTAATTGCCCAGTAAACAATACCTGTTGCAACAGCTCCCAGCATATCGGGCATTATTCCATCTAAAACTGACATCAATTTGATAGCAGATTTGCCCGTACCAATAGTTAAGCCCGTTTTCACCGTGACCATTGAAGCGATCATAGCTCCAATAACTAGCAATCCTAAAGTAGCAGCTCCTTGGAATACTTTATCAGTAATACCCATTTTTTCAAATTTATTCAGAGCTTTCATGCCTGATTGGTATCCCCAATGGACACCATAGTATCTTACTAAAACATTTGGAATATTAAAAATTAGCAAGAACAATATAGGTGCAAACAAATTACCTGTTAATGCTAATGAGCATGCAATTCCACCAGCAAGTGGACGTAAAGTGCCCCAAAAGACAGAATCTCCTATTCCAGCAAGCGGACCCATAAGAGAGGCTTTAACCGAGTTAATAGACGATTCATCAAAATCAGGATCATTTGCATTTTCTTCTTCCATAGCTGCAGTAATACCGAAAACAAAAGGTCCAAGCATTGGTGTAGTATTGAAGAATTCAGCATGTCTTTTCAATGCTGCTGCCAACCGATCTTTTTCCGGATAGAGCTTTTTTAAAGCTGGACCTAAAGCATATTGTACCCCTTGACTCATCTGCCGTTCATAGTTGAAGGCTGCGTTAATTGTAAAAGACCTCCAAAAAATCTTATTAATATCGTGTTTGGTTAATTTCTTTTTGTTTGTATTAGAAGTCATCGTCATTATCCTCCGTATTAATTGAAGCAGGTTGATTCGTATTTCTATTAACAATACTTAAAGCGACTATAACTATCCCTATTAAAGCAACTCCTAAAACTGGAACTTTTAGGTATGCTGCTAACACAAAGCCAAGTAATAGATACGGTGCCACTTTCTTATTAATAAGCATACTTGCCAAGAGTGCAAAGCCAAGAGCCGGTAATATGCCTGCAGCAATATTCATTCCGTCGATAATAAATTTCGGAATAATTGCCAAAAATGATTTAACCACACCGCTACCTGCGTAAAAGCAAATAGCTAAAATTAGAGACATTAAGATATCGTACGATAGAAAACTAATCATATGCATTCTATCAACGCCAGCTACATCACCTTTAGCTGCATAATCATCAGATTTATGTAAGAAGAAAACACGTACGGTTAGATAATAAAAATTTTTTAATAACAAAGCTACAGTAGCAATTGGAATCGCCAGTGCCAAAGCAGCTGCCGCACCTGAACCGGTTTTAATTGCAAAAGCTGTTCCTAAAATTCCCCCAGCTGTTATTTCGGGTGGTAGGGCAGCGCCAATAGTGATATTACCCATAAAAGCAAGCTCTAAAGTCGCTCCGACAATTAATCCAGTATGTAAATCACCAAGAACCAACCCAACTAGAGGGCCCATTACAATTGGTCTCTGGATCATTGAGTTACCTACACCACATTCCAAATAGCCGATAAAGGCTACAACAAAAATTAAAAATGCTTGTAACATTCCATTCTCCTCCTATTTAAATAAAATCTTCTTAGGATCGCTCGGGACTGCTTGAATATTAACCTCCTTACCCGCTGAAGATATTTCTCTAAGAATTTGCTCATCGTGATCTGTTACATTTACCATTTTTGATAACGGATGAGTTCCTGGTAAGGCCTTTGTTCCTCCCAAATTGATGGCAGTAATTTGTGGCACTTTTTTAGCTAATGTCACAGCAGTTTCAATCGTTGGTACAACAATGAGTAATCGATATTTGTCAGTCTTTCCGGAATTGATCGCTTCAATTGCGTCCTTTACACTTTTGAATACCAGCTTTACCCCTTGAGGTTTCCCTAAGCGTAAAGTAGATTTGCGCAAGTCATCTTTAACTACTTCATCATCTGCAATTAAAATACAATTTGGTTGTAATTGAGAACACCAGGAAAAAACTACCTGTCCATGTAACAAACGGTGATCAACTCGTAATAATAAAATCATTTATCTACTTCTCCTTTAAAAATCTTCTTCAGTTTCATTTGTGGCAGAATTTTGACTTGGTAAAAGAAGGCGAACAGTATCTTTACTTGTATCTACTATTTTCTGAATTTGATCAACAGTACATTTAGCATCAAGTAAAACTAAGCTCAAAACCAAAGCAGTATTCATACCACTAATTAAATAAATATTGTTTGAAACTAATTTTTCAAGCGCCAGACGGTTTACACTGCCACCAAGTAAGTCAGTCACTACAATAAACTGTTCTTTTTCTTGAGCCAATTTCTGTAAAAACACTGTCAGATCTGGGCCATTCGGCAAGTATGAATCAAAAGCAACCAGATTAGGTTGATCTCCTGCTAGTAATTCAATTGTATTTTTCATCCCACTCGCTAATTTTCCATGACTTAATAAATATATTTTCACTTACTTGTGCTCCTCTTTAGAAAATGTTTAATAAAACAAAGCTTTACTAATAAATAATTTCTCACCTGTTTATTCTTCTTCCCCCTTTCCTTTTCAATGTACTATTAGCAAAAATAATGCCAAGTCTAAGAATTACTGCTAAATCAGCAAAACAAAAATAGTGCTTAAGTATTCCTTAAACACTACTTACCTTAAAGATATTCTTCTAACAGTTCAAAAATTAATGAAATTTCAAATTTATTAATTTTGATATTGTATTTCATCTCAATCGGCTTAAATATCGTACTTGAAATAGAAGCGAATTCTTTTTCCTTATCATTTTTAAAAATTATATCATTGCTCTTTTCTTTACTTTCACTGAGTAAAATCCTTTCAATCATTAAAGAAAGATGCATGTACAAATTTAACTTAATTTTACCGCTAAACTTTACACCATAATATGTTTGGTATTTGGCCACAACAGACTGGACTTCATTAATGACAGTATTAGGATTGAGAAACTGCAGTCTCTCCTTTATACCTTGAATTGTGAGAAATTTTAAAAATCGTTCAAGTAAGTTATCTACATTTTTGCTTTTTTCTCCTGAATTTAATAAATAATTTTTTAGTTCCGCAAAACCCTTCTGATCCAGTATATTGTATATATTAATCAAAGGCAGATCTAAATTGATATTAAAATCTGTAGTAGTGATGATTAATTGGGTATTTTTAAAAAAGCTTTTATCATTATTATCAATAAGTTCACGCAATTTTCGATAGTCCATCGTGATAATTTGCTTATTGGTAGACAGGGTTTTATTTATAATATCTTTAATTGCTTGTGACATACCGGCACCCGATAAACATGAAACTATAATATTGTCTTTATCTGAAAGTCCTTCAAAATATTGGACTCCCATATAGTTACCATAGTTTTTCGCCTTTGCCGTGATTTCTTTAAATGTTTCTCCTCTTTGCACCCTAATAGCAACATCAAGTGCAGAAGCTGTAGTTAAATTATTAATTACTAATAATTTCTTATTAGAAGAATGTTTTATTTTAACAAACATCTGGTTCAAGGAACCCATATCAAATAATAAAATGATTCCATGATCGTTTGCTTTTTGAATTTGCAAATATTCCTTTACACACTTATTAATATTGTCAACAGTAGCATCGATTGGCATATCAAAAGCCTCAAAAATATAGTTTCCTGCCAGACTGTTAACAATTTTTTGAATACTTGTAGCCGTTGACTCACCGTGTGCCAGCAGTATGCAAGTATAATTAATGGCTTCTACTTTTTCTATTAAATCGGCAAATAACAATATAAACCAAAGGTAATAACTATCTACAATTTTAGGATTTATTTTAGCTAACAGCTGTTGATAAACATAAAATGACCGTGGATACTTCTGCTCTAAAAGTTTCTTTAGTTCACTTGTATGTTTTAAATTTTGCTCTTGGACACTGGCTAAGTTAAATGCAAAAATTAAAGCTTTAAATTCATTTTGAGTTAAATTAAGTTTTAAACCATATTTGTTGGTAAGAGTTGTTTTAATAATTTTGCTAATATTTTTTCCGATTGATTCTTTTACATTAGTACTTATGGGACGTGAAAGAGAACGAAGTGCACGTAATATTATTAACTTACAGTCACTGATGGGAGAACTTTTAGAAATTGCTTCTATCAGTTCGTTTTGAATACTCTGTAGACTATCTTGCAGATGTTTAGTCATTTGTGACAATTCAGTAATATTAAATTCACTATCAATTGGAACCAGATAATTATGAGAAGATGGATATTCTATCGAAATAGTCTCCTTTTTAGGAGACGTAGTATATCCTTGTGAACAAATAAGCTTTATTTTGTTTTCTAACGAGCCAATATTTCCTGGAAAACTTTGACTAGCTAAATTTATTATCAGTTCATCAGGTATTAAGAATTTACGTTGAGTTTCTATTGCTTCATGTTTAAAACATTGAATAGTAATTGCAATTCTTTCTATAACCGGACGATCAATAAAATCAGGTAAAACAATATGTAACGGTATTCTACGCAAAAATGTTTTTAGTAAATATTTGTCCAGATTTTCAGTTGTAGCAAATATTAACTTGATATTTACCTTATGAGGTTGATTTACTTCACCTAGAGGATAAAACGTACCATGATCAAAAAGAGAAAATAGTTTTTCTTGATCTGACTTTGATAAACGGTGTACTTCATCTAAAAATAGATAACCATTATTGGCTTCGTCCAAAAGTCCTAATTTATCTTCTTCAGCTCCCGTAAAAGCACCTTTTTTGTAGCCAAATAAAACTGACGACAACAGTTCAGGATTATTAGCATAATCTGCAGTATTTAAAGTGACAAACTTGCCTTTATCCTTTACTTTTTCTAGCTCTACAGCTTCTTGATAAGTTTTCTTAGCTAACAAGCTCTTTCCCGTTCCACTTGATCCAGTAATCAGTATTGGCAAGCCATTTGGTGGATATAATATAGCTTGTTTAAGCGCACCAATTGCTTCTTTTAAACTGCCATTATAACCAATAATTTGACTAAAGGCAGTAGGCTTTTCCCTAATTCTCCAATAAACAGGCCGAGTGCCGTATTTTTCTACTAATTGTTTTTTATAAAGTTGAGCTAAGTATCCACTTACAACACTTCTACTTAAACCAAATTTAGCAGCAATCTGAGAAGTAGTTAGCTTTTCATCTTTATCTTCTTCCAAAAATCTATATAAATGCTCTATTGCCTTCATATGTTATCCTTTTTTGAACACTAATTGAACTTTCTAAACACTATTTATGTTCATAAATTTATGTTCATTATAAATAATTAATTGCAATTGTGCATTAGTATACCAAAACGTTAGCTAAAAATAACCATCATTTTTTATTCTCTTCAACTATTTGCCTAATTTTTGCATACCGCTCATCCCATTTATTAATGATTAAGTTATCGTATTCCTGCTTTAATAAAAAATCGAGCAAGTCTTTTTTATCAGGTCGATCTAAAAACAAATATTTTTGCGGGACAACAATTTCAGGCAAAACGGCTCTTAACTGCTTGAGTGAAATCTTTTTAAGAGCACATGATTTTAAAATAGGAATAATGCAGCCATCATCTTTAGGCATAAAATAGTCATATATTTCTCCATAATTATCCTTTTGAATTTCTTGCCCTATCTGGGCTAACGTAGCAGCATTACTGCTAATCAAAGGTGCACACTTAATAAAAAGTTGTATCCCGCCATTACTGCCGGTAGTATAAACAAAGGCTTGAAAACTGTCCTTAAAAAAACTCTTACGGTACTCAATTATTTTTTGTCCCGTTAAAATTTCTTTGACATACTCCTTATGTAGAGAAACTAGTAAAGTAGGTAAAAACGGATCATAAACTTTATCTTTTATTGTACACATTATCAATAATACCTTCCTTTATTACTGGCTTTTTGTTACTTATGCTCATCATAAATATGTTTAGTTAAACAAGCAACTCTATATAGCAAGGAAATTAAAACAACAATACTAAGTTATTTTAGGCAAAAAAATTGAGCTGTACCTCAACCATTGAAGTACAGCTCAGTTTTTCTAATCATCTTATGCTCTGTGCCTTAATAAATGAACTTTTGCGGGTTCACCTTTTAACCAAGTAGCAAAGAATGCATAGCCGAAGACCATCAAAGCAACTACAGCCGCCAAAATAATCATATTATTATTGTTCAGCGAAATTGCTTGTTCTTCTTCTAGCAGATTCTTTGACTCATTAACTTGATTGCATAATCCAAAGAATAACATGATTAGACTGCTTAGAGTTAGTAAGCCATTAACTGCCGTTAAAATTTTTATCTTCGTTAGCTTCAAAAAATCATGTCCTTTCTTTCGATTTAAATACCGGTATTATATACCCTCTGGAAATAAATGCAAGGCCTTTGCTTAAAATAATTTAAATTTTTTATTTCTAATATGAGTATTATTATAATTTTATAATTAAAACTTCTAAATCCGAACAAAAAGAAGTACAGCATCTGTACTCCCTTTTATTGCCATTCACTTGTTAACCATTCCTGTGCCAGTTCAAACCAATGGGCAGCGTGCGGATTCTCTTGCCATTCTCTGCCTTTAACTACCATATCTTTTCGTGCTAAAGAAAAGCCGTGACCACCACGATTGAAAATATGAACTTCACACGGCACTTTCTTTTCATGTAATGCTGCTGCATACTCAAACGTATTAGTGACAAGAACCACCGGGTCATCCCAGGCATGAAAAATAAATGTTGCTGGCGTATTAGTGGTTACGCCTAAAGAACTATCCTTGATAAATTCATCTTGCGGAACTTTATCCTGCTCATCTTCTGGGATATCAAAGCCAATTTTGGTCAAGTTAATTAAAGGATAACCCAAAATAGTTTTATTAGGCAAAACTTCTTCACTCTTAAAGCCAAACTCTTTCTGATACTTTGAAGAATTAGCCATGCTGTTGGCAAAACTAGTTACGTGACCACCAGCGGAAAAGCCAATCGTGACTATTTTGTTGGGATCAATCTGATATTCTTGCGCATGATCGCGAAAGTACTTAACAGTAGTTAAGACATCAAGCCCGGCATCCGGGTAAATATCGCCTTCATCTTGCACGAGGTTATATTCCATAACCACGCTGTTAAAACCACAGTTATTGAAAGCCAGCGCTACAGGTTCACTTTCTCTTTGAGACAAATGATCAAAGCTGCCTCCGGGAACGACAATTGCCAGGGGGTGTTTTGGTGTTACCAGCTCGCCAATTGACCCCAAAGTGTATGTGTGCACGTTGAACTTGCGCTGGTTAAAATTAGTTAATGTTAAATCATTTACTTTCATTTTTCTCCCCCACTTTTACCATGTTTTTTGCTAAAAAGGTTGTTGCTAATGGTACTGTTAATAATACACCAATTAAAGAATACATTATAATTAAAGCTTCATTAACAAACATTTTTTCATTTAGTACTTCGCCTAAAGTGTAATTCAAACGAATATACCATAAAAATAATGAAAGGAAGCTGCCAAACATCCCAAACAAAATGGTATTCATTGCTGTTCCCAAGACGTCATTACCGATTTTGGCTCCACTAGCTTTCAGATCTTCATATGAAATTTCTGGATTATGCTTTTTGATTTCAAGCAAACCGGAGCTCATTGATACAGCAGCTTCAGCGACTGCGCCAAGTGTGGAAAAGATAGCAACTGCTACTGCAATCAAAGGATAACTTAATCCCGGCATTTGCGACAAGCCAACCAAAATTTCACCAGCTTCTGGTCCAAGTCCGGCAGCTTGCGCTAGCCATTCGAAACCCAGAATGATTAAGCTGGCTGCTAAACAAACAACTAGAGAAGAATAAAATGAATTTTTAGCAACCTGATAATCATGCGTGCCTAAGAATATAATAGTTACCAGTTTTAACGGAACAAAAATCAAAATCAGAAGAGGAATACTAATACCCCATGAAATCAAGATGGCTACTAAGATTAATAATAAAGTGTTGATCAAAACGCTAAAGAAGCTGCGAATGCCAGTTTCTCCACCTACAATCGTCATTAGGATTGCCAATACGATTAGCAAGGCAGTTAATGTACTCATTCTTCAGTCCCCGCTTTCCGCTTTTTTTCTTCTAAAAACAGCAGGCTGCAGCCAGTGGCAAAGACAACTGTTAAAACTATACCAATCGCTGAGATAATACTCTGCGTGACACCAAGTGAAAGAGTAAAACCAAAGGTGGAACGCAAACTGTTATTATCGCGCAAATAGATAATTGTCATGGGCAATTCTTCAGACATAAAAATTAATACCAAAACATTAATCAGAGGCCCCATGATTTCCTGACCCATAGTCCGTCCACTTTTAATTAATTGCTGGGCAGTTAAATCTGCTTTAGTCTGAACTAATTCATAAAGACTGGAAATAATATCAGTGGCTTCATCCATTACAGCCCCTAAAATGCCTAACAAGGTTTGTGCTAAAAAGATGCCGCGAGGATCTTGAGTAGCATAATCTCCCGTTTCGTATTTGATCTCCGATTCACCAGTCAGGCGCATAATCAAGTAGCACAATGCAAAAGAAACAAAAGTACCTAGAATCGTCGCCAACCACGTTGCCAGCATTTTACGGTTAAAGCCTTGAACAACCAATAAACTAAAGAATGAAAAAACAATATCAGCCAAGCCGAACAGTAAAACAATATAAGAACCGTTAAGTTTGATATCCAGCATGATAACAATATAAAAAATTATCCAGCTGAGTATCATTGACGCGATTAAGTTAAATGATTTTTTACCGGCAACTGCGACCATCAGCGTTGACATTACAGTCAATGCTAAAACCAAAACCCAGTCTCGTTTGGGATCCTGAATAACTGGTTCACCATGTTTAACATTGACCAACACTCTCTGACCCGCGCGAAATTTCTGCGTAACCAATTGCGAGGGGTAATACATATTAGTAGTTTTATAAGTTTGGCCCTTAAACTTGCCTGACAAGACTTTTAAATGAAGAACCTGCTTTCTGATTTCATCTTTATTACCATAGACATCCGTACTTTTTTCTTCTAAAGTATCCTTAATTTTAGTATCGGTGATTACAGCTACATCATTTTTAGAATAAATATCCGTCGCAAAATAGGTACAAGCTGTTAGAATCAAGCCTATAGCTGCAGTTAATACCGCAAATAAGTAGCGCTTCTTAATTTTTTTCAACCAAATCATTCCAATCGATTTATACTTACCTACTGTAACTTAAAAGCAGCCCTTAAACATAAATTTTAAGCTAAGTTTGCAAAATTTAAATATTATAAAAACGGCTTTTAACTAAAAGTCGTTTCTTATATACCTACATATCGAGAAACCGTTGCCACCAATGGGTCTTTTCCGGCTCAACCTGCATGTCTGCTAATGTCCGGTGAGTATTGGCACTGGCACCTTTTTCGGCATTTTCTTTAGCTTTAGCCAAAATTTCCTCATGCATTTGCTCGCTGGACTTTTCTTCGTCTTGTGCAACTTGAGCACGCTTTTCAGCCGCAGTTAGTGGCTTAGTATCAGGCATTTCGTCAACATCAGTTATATCATCAGCATTAGTCACGATTCCTGAAATATCAGGCAAAACGCTAAAATCATCTGCTGAACTAGTAGTTTTAGAAGCAGGCGTTTCCAATTCTTTTTGCTTTTCCAATAACTGTTTATTCTGCTTTTCGATATGATCCAATTGCTTTTGCAGATTACTCAGTGCCGTATTCTGCTGGCCAATTGTTTGTTGTAAGGCATTCAGTAGTTTCACCATCTGAGAAGTAGACATTACTTCCTGCTTTTTGTCATCTTCGGTTTTTTCAGGCTTATCTTTTTTAGCAGTAACCGCAAAAACCTGTTGAGCAGCTTCCTGTAAGGTTAAACCGTTATCCTGGGCCAATTTGTGAAAATCTTCCAGGTCCTGTACATCCTGCTTGCTATATAAACGTGCATTTTGCTTTGTTCTGGCATAATAATCAGGCTTACCAGTAACTTTTTCTACAATTAAAGAATATTTACGTAATGTAGCAACACTAATGTGCAGGTGCTTAGCCGTTGCCGAAGGCGCAGTTAATTCTTCAAAATTATGCTTATCTTCACTCATCAGATATACTCCCTAGCACAATTAATTAACCAATTTTATGTAACAGGTTTTTCTTATGGTCAAAACGCTCTTGCGCTTTTCCAATTAAACGGGTAATCAGTTCAGAGTACGAAATACCTACTTCTTCAAACAGCTTAGGATACATACTAATATTAGTGAAACCGGGCAGCGCATTAACTTCTGTCAAAATAACTTTATTATCACTGGCACGTAATGTCGAATCAACCCGAGCCAAGCCACTGCATTCTGTAACTTGATATACTTTTAAAGCATTTGCTCTAACTTTATCTACAATTTCTTGAGGTAATTTTGCCGGAATTTGCAAAGTAGTAGTGGAATCAGCATCATATTTATTTTCATAACTGTAAAAAGTTCCAGCCGCATTGATAATTTGGCCCACGCCTGAAACAATTGGCTTGTCATTACCTAAAACAGCAGTTTCAACTTCTGTACCGTGAATGGTTTCTTCAATTAAGACCTTATCATCATATCTAAAAGCGTCAGCCAAAGCATCAGCAAATTCTTCTTTATTGGTAACATGATGAACGCCAACTGAAGAGCCTTGATTTGACGGCTTAACAAATAGATCAGAACCTAGTTTCTCACTGACTTTATCATAGTCGCGCTTGGCATTAGCATCATCTTCATATTCAAAGCGTTTAATCGCAATCCAGTCAGCAACAGGGACGCCAACACGTTGTGCTAAAATTTTGGTAAATTCCTTGTCCATGGTTACAGCAGAAGCTAACACATCATCGCCAACAAAAGGCTTATTCAAAATTCTGAACAGTCCTTGCAGACAACCGTCCTCACCTAAATTACCATGCACAATTGGAAAGAAAACATCAATTTCCGGTAAATTCTGCAGTTGAATTAAGTTTGAAATATTGGTTACTTCATGTGGATTCTCAATAGTATATTTAGGATCTTTTAAAACTTTAAATGAATCCTCTTCGCTTGCTAAATAGCCATCATTGGTTATCCAAATTGGGTGAACATCAAACTTATTTTGGTCAATCGCATTATAAATATTGTGGCCTGACATGATTGAGACTTCATATTCAGATGAATTTCCACCAAAAATTAAACCAACTTGTGTTTTCTTAGTCATTATTTTTACCTCTTAGCATTATTTCTTAACTTTTTATTATACGGCAAGAAAAACCCGAAGAATTGTAATTTAGACAATTTTTTAGGATTATTTTTATTATAAGCAAAAAGCCTTGTATAAGACAAAATCATAAACAAAAAATTTATACTATATTAAAAAATACCGTTTTATTCCCAGGTTATTTCATAAAGCTTATTTATTTTTGTGGGATGCTTGCCAGGATTAACCGGATCAAACGACTGATGATAGGCTACAGTCAAATAGATATCATTACTGGCAATCAGTTGTATGCCTTCTAGCTCAGTATAATAACCGGCTAGCTCTAATTGATTTTTCTGAGACAAATCAATTAGTTCCCAATGTGACGGATTGACTGCATTCCAAGGAATTTTAACAATTTTGCGGTTTCGGCCCAGTCTGTCGTCTGCAAACTGACTGGAAATATAGATATCCCGATTATTATCAATGGCAAATCCCTGCAGCGACCCTACTAATCCCATGCGACCAGACAAATCTGGTATTTTAAAGGCAGCTAAGCACCTTATTGTAGTAATATCAACATGTTTGGTTAACGTTGCTGCTTGATCAAGAGCATTATTAATATCGTTTAAATAATAAAGTGCAAAATAGCCGGTAAAGTCATTATCCCCATAAGCTATTAAAAAGTAATTTAAATTAGGAGAAACCGCAACTTCCACACGTGCGAATTGATCTCCACTGCAACTGATACCAAAATCAGCTCCTGCATAATTTAAATTGGACAGTCGCGGTCGCATTTTGGTATTTGCAGTAACTTTAAAATATCGTGGAATTGCAATACGTGCAATTTGTTTAGACCAGCTAGACCAACCTGGATTCAAATCATTTGGCTTGGTGCCAATAAACCACTGCCCCTTTCTTCCGGCATACTCCAAAGTTTGTGTATGACCAGCAGCCGTTCCAGTTAGATGTAAAACTGGTAACTGCTTATTAAAAGAAACATTACTGTTATTTTGACCACGATAAATAAAAGTATCTCCTGCTACATGTTGTAAAACATAAGCATAGCCATTATTAATAGTAGTTTTCTGAACTACTACTTGCCGCAAGTCCTTGTCTACCGGGCCGGTTACCCCATCCCAATCATCTAAGTTACTATTTAAAGTAATACTAATATTTTTTGCCAGTTGCATATTTGCATTATTAATCAAAATACTTTTTCCCTCATAAAAGTCTTGTGCAACAAATTATTAAATATCACTATCTTTTTTCAATCTGAATAATACTTAATTTAATTTTGCCTTATAATTTATATTAAAGAAAGGAGAGCTCTTTAAATGATTAAAAAAATTTATACTGCCCTCTTGTGCTTACTTTTCATTTTTCCATTTAGTAACACTAAAGTTTATGCGGCAGAATTCACTCCTGACGAAATAAATAAGATAGCCCATTTACAACAGGAATATGCACAGCTTGATACTACCACTTTTAATTTTAATAATCTTTATTTGAGCAAGCCCCAGTTTAAAAACAGATTTAAACAAGGAGCACTCGTTCCTGCTTACCTTAATAGTCAATTAGCCTACACCAACTATTATAGACAGCTATTTGGCTTGACTCCCGTTAGAGAAAACTTTCAGGATAATATTGCTGCACAAAAAACTGCAGCTGTGCTGGCCGCACTTAATGCCAACCCTCGGATTAACCAACATAGCCTGCCTTTTGAAAAGCGTCCGAAAGTAATTAACAAAAACGTTTGGCAGTTAGCGCGCAATATTTCAAGCAAAGCTAACCTTAATTTCAATACTAGTGATCAAACAGCTGGTGATGTTATTACTGATCTGCTAACCGACCAATATAACTTAACCGGCGCTGACACTGGTCACCGAGCATGGCTATTGTCAACACGCTTAACTTCAACTGGAGCAGGCGCTGCGTACGGTAAGAATGGCTACCGCTATTCTGTTCAAAAAGTTTTTAATCCTGATGACGTTTTTCGTGCTCCCAGCCAAGAAATGGTAACTTATCCCAGCAGCGGCGTTTTTCCAATCGAGCTTTTGCAAGGTCAAAATATTGCCTGGTCTGTCTATCTTTCAGATCAAAGCTTTAACGGCAATCCAATAATCACCATTACTGATAAGGATACTGCCCAAACTTATCAGGCTAAGAATGTCCATAATTATAGTTATACTGGCTATGGCAATTTTGAAACTATTATCACTTATTATCCTGGATCAATCCCACTAATAGTTGGACATGAATATGAAGTAAAAATCACGGGCTTAACCAGTTACACCTTTAAGTTGTTTCAACTTAAAAATCCTTCTGAATCAATTCAATAATAAAAAATTTCGGCAAATGATGTATCCTATTATGTCATTTAATGTAATTTGCCATAAATAATTTCCCTTATTTACTTTTTCAAAAATTTCATTAAAGCTGTTCCTTGAAATAGTAGTATTTTCTAAAGCAATTCTAGTGATAAGTAAGTTCAGCTTTAGTTTTTTATAATCAGTTCGCTTTCTAAGCTTGTTTAACATATATGTCATAAAAGTCTTTCATTCGAGTATTAGCAGTACTGCGACTAAATACTGTTTCTAGTTTTTGGGCAATAAAAGTTTCATTTTTATAGCAATATTTCTAGGTATTCTTGAACTTTTTTAACAGTTTTGAATTTTCTTGCAAAGTACAGCAATTTGGCAATATTTTTATTCGGCTGTTTTAAATACTGCTTATAAGCTTTATTTATTATTTCAGGATCAATGTGATTCTGTGGTCGTAATATTTCTGCCATAGTTCGATCAATAGAATAAACCCTAACATTATTTCCACTAGGAGTTTTTACTATTTCTATACCCAAATTATACATTTGAAGTACTTGTTGATGGGGCACAATTTGTTCTTTTAGCTGCGAATTTTTATATCCTCTCGGAAAGGTAAGATCAATTTTATCTGGAACACGATCACTCAAACCATATAAATAAAGTGCAGACCTCAACGATATTATTCCCTTCTTGAGCCTAAGCTGAATAGTATAAAAAGCATCTTCCAAATGGTTTGGACTACCATAAATTCCTTTATCAATCAAAATTAACGTATTGTTATTAAGATAGCTCTTAATTTGTTGTCCTGAAAAGTTTTTCTTTGTGAGTTGTTTTCTAGACAGCACATAGTTATTTTGTTTCAACAAATTTTCCAATTCAGATTTTCTAGTCATTTTAGTCACATTCTCTTATCTATATTATACCCCATTATATAAAATGTCGGGGTATAATATAGATAAAACTAAATAAATAAAAACCATATTTCGAAACTTAAGCGAAATATGGTTCTTATTAAAACGAATTAATATCTATTTTCAGAGAGTTATTTGCATCTTTAAGTAGATATTTTTTGAACTGAGTAAAACTCTAAAGGTAGCGTGCAACAGCAGCTAACAAATCTTTTTCATTATTAACTATAGTTCCATTAAGCTTAATCAAACCCGTGGTGTACAAGTTAACATAATGAAACTGATTTTCAGCAATCTGAGTTAGAGCGTGCAGTTTTTCCTGGCTAGTAGCACCCTGTTGGCGTGTATCAGTGTATAAGCCAATTATGGGAATCTCTTTTGCATAAGCCACACCTATTTCACTAGCGACACCATTATCAATGCTAAGTCCATCAAGCACCGCAATCATCAAATCACTATTAACTAGCTTCTCGGTATCTGCCTGAGCGATCATTTTAGAATCGGCATACGCTTGTTTATCATTAATTGACGCGTTTTCTTGGGGCAAATATAAATCAATGGCATCATCTATTTGCCGAATTTTTGCCGCTAATTGCGCGTTATAATTAATTTCTGCTTGTGAAAACAAAGCATTTGCAAAATAAATTTTCATATGAGCTTCCTTTGGTAAAAATGACCAATTGCTTTTTAAGCCAAGCAAACTAATTGTTTGGCGAGCTAATTTCCCATGGAATCGCACTCAGGATATAAAGAACAACTCCGATAATTACAAAATCCAGGAAAATACTGCTGCTAATCTCCAATACATAACCTAATACAGCTAAGCTTTCAACGTTAAAAATTACGGGTATAACTGCCAATACGCCCGCAATTAATATTAACCAAAACCCGGCCCACATACCAGATGCGGTAACTTCGTGAGTCAGCATTTTTGAATTTAAAAATAACTTCATATCACTTATTAATGACCGTAAACTAATAATAGCCATTACTAGTATGATTACATTAACGATTAATAAAATAAAAGCGACATTGCCCCCAAGTGTAATAGTATTCAAATTAAAAGCATCTATTACGTCATATGGGGCATTATTTTCCTGTTCTTTTAGTTTTTCTTGTACTAATTGGGCATCACTAGATACGCCTTGATCAACGTTTAAATCAATGTCATGCAAAATTTGCTTGGCTAATTTCATATTACTGAATTTAAACCATGGCGTACCCAACGTATAGTCAATAATATGGTCGGCAATTGGCTGTGTTTGTTTCGTAGTCAACAAATTAGCGTTGCCATTTTTATTAGCACCAATTATTTCTGCTAAAGCATCAAAGTGCTTGTTGATCTGCCTGACAACTACAGCCTCATTACTATTGCTTCTAATTTGCCCTTTCATGAAAAAGGGATTTAGGAAAGTAGCGGTAATCATGGTTAGCGACACAATCAGAAAGATAATAAAGGACAGAACTTTTTTATAATCCTCGTTCTGCTCTCTATTTATTCTGTGCAAACCATCTCGCGCGCCATTTGCCATATTTTTCCTTTCTAACAGACAATCTCCTTGTCTTCATCAAACATTGTATCTATAGCATGATGAATGGTTTCATCATCGGTAGATTCGATAATCTCATGACCTTCTTTGAGCGCTTTATCAATAGTAGATTTTGAACAATGTAAGAAACTATACATAAATGATTTTGTACCATAATCTGCTATTTCTTCAGGAGAAACGTCATATTCTTTATTATCATAATAAAGACGACTAATGCCTGTTACAACAAAAGCAATTCCCAGCCGTACTTCTTTTGCATCAAAGTCCACGTGGTTAAATAGCTGTTTTTCCTTTAACCAGTCATTAATGGTCTTACTCCAAAAATCTAACGATTCGTTACTCTTAAACACTTCTGTAATAATGCGCTTAAGACCTTCATCTTTGATTCCCAGCATTTCAATTGCATAAATAAAGGCTTTAGTACGCGCACAAACTTCGTCTTCCTTATTAACGCCGAATTTTTGCACCTGCTTATCTAATGTATTAAGAATATTGCGCACTACATCAGTAATCAAGCTTGATTTATGTGGATAATACGATTGCAGTAAGGATTTGGAAATTCCCGACTTTTCTGCAATCATTTGAAATGAAACATTATCCAATCCATTTTCTCTAATTAAGTGAAATGTATTACTTAAAATTGTACGTCTTCTTTTATAATTTTTACGTCGTGCCATAATGTCTTCTCAACTCCTATACATTTTGCCTTAATTATACCAATGATATAGAATAAATAAACAAAAAAGGCACCGGTATATTATATGTTTATAATTTAGATTAAAAAACAAATCTTATCAGCAAGCCATTTAATATGTCTTTACTTTAAATCACTTTGACTTAACAAATGCATTGAGCGATCATTATATACATAATTAATTCCTCGCGCCAAAAGCAAATCAACAGAAATACGGACCATTCTGTCCGGATAATGGCTGTGCTTAATTGTATCAGTTACTACAATTTGTTCAATTGGTAATTCATTCAAAACTTCAAGCGCGTTCTGTGAGAGCAGTGCGTGTGTGGCAGCAACATAAACCTTCTTGGCACCAGCTGCTAAAACAGACTTGGTTGAAGAAGAAATGCGTGATCCGGTATCAATTAAATCATCAACAATAATGCACTTCTTGTCTTTAACATCACCGATCATATCATGTACATCCGCATCATAACGGGCACGGCGCTGATCCACAATTGCGATAGGAGCATCAAAGCACTGGCCAAAGTTACGGGCAAGTTTAGCACCAGAGTGATCCGGTGAAACAACTACAATGTCATCTTCTTCTTTAGTAGCAATACCATTATCAATAAAATATTGCGCTAATAACGGCATAGCATGCAAATGATCAACCGGAACATTATAAAAGCCTTGAATTTGTGAAGCGTGCAAATCAAGTGCAATTAAATGATCCATACCAGTAATTTGTAATAAATTAGCTATGAGTTTAGCAGTAATTGGTTCCCGTGAACGAGTTTTGGTATCTGAGCGTGAATAAGCCAGATATGGTACTACTACATTAACCCTATGCGCTGAAGCACGATGCAATGCATCTAAAACAATTTCTAATTCCATAAAGTTTTCATTTACAGGATCTTGAATTGACTGAATGACAAAAACATCACACCCCCTGACACTTTCGCCAATATTAACTTGGATTTCGCCATCGCTAAAATGCTGCACAGCAGTTTCGATTAACGGCTTTTTCAATATTTGCGCAATTTTTTCATTTAAAGCGGGATTTCCGCCGAGCCCAATTAGCTTCATTGGGTGCATTAACTGAAGAAGTTCTTCCTTGTTCATAGCTACCTCGTTTTTTAAAAAATACAATCTTTGCAAGTCTATTATAACCAAAAAAGTCATCAGTGCCTAGAAAAGTAATAATTCAAGCAAAAAGCCGAAGATACTTTCGGCTTCTACTATACGAATTTACTCTTATTTCTAGAATTCAATGACCTATTGGAAAAAGTCTTCCATTAAGTTTAGTAATTTGAAACTCCTTACGGCGTAACTTTCATGTTTTTGCCTGGGCATAACCAAAAGCTGTCCTTGAGGAATAATCTGGCTATACCAGCGAACATGCTCTACTTTAACCCAGTCTTTTTCACCTACTACACAATAGGTAGGTATTTTAATTGCCTTTAAGCTGTCAACCGACATAAAGCTCTCTGATAATTCTACTTTACTGTCCCGGTTCATGCGTAAAAAACGCAGAAAACCTTCAGTAAGATAGTGGTAGGACCTGATGCCATTACCGTTAACAAAAACGCCCGCTATCATCAGCTTTTTAAAGATATCTTGATCTTGACTAGCCAGCATCATTGCCACCAAGCCGCCTGCATCAAAGCCAAAGCAATAGCAGCCTCTGATATGAACCTGCTTAATAAAAGCCGCAAGGTCTTCAACTTCAGTCTGGTAGTGCTCTGCTGCTTCTCCCTGACTCAGACCATGACCCCTCATATCCAGCACATAAACCGTATAATAAAGAGACAAAGGAGCCACTATTTGATCAAACATGCCACCATCTAAATGGTGTCCGTGCAATAAAAGAAGGGGCGCGCCCTTACCTAATTTACTGTAATAAAGTTCATTACCATTTACTTTTTCTCTCATCTTTGGTCTCTCTCACTAGCCTCAATCAACTTCTGATTAGAACCATTTTCCTTCTTATGTTCATGCCACAAGCTACGGATGATAATTTTTACAATAATGTAATTCGCTTTAAAATTATCAGGAATCATTTTTGAATTAAAGTGATGAACCATGCTGTCTTTCCGTTGCCAGTAATGATATAGAGGCTTGCTATCACAATAAAAGCCCTCTGTTAAAGCTAAGTATTGGACATTAAATATTTGATCTTCCATAAAGGCCAAATTTTTCTTGAAACTAAGATGATTCTGGCGTACAACCGCCAATTTGTAGCCCTTGTTCCAAGTATAACCTTTAACAGGAGTAGCCAAGCAATGGTTATCACATAAAGAGCCAAATGGATTACTGATTAACTGGTACGTTCTAGCCTTACTCTTCATCCCCCGTACAACTTTTTTAGTGACAGGAACCGAGCCCGGCTTATTTTCGTAATCAAGCCAAAAGCCACAAGAAACCATTGCAGCATCGGGATGATCATGAAAGGCATTGACAAAAAAAGCTGTATAACCAGAATCTACCCAGTCATCACCATCATGAAAAGTAAAATATGGTGTATCAACGTTTGCAATACCAACATTACGCGCATCAGACAGGCCACCATTATGCTTATTTATTATTTTAAAGTAACGGAATCGTTCACGATAGCTCTCAGCTATTTTTCTAGTATTATCCGTTGAACCATCATTGACAATTAACAACTTAAAATTCGGATCATCTTGCTGTGCTAAATGATCAAGTGCTCGAGTCAAGTATCTTTCAACATTGTAAACTGGCATGATGACAGTTAATTCAGGTTGCGCAGTCATAGCTTCCTCCTTCACTTTTGTTATTATACCATCTTAAATATTAAAAATAACGTAAAGTAAGTAGTACATAACTATAATTTAAACTTTTGCGTTTATCATTTAGTATAATTAAGGACAGTTAAAAGGAGCTAATTACATATGAAAAAAGCAAAAACTATTTTAGCTATTATTACAATGTTATTTTTTAGTACCATTTTATGTGGCACTATTAAGCAAACAGTTAAAGCAGATGATTTGCCCGTAGTTTGCCTGGGAACGTCTTTGACTGAAACGCAAAAAAACGGCACGTTAAAAACTCTCAGCGAACCTCTAAAGGGCGCTAGCTATCAAACTATTACCATCACGGGTGCCGACTTAGTCAAATACCTTAACCCATCTGGTGCCAACTTTACTACTAATTCTGGTGTCTGGTCTAGTGCGATGATTGAAAAGACTGCTTCTGGTAATGGTATTAACGTCCACATCCTTGACTATCAAGGGCGCAACAATATTACCACAATCACATCCGATCAATATAAAAATGCCGCCTTAACTGCCGGTATTTCTGACGCTAATATTTACGTTACTAGTGCCGTTCCTATTGATGGTTCAGGTGCTTTAGCCGGTGTCTACGCCGCTTACAGCAAAACCGGGGAAAACTTAAATCAGAGCCAGGTTAATGCAGCTCAAGATGAAATAAACACATTGAGTAAAATTACTAAAGAAAATAAAGATAAAGACGGCTATAGTGATGCGCAACTAAACAATGCTGTTGCAGGTGCAAAGCAGGAAATGGGCAAAATCGGTAACAATATTTCAAACAGTCAAATTCATGACATTGTTAACAACCAAATTAACATCAATCATCTTGGCGATGTCATTAACAACAATCAGAAACAACAAATAATCAACATCTTAATTGAAGTGCGTGATTCTGGTGCTTTAAAAAATCATAAATTTAGGGATCAAGCCGATGCTTTATCAAAAAACATTAAACAGAATGCAAAAGACATTTTCGATAAAATAAATACCCCGGAAAACCGCAATTGGTTGGAACAAATTTGGCACAGCATCACTTCATTTTTCAGTCACCTGTTTGGCGGTTTAATAGTCACTACATTTTAACTAATTACATTTGGTCCATAAATTTATTTAATGTATGGTCAACAAATTCATTACCGCGATTATTGGCGTGGCCTTTAGTCCATTCAAATTTGGTCTGAGAAAATTCACCCAAGAGCTGATCCAACTCCTGCCAGCATTCAAGGTTCGCAATTGGACCCTTAGAGCTTTTGGTCCAGCCACGCTTTTTCCAACCTTTAAGCCAGCCTTTGGTAATGGGATTTAGCACGTATTGAGAATCGAGTACAAACAGTAGTGGCTCGTGGTTAAAGTTTAACTCAAGCAATTTCTTGAGAGCTTCAATCAAAGCAGTTAATTCCATCTTATTGTTAGTCGCACCAAACTCACCGTTTGAATCATAAGCAGACTTTTGTTGGCCATCTTCTTGCCATTCAATTAGATAGGCCCATGCAGCTTTATCCGTTGCACGCACATGGCCGCCTTTAAAGTTACCGGTATTGCGGGTGCCGCCATCCGTATAGATTGTGGCAAAAAAGCTGGACGGATGCGCTTTAGTTGCCTTGTTTAATGCTCTATTCTTTTGGGGAGAAGTTGCCGCAGCAGAAGGCTTCTCCTTGATTTTACGGCTTTCTCTTTGAATCTTGGCAATTGCCTCTTTTAAAGAGTCCTCGTCTTTTTGAAAGACCTGTTGAACCGTCTCGTGATCCCAATCCAAATATTCTGTAGCATCCGTTATCTTGCTAAAAGATTTAAACTCAGCACCAGAATAGCCATCAACCTGTTTTCGGGCTTCATCCCAAGTGCGATAAACGCCTGGCTTGCGGCCCTTTTTTACTGCATAAAATTTCATATGTTCTCCTTTCACTAATTTGTCTAGTCAATGCTAAAATAGATGTAGTTCTATTTTTAAGGTGGTATTATGTTCTTCAATACTAAAAAATACAAGGAAGAAGTGGAAAAAAACCACAAACGTGATCTTGCACAAGAGCCCAGCAGGCTCAGTATGCTTTTTCTCGCTGCTTTGGCAACTTTTGCACCAACTCGTATTTTTTTGCGTTTACATAAAAAAAGAATTGAAGATAACGCCACCATTGAACCAAAAAAAGGTGACTTTGAACAAGTACCGATAATTTATTTTCATGGCTTTCGTGGCGGCGACTATACCACCAAGGTAATGGTCCAGCAGGCTCTGATAGATAAAGGAACTTCGAAGTATCTCAAAGTAACTACTGACTTACTGGGTAACTTCAAGCTCGAAGGTACCTGGACAGGTGATCGAAATCCCATTGTACAAGTTGTTTTTCGCCAGCGCCTCGTTGGCGTTTATGCGATTGATTACTACTTGCGTTTTACATTACCATTCTTAGCTCAAAGGTACCATTTTTCTCACTATTCGGCAATTGCACACTCTCTTGCCTGTCCCTGCATCGTACGCACAGAGATGCGCAAATCCCGTAAAAAGCAGTTCCCTCATTTGGTCAAATGTGCTTTTATCGCTGGTCCCTTTGACGGGGTAGTTTACTTAGGAGATATTCCTAACGTTAATGCCTTTAACCAAAAGGGTCGTCCAGCTGTAGTTAACTTGCACTACCTGTATCTTTTGCTCAGACGCAAACGATTTAATCCCAATATTTCAGTGCTAAACATTTATGGCAATGTTTTAGACAACACCAACAGCGATAAATTTATTTCCGTGACTTCTGCTAAAAGCATCCGCTACGTTTTAGCACCTTATGCCAAATCTTATCATGAAGTTGAGATTCGCGGTAAAAAGTACGCAGAACACAGTTGGATGCATGATAATCCCTTTGTTATCGACATTATTGATAAATTTATTGGTCTTAAAAAGTAATTTGATTTTTGGAGGAAATAAGTGTGATTCTGCTCCGTGACATAGGACGCATCATCATTATTACTAATACTATCTTAGCCTTTTACATCGTCTTTCACAGAAGACGCTCTGTCTCAACAACCTGGGCCTGGCTGATTATCTTGCTGGTTTTTCCAGTTTTAGGGATGATCATTTACGGCTTTTTCGGTCGGGGAATTTCGCAGGAAAATATTTTCGCTATTAACAAACAACATCATATTGGGTTGCGAAATGTCCAAAAATCTATTACTGCTGCTCCTAAAAAAATCAGTACATCTGATACGTCAAATAAGGCTAAGATGGTTATACACTTTTTTGATCACGATGGTGAGTCACCATTAAGTAAAAATAACCACGTTAAGCTTTATACCGATGGTGAAATCATGTTTCACGACATGATGCGTGACATCAAAAAAGCTAAACAGTCTGTAAATGTTGAATTTTACACCTTTTATAATGATGAAATAGGCAATGATTTCCTCGATTTGCTGATTCAAAAGGCACAAGAAGGCGTATCTGTACGCTTACTATATGATGCTTGGGGTTCGATGGGAGCAACTAAAGCCTGGTTTGACCAACTAAGAAAAGCCGGTGGTGTGGTATTACCTTTTATTACTTCACGTAATATGATTACCCGTTACCGGATTAACTACCACTTGCACCGCAAAATTGTTGTAGTTGACGGTAAAACATCTTGGACCGGCGGTTTTAATATTGGTGACCAATATCTCAGTCGCAAGAAAAAGTTTGGTTATTGGCGTGACAGTCAGGTGAGAATTGTCGGTTCAGCCTCTCTACTTTTGCAAGAACGATTTGTCATGGATTGGAATGCTTCCATTCAAAAGGAAAACCAAGTAATCACATTTAATACTGTTCTTTTCCCTAATTTAGATGAAAATGAAATTCATCCCGGCGACGTAGCTACACAGATAATTTCAGATGGGCCCGATCGTTACAATGCTAATATGCGTAATGGTATTATGCGCCTAATGTCTTTAGCTAAAAAGAGACTCTGGATTCAGACACCCTATTTAATTCCTGACGACGCGATGTTTGCGACTTTGCAAACTATTGCTATGTCGGGAATTGATTTGCGAATTATGATTCCGTGCAAACCTGATCACCCTTTTATTTACCGCGCCACACAATGGTATGCCAATGAACTATCTCGTTATGGTATTAAAATTTATATTTATAATAAAGGTTTTATTCATGCTAAAACAATTGTGGTTGACGACACTTTTTCTACGGTTGGTTCAATGAATCAAGACTATCGCTCTTATGATCTTAACTTTGAAGATGTTGCCGTTTTTTATGATAAAAATTTTACCAGTGAAGTCGCACAGTCTTTTGCAGATGATATGAAAGATTCATCATTATTAACACCCGAGGATATAGCCAAACAAGGTCGCTGGCTCAAGATTTTGCAAAGTTTCTCACGGATGCTTTCACCAATTTTATAATTAACAAAAAGCCTTCCACAACGGAAGGCTTTTAAAATGCGCTATTATTTATTCCGCAAAGTGATAAACACTTTCAGCTGGGTAGCGAGTTGTTTTAATTAAAGAATCTGCAGTTTCCTTACTTTTTCCGATAGCAATTGCCATAACTGGCACATAAAGTTTAGGATCAAGATTAAAAGTTTGCGCAACTTTGGAAACATCATAACCAGCAATTGGGTTCGTGTCGTAACCATGATTACGAGCAACTAACATAAATTGCATTGCAGCTAAAGAACTATCAACTATTGCATCTGTTGCACGCATTTCATAGCTGCCATTTTCATACAATGGCAAAAAAGTACTTAAAATTTCATTCAATTTTTCTTTAGTGATTTGGCCCTCTTCATAATTCTTATTCCACATTTCATGATAGGACTTGTAAGCATCACTATAGCCAAATATTTGTACAACAGCAGAGCAGCTATCAACCTGAGGATAATTAAATTTCATCATATATTTTTTTACTTTAGCCAAGCTTTCTGGTGTATCAGCTACTTCAAAATGCCAAGCTTGTAAATCACAAGCTGATGGTGCTGTAATTGTTTCTTCAAACATTTCCTTAAATTCTGAACGCGGAATCTTGACACTCTTATCAAAATGGCGCACAGAATGACGATTTTGAACCACATCATTAAAATCATTATTACGCATTTCGTCACACTTTCTTTATTAAATATATCTCTACTCGTTAATTTTACTACATCTTGTTACCGCTTTCACATATTATTTATAATTATTAGCAGTATAATAATATATAAATTATTACAGCTAAGAAAGGTCTATTAAAATGAAAAAACTAGTCAGAGATAAAATTCCAGAATTTGCTCATTATGCTACTTATCGCAAACTTGCTCCAGCAGAAATTGAACCAGCATTAAAGCAAAAACTAATTGAAGAAACTAACGAAGTTCTTGCCGCTAAAACCGAAACTAATTTAATTGAAGAGTTGGGTGACGTTTACGAAGTCATTTTAGCCTATCTCAAATTTAAAAACGTTGACCAGGACACTTTTTTAAATCAGGTCAATAAAAAACGCGCTCTTAAGGGCGGTTTTACTAAATATTTGGAAATGAACTGGGAAGAAAAATAATTCAAAAAAAGACACGCTTTTACGTGACTTAAAAAATATCCTGAATTTCAATATGAATATCATGATGAATGTGATTTTTGAGCGCCTCAACAATTTGCGCAACACCATTGGAAAAGCGCAGGTAATATTGTCTGTTCTTTTGGGTTGTCAAAATACAAATTACCTGTTTTTTCTTTGGATTAGGTACTTTAATTAAAGTTACCATTGCAATTTCCGAATATGAAATCGTTCGGCGAAAGTAACCTGAAACTACGGCCCTTTTTGGTGCCAGACCTGTAAAGCCGTCAATTATACCGATCATCAAGAAAATCGCTAAAAATATACTTAAACCCGGGTCTCCCTTTTCAATTAATTGCCAGGTAAAACCGATCCAGATAAAAATCACGGCCCAAATAATTGAAGAGGAGCGATAATGTCCCTTTAAATCAATATTTGCCTGCCAGTACCAACTATAACAGGTGTAGCCTAAAAGTAAGGCATCCAGAATTAGATAAAAAACTATCATATGACTCTCCTCAATTGTATTTTCATCTATTATAACAGACTCGCAGTCTTTAGAGCGGTTAATCAACATTAATGATATTTTACTTGCATTTTTATTAAAATTATGATTGAATTATTATCAAATTAAATGCAGTGAAAAAGACGAGTAAATAGCTTATCTCTTTAAGTGAATCGGTGACAGTGCAAAACCGTTAGACCCTGAGTTATTGAAAAACACTTTTAGCAGCACGCTGAAATTCATGTAAAAGTAGGTTGTGTCGTCTCCAGTACGTTACCACGCTGGTGAAGCATGTTAGTGCTTCATGAGTTGGCCCTTTAGGGCAATTGAGGTGGTACCGCGGAAAAAGCCTTTCGTCCTTGTTTTTATTAAAAACGGGATAAAGGGCTTTTTCTTTTCCTTAATTTATAGGAGGTCAAAACAATGACTTTAATTTTACCCGCAGGTTACCATCCTACTCTCACAATTCGTGATACAGAAGCAGCTATCGTTTATATTCGTGAAGAATTTCAAAGAGTTTTAGCTAAAAAATTACATTTACAACGGATGTCTGCCCCACTTTTCGTCGAAAAGCATACAGGGCTTAACGATAACCTGAATGGAGTTGAACGTCCAGTTGCCTTTGATGCTAAGGATTTGCCTGCAGATGATACACTTGAAATCGTGCATTCCCTTGCTAAATGGAAAAGAATGGCACTAAAAAAATACGGCTTTAACATGCACGAAGGACTTTTCACTAACATGAACGCCATTCGCCGCGATGAAGATTTAGACAACTTCCACTCGCTCTATGTGGATCAGTGGGATTGGGAAAAAATCATTGCTAAAGAGGAAAGAACAGAGGAAACCCTGAAAAGCACCGTTACTAAAATTTTTGCAGCAATTAAGGAAATTGAAGCTGGTTGCGCTTCCCGCTATCCCGCTTCTACTTACCACCTACCTGAGAAACTTTACTTTATTACCACGCAAGAATTAGAAGACCGCTGGCCGGATATTAGTCCTGAAGAACGGGAAAACAAGATAACTGCAAAAGAAAAAGCCGTCTTTATTATGAAAATCGGCGACAAGCTCAAAAGAAGTGGTAAACCTCATGATGGTCGTGCACCAGATTATGATGATTGGCAACTAAACGGTGACCTGATTTTCTGGTATGAGCCCTTGAAACAAAAAATTGAAATTTCTTCTATGGGTATCCGCGTTAGTCCAGAAAGTCTCCACGAACAATTAAAGAAAGCTGATTGTCTGGACCGTGAAAAATTGGAATTTCACCGCATGTTGCTTGATGGAGAATTGCCTTATACCATCGGTGGTGGAATTGGGCAATCTCGCTTATGCATGCTTTTGCTTGGTAAAGCTCACATTGGCGAAGTTCAAGCAAGCGTCTGGCCTCAAGATATGGTTACTAAGTGCAGGGAACACGACATTCAAATTTTATAATTAATAAAAACCATGCTATCAATTTCTGACAGCATGGTTTTTATTGCAATAACCCTATCTCACAGCCAAAATCTTGTAGTAAACTAGCAATAGTAAAACTAGTTTTAAGAAAGGCAAAATTATGATTAATTCTAACAAGATAACTGAATTAAAAAATGATATTGATCAGGCACGCCACATTACTTTTCTGACTGGTGCCGGCGTTTCAACTCATTCTGGTATTCCTGATTATCGTTCTAAAAACGGTATTTATGATGGCGTTTCTGAAAGTCCGGAAACAATTCTGAGTGAAGAAACGCTTTATCAGCGACCTGAATTTTTCTACAAGTTCGTCATGGATAATATGTACTTCCCTAGCGCCAAGCCAAACGAAATCCACCAGAAAATTGCCGCTATCTGCAATGAAAAAGGAGATTTAATCACCCAAAATGTTGACGGCTTGGACACGAAAGCTAGCAATAAGCACGTAACCGAATTTCACGGCTGTCTCTATAATATCTACTGCACTAAATGTCATAAATCAGTTTCATACGCTGAATATGCGAAGTCCTACCGTCATGAAAATTGTGGCGGTATTATCAGACCAGGAATCGTTTTATACGGTGAAGCCATTAATGGTGACAGTTTGGCAAAGTCTGTGAACGCCATGCAAAATTCTGACTTAGTAATTATTTCAGGCACTAGTTTTGTAGTCTATCCTTTTGCCCAACTTTTATCTTACAGGCAAGCTGGCGCTAAAGTTTGGGCAATTAATAAAACAGCCATTCCCGCAGAAGGCATTTCTGCCATCATTGCGGATGCTCTAGATGTTTTTAAGCAGCTTTAAATTTTTAAGCAGGCTCTTTAAGCTATTCGCATTGCTTTTTTTACTGGAGCACTAGTTATTACTTGTTAAAATTTGACACAGTAATTAAAAATAATTCTGAACTAGAAAAGAGCTTTTAAATGGCAATTTTTAAAATGTATGCTCCCTTTTTTAGTGGCAGCAACTGGATCCACGTGTTAACCAGTGGTAAAGATTGGCTCACCATCTTAACCCTGATTCTGATGGAATGCTTGCTTTCCGTTGACAATGCGGTTGTGTTAGCAGCCCAAACCAAGGTTCTGCCTGATAAAAAACGACAGGAAAAGTCATTGTTCTATGGCCTTTGGGGTGCATATATTTTTCGCTTTATCGTGATTGGCATTGGTACTTACTTAATCAATTTCTGGGAGATAAAATTAGCGGGCAGTCTGTATCTTTTCTATCTTTCCTTTAAGTTTTTCTACGACCAAAGGCATCCCCAAAAGGCTGCCACTAGCGCAAAGATTGAAAGTGCAAAAATTACTAAGCATACCCCTAAAAAGGGCAAACATTTTTTGTCACTTTTCTGGCGGACCGTTATTTCAATTGAAGCAATGGATATCGTTTTTTCAATTGATTCAGTGCTAGCTGCCCTAGCGGTTTCCAGTAATCCGGTAGTAGTATTAATTGGCGGCATGATCGGTATCTTGTGCATGCGGGGCGTCGCTGAAATCATCATCAAATTGATGGATATTATTCCTGAATTGCAGCCAATGGCTTATATTTTAATCGGCATCATTGCTTTTAAACTATTGCTGTCATTGCCACCACTGAACTACGAATTACCTAATACGACCTTTGCATTAATCGTGTTCAGTATTCTAATTTTAACTATTGCTTTTCACTTTTTACGTGTTAAAAAGAGTAAACGCAAATTATAGTTTTTGATCAACGTATTCTTTGAGCACAACTGCCTGGTTGTGCTCTTTATTCTTTGCACCATAAAGAAAAAGAACATCTTGTTCAACCAGCTCAGCTTTAACTTTGGCAATAAAGGCAGCAGTCACAGGATTGTGGTCCAATTCATTTATGTATTTTTGCCGAAACTCAGAATATTTAGTATCATCATGATTGAACCACTTACGCAATTCGGTGCTGGGACCAATTTCTTTTGCCCATTCATCTATATTTGCATCTTTTTTACTTTTACCTCGTGGCCACAGACGGTCAACTAGAATGCGGTAGCCGAGCGGTTGCTCATGATCGTAAATGCGTACTAATTTTATCTTTGTCATGCTAATATCCCCTTTTAATTTAAGTTTACTACACGGAAGAAAAAATGAATTACTCAACTTATTTTACTAATAAATCTACCGCCACTATTACTAAAGATTTAATTGGCAGACCCCTCACATACAATGACGGTGAACATATTATGGGTGGCTACATTGTAGAAGCGGAAGCATATTTAGGGGTCAAAGATCGCGCAGCTCATTCATACGGCGGTCATCGCAGCCCAGCTAATGAAGGTCTTTATAGAAAAGGTGGAACTATTTATATTTATGCTCAAAGACAATATTTCTTTTTTGATGTTGCAACGCAAGAATATAATGAGCCGCAAGGAGTTTTAATCAGAGCTATTGAACCAGTTTGGGGCATAGAGCAGATGACTAAAAATCGCGGGGGTAAAGACGGTGTCCTTTTAACTAATGGCCCCGCGAAAATGATGCAGGCTTTTGGCATTCACAGTAAAAAATGGAATTTACACTTCTTAACTGACTCCCCTTTTAAAATTGATTTAGATGACAGTCACAAAAAGCTGGCTAAGGAAATTAAAACCAGTGCCAGAATCGGTGTTAGCCAGTCTGAACTAGAATGGGCCAATAAAAAACTGCGTTACTATGTAGCTGGCAACCCGTATGTTTCCAGAATGAAAAAGAAAGCTTACCAAAGTGGCAATGGCTGGCAGTGAAAACTGAATTTCACCAGACCCTTAAAATAGTAAAAGAAAATAAATGAGATAATTATAAAATATTTTTTAAATAAAATTATTGACAAGTTGCTTTTAATAGCCTATTATTTTTCTAAGTTAAATAATTTCCAATGCAATAGAGGTCGCGGTTATTACAAAACTGATCTGAGTGAGCGAACACTGTGAAGTTCAGGATAAGAATTACCGCCGAAATAAGAATATTGTTCGTTTCAATTTTCTTGTTGGGCTGCAAGAGAATATTTTGCAGACTGTCCTGGTTAGTCCCCAGGGAGCGCTATATGATTTGTTTTAAAAATAGATTATGAACCTCGTTGTTTTGATTAACAGCGAGGTTTTTGTTTACGCTTTTATTGTATTGGCTTTATTTGAAACATATTTTGTGGAGGTTTTCAAAATGAAGTCAAGATTTAAGTGGTTGGCTACCCTAGTTGCCTTATTCACTTGTTTGAGCATAGCAGCTAATTTTAGTCTTACTGAAGCTGATGCCAAAAAAGATGAGGGCACATTAAAAGTAGCCATGGAAGCTAATTACCAGCCGTACAATTGGACACAGACTAATAATGCCAATGGTGCTGTACCTATTGAGGGTTCAAAAGAATTCGCCAATGGCTATGATGTTAAAATTGCCAAAATTATTGGGCAAAAATTACATCGAAAAGTTGAAGTGGTTAAGACCGAATGGGATGGTTTGCTGCCTGCTCTAACCAGCGGCAAAGCTGATTTGATTATTGCCGGCATGAGCCCTACAGCTGAGCGGGAAAAGGCTATTAATTTCTCTCAGCCTTATAGAAACAGTACTTTCGTGGTAATTACCAAGATTAATAGCAGATACGCTAACGCTAAGAAACTAACCGACTTTAAGGGTGCAAAATTAACGGCGCAGCAAGGTACTTTCCACTACGACCTGATCAAGCAATTAAAGGGCGCTAAGCGTCAACCAGCTATGCGTGATTTTGCGGCTATGCGGCAAAGTTTAATCTCTGGTACTATTGACGGCTATGTTGCCGAGGACACTGAATCAACTTCCTTTAAGATGGTTGACCCTGATATTAAGTCAATTCCTGTCAGCAAAATGGCTGGTTTCCACGCTACTAAAGATGAATCTGTCACTGCAATCGGAATCGCCAAGCCCAACAAAGCTCTGCTTAAGAGTGTTAACCAGATATTAGCTACTATTCCTGAAGCAAAAAGAACTAAGCTAATGACTGAAGCTGTTAAGCAGCAGCCTAAAACAGATAATAACAAAAAAGGCAAAAAAGCTAAGTCAGAACCGTGGTTAGTATCAATGTGGCGCCAATATGGCGGCATGATCTTAAATGGTATCGGCATGACGCTGCTTCTGGCCTCAGTTGGTACTATTGCAGGTTTCTTTATCGGTCTGGCAGTTGGTATCGTCAGAACCATTCCTACACCAACTACTACCGGTAAAAGATGGCTGCTCAAGTTTGTTAACTGGCTACTTTCGGTTTACATCGAAGTCTTCCGGGGTACGCCAATGATGGTGCAAGCAGCTGTGATTTACTATGGTATTGCCCAATTCTGGCACCTGAATATTGACAGAACTGTCGCCGCACTAATCATCGTTTCCATCAACACTGGAGCGTATTTAGCCGAAATTATTCGCGGAGGTATTATTTCTACACCCGAAGGTCAGTTTGAAGCAGCCAGTGCCTTGGGAATGACTCATAATCAAAGAATGTGGCACATTATTTTGCCACAAGCGATCAAGAATTGCCTACCTTCAATTACTAACGAATTTATCGTTAATATCAAGGATACTTCAGTCCTGAGCATCATCTCCGTATCAGAGTTGTTCTTCGTTGGTTCAACTGTTGCTAGTCAGACATTCAAGTTCTTCCCAACTTACCTGACAATTTCTGCTATCTACCTCATCTTGACCTTTACCATCACGAGAATTTTCAACTTAATTGAAAAACACCTCCAAGGAAGTAAGAATTACAACTTAATGGCAAACCAAGTTCAAGTGGGCACACCTAAAGACATGGAGGCTAAGAACTAATGACTGAAACAAACGAAACTATTTTAAGTTTAAAGCACATCAAGAAAACATTCGGTGAACACCAAGTGTTAAAAGATATCTCTTTTGACATTAATAAAGGTGAAATTGCCACCATTATCGGTCCTTCAGGTGGTGGTAAATCAACAACTTTGCGTTGCATTAACCTGCTAGAAGAGCCTACCGCTGGCGAGGTTGATTTTCATGGTGAAAATGTCCTGGCACCAAACTACAATCGCAATATTTATCGGGCTAAAGTCGGCATGGTTTTCCAACAATTTGATTTGTTTGAAAACAAGAATGTATTAGCCAATTGTATGGTCGGTCAAGAATTGGTATTAAAACGGTCAAAAGACGAAGCCCGCCAAATTGCACTTACCAATCTGAAAAAGGTAGGCATGGAGCAATACGTTAATGCTCGTCCCAGCCAGCTTTCAGGTGGCCAACAACAACGGGTTGCGATTGCCCGTGCTATCTGCATGGATCCAGAAATTTTGTTATTTGATGAGCCTACTAGTGCTTTGGATCCTGAGATGGTCGGAGAAGTTTTAAGCGTCATGAAGAACCTGGCTACTACTGGTTTAACGATGATTATCGTAACCCACGAAATGGCATTTGCTAAAGAGATTTCCGACCAAATGTTTTTCATCAGCGATGGCGTCATTACCGAACAAGGCACGCCAGATCAATTATTCAATCACCCGCAAAATGAAAAAACCGTCAAGTTTTTGAGTAATTTTCAGAATAATTAATAAGGTCTAATTAAACATAAAAAACTGGTAAACTCACGCTGTTAATAACGTGATTTGCCAGTTTTTTAGTTTGCTTGTAACTCTAAAAGCCTAATAATTTCCTGATTAAATTTAGTTGGCTCCTCCCACTGCGGGAAATGACCGGAATGGTCAAACCAAATTATATTGCACGGACTAGTAATTTTAGCAGCATATTCTGCAGTCAATTGCAAGGACACATGGTGGTCATGCCTGCCCTCACAGAAAGTGATGGGAACGGCAAAATGCAGAACATTTTCAAAATTAACGTCCATTAATTCTTCCCAGAAATACTGAATTGATTGTTTCGAGCCCTGCAAGCGATGAATTAAGTCCTTAAAAGAATAATCTTTAGCAGATATAAAAGGACCAATTAATTTGCGGTAGTTTTTAGCACCGTAAATTGAGCCGCCATAAGCCACAATCATTTTAGTTAATTTGAGGCTGGCCTTAGTTGGTTCATGGACAAAATCAAGTTGGTCAAGTTTGGCAGTATTTTTCATTTTTGTTCTTAAAAAAGCTTTTTGTAAAGCAATATTCTTTTTCATATTAACGACTTGACCAATTCCGATGTATTGCGTAACCAGGTCTGGATACTTTTGAATAAAATAGAGCCCTAAAACCGTGCCCCAAGAATGACCCATAATGATCAATTTATCTTGTTTTAACCGTTTTAATAAATAAAGCACAAACTGATGAATATCTGCCAAGATGGTGTCAATGGACAAGTCTTCTTCAGGTGAAAACTTGTAATACGATAGTCCGCTGCCCCTTTGTTCCAGATTAACAAAAATAAAATGATCTTCTAGTTCGCTATTAAATTTTTTCGTTAAGGGAATGCAGGCATCCCCTGGACCACCATGCAAATATAAAATGATTGGTTTCCGGCCTTGCTTTGAACTAATTGAAAAATATAGTTTAGCGCCGTTAATTTCTACGTTTTCTATCACTGATGTACTCATTTTTTGGCCTATATTCATATAATCGATTGCTATTATGCATACACTGCTACTTTATTTAAGTATATTATTAATGCCGCTATTTTGTAAATTCCAAATTAAGTTTGACAAAAATTAGATTCTATTATTATATGTAGATAAATAGTCAACAAGCATTACGCTATTAGAAAACCCTCTACTTTTACCTCACCATCGGAGAAAAACTCATGAAGAAAAATGGTTACAAAATTACTACCTACATTTTTGGATTCTTATTTATTATCACTTTAGGCTTTTTGCTCTATGATACTAGAAACCCGCCCACTGTATTTGGGGGTTTTACTAATAATGCAATGCCACTAAATCCTTCCAATCCTCATGTGGAAATTTCGTTTGGTTTGGACCCCGAATATGCTATAAATGTCGACGGACATCAATTTGAAAGAGGCACATATAAACGCATAAGTGACAGTGTGTTTAGCTTAAAAGCAAATAATGGTAAAGAGAATGGTGTCGCTTTTTTATCAAATAAAGGTTCATACTTGTTTCACTCTAAACTAAAGAAAAAGCTGATTAGTATTGAAAAGTTTTCGAATAAGCCAGAAATAAAGCCAGGGACTATCAAATAGTCTTACGTACTTTATGCTAGAAAAAATACCAAGCAGTATAGTTGCCTGGTACTCAAATCTTGTTAAATTTTATTCATTTTTACTTTCAGCTTGGTAAAATTTAGCCCGATTAATTAAATAGTCAAATAAAATCACACAGATTAGATTTAATACAATAATTAAGAGTATCAATAATGGGTGATCTTCTTGTTCATCTGTCATATTCAACAAATATAAAGTTTCAAAACTAATAGGTGCACCTTGCAATGCCATAAAATAAAATAAATCATTTTCGACTTGCTTAGTAAATGTTTCTTCTTTTACTTCAAAGCAAGCCGTAGCAATTATTGTTATGATGAATGCACTAATTGACCATATTAAGTTATAATTCGGCTTATTGGAGAAAAAAGCCTCCATTTCAATTATACACAACCACAGTAAAGCAACTCTTGCTAATTTCATTTTCATCTCATTTCCCACAGCCTTTCTCTTCTAATTTATTTTAATCATTTTATCATATTTTATAGTATAAGTAAAATGTGATTTTATCAAAAATATTATTCTAATAATAATTAAGGGGTCTCAGCTGTATGAAAGAGATATTAAGTTATCCAATATCAAAGGCAGATATATGTTTAAAAAAACACGTTTTACGCTGCAAACAAAAACTATTTTTCTGGTTTTCTTTACCACCATTGTTTTTATTCTAACTGCTGGAACCATCACCTCATACAAAGTAGCGCAAAATCAAAAACAAATCATCAAAGAAGAAATTAATAGTGTGTCTAAAATTGTGGCCAATAATGAGCAGGTACAAATTGCTTTAAGAAAAAAAGTCAAACCCACAACATATAACCCGATCCAAAAATATGCCGAACAAGTTAAAAAAGAAACTAAAGTAGACTTTATTGTGGTACTTGACAATAATTACGTCCGCTATTCCCATCCTTCTGAGAATCATATCGGCAAAAAATTCAGTTCGCCTTCTGATGCTCAAAAATCAAGCTCTGGTAAGGCGCATTATTCTCACCGTATGGGTGTTTTGGGAACTGGCTACCGGATTTTCCGCCCAATTTTTGCACACAAGCAGCAAATCGGAATAGTTTGTGTTGGTCTCACTGACAAATCAATTAATAAAGTTATTCGAGTCGCCCAAAGATCAGTTGTAATTGGCTCTCTAGTTTCATTAATAATTGGCATACTGCTGGCTTTATTAATATCAAGACGCATTAAAAAAACGCTGTTTGATATGGAACCAAACGAAATTGCATTTAAGCTCACAGAATTATATGCTATTAATGACAGTATTGATGAAGCGCTTATTGTTGTAAATAATCACAAAATTTTAATTACTGCTAATTATTTGGCTAAAAAATCTTTCCCTTCCTTAATGGTGGGAAAAGCCCTGGATAAAAATCTAATTGATTTATTATTTGCAGACAGCCAACAATTACCTAAGACAAATGAACTTGTCTTGATCAATGCTAAAGAATATATTGTTTCGGTCAGCCAGCTGGTATACCATAAGCAGATTTTTGGTCAAGTAGCTCTACTGCAGGATCAGTCCAAATACCAGAAGTTATCCGAACAGCTTGCCGGCAGCCAACAATACATTCAGTCACTAAGGGCACAGTCACACGAATTTTTAAATAAATTGCAGGCAATTTACGGCATGATTGAATTAAAGCAGTATGATCAAGTTAATTCATTCATTGCAAAAATAAACCAAAATTACCAGCAAGAATTTGGTCAACTGAATAAACAGCTCGAATCCCCTGCGCTTGTTGGTTTTTTAACTGGAAAAATGAACCAGGCGCAAGAGCAAAGAGTCAACTTGGAAATTACGCCAGACTCCAATTTACCGCAAAAGGTTGTAACTGAGCAATTAAATTTAGACCTGATTAAAATACTGGGCAACCTCATTGATAATTCGCTTGCAGCAATTAAAGATAGCGGCAAAATCACCTTGGCAATTAATTTCGATAGTGAAAGCTCAGTCTTAATTATTGAAGTTGCTGATACTGGTACTGGCATTGCGAGCGCAGTTAAAAAGCATTTATTTAAACAGAAGTATTCAACTAAGGGCAAGGATCACGGCTATGGACTTATTCTGGTGCAGCAAATCATTAAATCCTATAGTGGCCATCTTGAAGTTTCATCTTGTAAACCTCATGGTAGCAATTTTTATATAGAATTGCCTTTGCAGGAAAAAAACGAAAAGGAATAAAATGTTAACAATTTTAATAGTTGAAGATGACCCGATGGTCAGCTCGATTAACAAACAATATTTAATGAGAATTATTAAGCCGGAAAACCTGACTGTATATCAAACTGCTACTGCCAAAAAGGCACTAGCAATTACTAAAAAAATCAACCCTAATCTGATTCTGCTTGATGTTTACCTTCCTAAAACTTCTGGCACCGAATTACTGGAACAATTTATTCAGCATAATCTCCATCCCAATGTCATTATGCTTTCTGCCGCCAAAGACAGTACCAACATCAATATGGCTTTAAAATATGGTGTTTTGGACTACTTGCTCAAACCTTTTTCTTTTAAACGTTTTAAAGAGGCAATTGAACATTTTTTAAAATATAACGAAGTATTGCAAAAAAACAACACGGTGTCACAAGGTGAACTTGATCATATTTTTATTACCCAAGATATGAATAACTTAAATGATGAGACCGGGTTGCCTAAAGGACTTTCAGATTTTTCCTTAACCAAAATTAAAACTGCTATTTCCCAACTTGCTGGTGAATTTTCCAATCAAGATGTTGCACGACAATCAAAGTTATCACGCATTACTACCAAAAAATATTTGGACTATCTGGAAAGAACCGGCAAGCTTTCAGCTAAAGTGCACTATTTAAAGGTTGGTCGGCCAATTAAAATATACAAATTGAATAAATAAAAAAACAAGCTATTGTCGTAGCTTGTTTTTTATTAGATAAACTTTAGTCAAGTTTCACATCATTATCAGTATGACCAGTCTCTAATACTTGGTGGAAGTTCTCATAACTGACATTAATCATGTCTGTTAAAGCAGGACTGGTATATGAACCAATATGAGGAGTTAATAAAACTTTAGGATATAATTCTGTTAATTGTCTGGTTAAATCATTAGTGATATTGCCATTATAATTATGACCCAAAACTTCTGCTTCATCAGGCAGAACATCGCTGGCAAAGCCGGCAATTTGACCATCCTTAATCGCCTTAATTACAGCAGGATAATCTGCCAGTTGTGATCTGGCAGTATTGACCAGAACCGCATTGTTCTTCATTTTACCTAGAAAAGCTTCATCTATCAAATTATCATTTTGCCCTGGGAAATACGGTACATGAATTGAAACAATGTCTGATTGAGCTAGTAATTCGTCTTGACTTACAAACTTTACGTATTGTTTGGCAAAATCACTCGGATAAGGATCATAGCCCAAAACATTGGTCCCCATGCCATGATACAGTTGTGCTTCCGTAGCTCCAATTCTACCAGTACCAATGATACCTACTGTACTTGAATGAACTTCCCCTGAAAAAGTGGCAGTCGAAACTGAAAAATCTCCCTTATTAGTCAAGGTGGTAGCTAAGGCGGTATGTCTAAAGAGCATCATCCCTAAAGTCATAGCTAATTCAGCCACTGCGTATGGTGAATAAGCAGGAACGCGGGCAACTTTCATATCGTATTTCTTAGCGGCCTTAAGATCAATATGGTTATATCCTACTGTTCTCGTGAAAACATATTTAATGCCCCACTCGTTGAATTTGGCTAAGTTGGTTGCATCACCTACACAGTTGGCTCTGAGTAAAACTGCATCTGCTCCCTTAGCTGTTTCAACATTATCATGAGTTAACATGTCGGATTCCAGCTGCAATTCATAATTATATTTATTTAATTTTTTAAAATAATCAACTTCATTTTCGCGAACGCCATAGGCTACTATTTTAAACATTTTAAAATTTCCCTCCTAATTAATGAAATATACCAATTTGACTGAGAACGCCCAGAAAAGCGATCCATATTGGCATGGCAATAACTGCCATAATTGTTGAAATAAATGATGCATCAGAAGATAACACCGGCTCACGGTCAAAACTGATTGCATAAGATGATGCAACAGCTGCAGTTGGTGTAGCCATCATGATGATAATTGTTCCTAATGCAATGTAGCTAACAGGTAAAATATTAGTTACAGATAAAATAACTAGGAGCAGTAAGTTCAAGATTGGCACTAATATAACCTTGTTAAAACTGTAGTACCATGAAGTCTTGTTAGCAGCAGCTTCTTTGAATGAAGTTGAGCCTAAAGTAGAACCGATTGATAACCAAGCAAGAGGTGAAGCCAGATTTGCTAAATATTGCATTGGTTTATATAGCCAAATTGCGGTTTGGTCAATACGATAAAACGCAACGTGAACTATTGGTGCATTGGCATTAATTACACCGTTAACTGCTTGTTTAACAGCTACTTGAGGTACGTAATTTTGGCACAACCATAAAATCAGACCCAAGAATGTTGCAATTACGACTGGGTTAACAAACATCTTCTTTAAGTTGCTGGCCTTCATCTTGAGTCCGGACATCTTGATATACGCATATGAATATAAAAAGATTCGGTAACCAATGTTAAAGATAGAGCTGTACATGATACCCTTAGGACCGAAAACAGCCCCTACAATTGGAATACCAAAGAAAGTAGTTGAACCAAATGTGGTTAGTACTGCCAAAACATCTCTTTTATCTTTAGGGTATTTAACATAAGACAACGGGGTCAAGAATATCAAAATGATATAAATTACAATTCCCCAGATTAAAACATTCATCCCTTGTGATAAAGTTTCATTGCTAATTGGTTGCATGAATGAGTTAAAAGCCAATGCTGGTAACGCAACTGTCAAAACTATTTTGGACAATATTTTACCAAACTTTTCGGTAAAAATACCGCGTTTACGCAGGTAAAAGCCCAATAGAATAATGAAAATTGTTGACGTTATTGAACTGACAATCGCAACATTCGAAAAAGTTACTTTGATTGCTTGCGCAATATTCATTTTATTTCCTCCTATTAGTTATTCTTTTCACATTGATAATACTACTTATTTGTGAAATTAATAACTTTATCAAACTAAAGTAACCTTTTGTAACTTATGTAAATTAAAAAGCTGTGACTTTCACTTCTGCTGTTAATCCCAAAATTAGGACAAATTCGAATTCATAGCAAACAGGCAAACCATTCAAATTGTGGTTTGCCTGTCTTTAGTTGGCACTTGAATAGAAGTGCCACATTATAATCTAACTAATGAAACCAGACTTTAGGAACAATTTCAGGCTATTTATCGTGTTCTTTGTGCCATTCTTTAATCTGTTCCAGCCTCTTTTTAAAGCGGTCTTCATGACCTTGCGAGGTTGGCAGATAATATTCGTGGCCTGCCAAGCTTGGCGGCATAGTTTTCATTGTCGTTAACTTGTCTTTAGCATAATGTGCCAGCTGGTAACCTTTACCATAGCCCAAATCTTTCATCAACTTAGTCGGGGCGTTGCGAATTTGCAAAGGCACTGGTTCATCTATCGTCTTCTTAACATCTTCTTCAGCGGCTAATCTAGCTTTATAAACTGCATTTGACTTTGGCGCAAGCGACAAATAAATCACTGCTTCAGTCAAATGCACATCACATTCCGGCATCCCTATAAATTGACAAGCCTGAAAGACGTTGACCGCCACATTCAGTGCATTAGTATCTGCCAAGCCAATATCTTCACTGGCAAAGCGTACTAGTCTACGTGCAATATAAAGTGGATCTTCTCCCCCTTCAAGCATCCGCGACAACCAATAGATTGCTGCATCTACATCGCTGTTACGCATTGATTTATGTAAAGCAGAAATAATATTGTAGTGTTCTTCCCCGTCTTTATCATACAAGACTGACTTTTGCGTGATTAATTGTCCCAAATTGTCCATGGTCACAGCGATCGTATTACCATTTTTGTTGCCGTTTAAAACTGCCATTTCCAGCGTGTTTAAAGCCGTCCGGGCATCACCATTGGCAAATTTGGCAATGGCTTTAATCTCTTGCGAACTGATTTTAACGGTTAGCTTGCCAAAACCGTTAGGGTTGTGCAAAGCATTTTGCAATAGCTTAATGATGTCTTTGACTTCAAGCGGTTTTAAGACAAAAACCTTGCAGCGCGAAAGCAGCGCTGAATTAACCTCAAAAGAAGGATTTTCGGTCGTGGCACCAATTAACGTGATACTGCCGCGTTCAACGTAAGGCAAAAAAGCATCTTGTTGTGCTTTATTAAAACGATGGATTTCATCTACAAATACCAGTGTTTTTTGTCCTACTTCGTGTTCTGCTTCAGCCTGCTTCATAATCTTGCGGATTTTAGTAATACTGCTGTCAACTGCACTAAAGTTGAAAAAACTCGCCTTACTCTGCCGGGCAATTATTTCCGCCAAAGTCGTTTTGCCGACTCCAGGTGGTCCCCAAAAAATCATTGAAGAAACTTGGTCATTATCAATGATTTCCCGCAATATTTTCCCCGGTCCCAGCAGCTGTTCTTGCCCTACAAACTGAGCTAGGTTTTGGGGGCGTACACGGTTAGCCAATGGTTCATTTTGTCCACTATTTGCAAATAAAGATTCTTGCTTCATCATGTCATCTTCTTTTTATTTACTTTCAGACAATTACTAACCTAATTATACAAGCATTTGTTAGCAAGCAAAAATAATCGAACGCTTGTTTGAGATAAATTTATTAACTAGTTTGCGGTACAATGATATAAGTAAAGAATTTGTATATTATGAGGTGAAGTTATGAAATTTTTCAAGAAAATTGGTATTGGCTTAGCCGCAACAGTGTTGACAATTAGTCCGCTGCTGCCAAGTCTAAATCATATTCAAACAGTGCAAGCTGCGCCAAAAGCACAAAAACTAGCTAAAAACAGAATTACTTTAGTCAATGACGCACCCGTATATAATCAATATGGTCAAAGACTTAAAGCAAGAAAAAACGGGAATTATTCTGTAATTGAACCAGACGTTAATGGTTTCTGCTATGTTTCTTCTTTTGATGTCGACTCCTTAGATTATTACGGGACAATAATGATTAATGGGCAAAAATACTATAAAATTGGTCAAGGAGAATATATTAATGACGGTGATGTTAATAACGTTAACGGTAAAAGCTCTAAGACTGGTAAGCTGGTTTTGAATCACAGATCTGCGATCTATACTAAAACAGGTAAACTAAAAGGCAAGACTCTACCAGTTAAATCAGTCGTTAACTATCAGGACCAAGTTAAGCAAACCCAATCTAATCAAAAATATTACTTTGCAAAATTTAACGTTTCTGAGCAAAAGGCAACTTTTTATTACTTGCCGACAGCAACTGTTAATGGTAAAGACTGTTATGCAATAGGGAAAAATCGTTATATTAGAGCAAATAACGTTGATAGTATAGATGGGTATCCCCTTATGTACAATGGCGTTACCTATGCTACTGTTCTTAAAAAGACGACAACTCAAACTTTAACCAATGATTCTACTAAGCACGTTCTCAAAAAGGGTCAAGAAATTAAAGTTGATTTAGCGGTTCAACCTTGGGCAGAAGACTTTGAAGGCTATATTTATCGCCTGCACGATTATCCTAACGAATATGTTGGTCAAGGTTACATTAAATTAAGAAACTATTTGCCAACATCAAGTTACGATGAGCTTACATTCACCTATGTAAAGCCTAATACGACGACAAATACTAAATTCTATAATTTTGACGGCACTACAACAGGCATCAGTTACAGGAATCGTAATCAAAGCCCCTTGACCGTTGATGGTCTTTATTACTTATGGGTACCTAGTGAAAAGAAAGCAGAATTGTTTTACCACTTTTTAACCTACAGAACAGACAGAAGCTATTTCGTTAATAACGACGGCACTGATCTTAAAAAACCAGAGCTTGACAAAAACAATAAACTAATTGAATCGACAGAAGATAAGATTCGCTATACTAACAGTTTTGTCAAAGCTAGTGATGTTACTTTTGCCGGTGGAATTAAACTTACCCCTCTCAATACTGCCAAAGACGCTGAAAGCGAGCAGAAAGTAGCAACAGATAAGGATAAGCAAGAATTGCAAAAAAAATTTGAGGAAAATAAGAATAACAAGAATGTTAAGTGTGAGCAACAAAGTGCAGTAAGTAATTTTAATAATGCTTTGATGATTGCTTCTTCTGTTTTACAATCTCCAAAAGCCACGATTGCTCAAGTAAAACAGGCACTTTGGCTACTTGACACAACCAAAATTCAATTAAGTACTTTAAACTTCGCTGAATGGAGTTAAATTAAAAAATGGAGTTAGTCCACTTTTATGGTGGATTAGCTCTATTTTTATTGCTTAATTTGAAAATTAGTTTACCCTTGCCAAAATATTGTAAACCAGACAAAAGTTCTAACAATTTATATAATAAAACAATTTTAAGTAGCAGTTTAGGGTACAATGATATTAACATAAGTAATTTTTTGCGAGGTCATAAAATGAAATTTTTCAAAAAAGTTGGCATTGGCTTAACAGCCCTGGCTCTATCCACCACTCTATTTTTGCCATATACCGCTAACCCCCAAACAGTAGAAGCAGCTCAGAAAGCCAAAGGAAAAGTCACACTGCTTGAGAGTGATTATGTTTACAACCCGTCAGGCCATAAAATAAAATTGAAGCAAAATCAGAGTACACATAGCTATAACATTCCTAACGGCTTTAATGCTGATCCCAAGGGCTATTTGACTACAGAAATGATAGTTTATGATGATGACAGTAGAACCAGCTATCCCTACTACGGCACTAAAAAAATTAACGGACAAAAATTTTACCACTTAGGGCATAACTATTACATTAATAGTGCTAATGTTTTAAAAGTCAATGGGCGCAATATCACACAAGGTAAATTGACTATCAATCACAATTCACTGATTTACACCAAGACTGGCAAAGCAACCGGTAAGAAATTAAGAACTAATGCAATTGTCAAGTATCAAGGAAAAGCTAAGACTGCTATTAAAACACCCAAATATTTTTACTATCTTAAAGATATAGACAGATACTTCAAACCCCGATACATACCTACTCACAAAATTAAAGGGAAATATTATTATTCTTTAGGGCATAATCGCTACATCAAGGCAGCCAATGTCGGTTACATTAATGGTCACATTGCTCGTTACAACGGCACTGTAAATGCCACAGTTACTAAAAGAACTTATACTACAACAATAAATTTTTCTGCCGCAAAGCGGAAACTCAAAAAAGGACAAAAGATTAAACTTGATTTAACTGTTATTCCTTATGAAAGTGATGGCTTCGAGGGCTATATATACAGATTACATGATTACCCAGATGAATATGTTGATGAGGACAATGTTAAGCTGAAAAGGAATCTGCCTATTATTGATTATAGTGACTTGGTTTACACCTATATCACTCCACTAGCAGATAATAGTGTTGAACTTTATGACACATCTGGCAAGGCAATTGGTAAACGCATCATAAAGCCGCAATACAGTAATCTTACAGTTGATGGCTTAATGTATCTCTGGGTACCCGAGGAAAACAAGGCGGAACTGTTTTATCATTGCCTAAATTACAGCAACGAGAGTGTGATTGGTGACAGCCAGCCAATACCAGCACCAAATTCAGGGCCAACTTACCCTGCAAAAAAGCAAGCACTAATTTATGGCAATAACTTTATTAAAGTAAACGATGTGAAATACGTTAGCGGGTTAAAGCTAAAAGCTCTGAATACGATTGAGCAGGCTGAAAATGGGCAAAAGATTGCTACAGGAGCTGACAAACAGGAACTGCTCACACTTTTTAATGAAGGAAAAGATCTAGCAAAAAATAGTGCTTATGATGATCTTATGTCTAATTATGATTGTGCTTTAAGAAATGCTTCTGCTATGTTAAGATCTGATAAAGCAACTATCGCTCAGGTAGATGAAGCTGTCTGGTACGTTAAAACGGCAAAGGAGCAGCTGACAACTATGTCTGTCCCTCAGGGTGATTAATTTTTTAACATAAACAAAAAGACTAATTCGTAATTAAAAACGAACTAGCCTTTTTTTCTTATCTATTTAAGCTTGAACCCTTTAGGCAGCTGCGGCTTTTTGCCATTATACATGACATAGGTTTCTTTAGGACTCTTTTTAGCCGAATGGTTATACAGTTTTAGCAATTGTTTTGCAGTATATTTTTTGCCTTTCGGCTTTCTAATTGTCCCTTTGCCAACAGCTTGGATATGTTTAAAGCCTTTGCCTACTCCCGAACTCTTACGTAAGCGGTAATGCCCAAGCTTGACAACAAAGCCTTTAGGATTACCAGCATTTTTCAAAATCTGACTATTATGAATATTAAAATGGCTTAAATCAACTCCAGCGAGCTTCTGATCATTAGTAAACATTTCCGTTGAATCATACATTTTTGGTAACTGCCAGCCACGCAAATCAACAAAAACAAGATTATCACAGTCCATAAACATTTGGCTGACCCTGGTAACCTGGCGTGTATCCCAAGTATGCAGGTCAAGCTGCTCAAGACTTTTCGCACCCTTAAACATCCTAAGCATATCAGTAACGTTGGCAGTATTAAAGTGACTTAAGTCAACCTCTTTTAGACTGCTGTCGCCACTGAACATTGAATTCATCCAGCGTACGTTCTTGGTGTTCCAACCCGTTAAATTGAGTTTAACCAAAGAACTGTCTCCAGAAAACAGCGAGATCATATTAGTAACGCTACTGGTATCAAAACTACTTAAATCCAAACTAGCAACAGTCGGATTGCATGCGAACATTTCTCTCATATCTTTAACTTTACTCGTATCAAAGTGACTGAAATTTAGCTGATCCAAGTGAGCGAATTTTGCAAACATACCCGACATATCTGTAACATTACCAGTATTAAAGCCACTTAAGTCAAGTTTAGTTAAGTTAGAACACCCTTGAAACATATTTTTCATACTGGTGACTTTTTTGGTGTCCCAATTAGCCAAGTTTAAGTGAATAACTTTACTGCCCGAAAACATTTCCGCCATATTAGTCACTTGACTGGTAGCAAAATTACTCAGATCAAGACTTGACAAATTTTGGGTACTGGAAAACATCCTAGACATATTATTAACTTTTCTGGTATCAAAGTGCTTAAGATTTAGTTCAGGAACTTTTATTCCAGCAAACATACCAGCCATGTTAGTGACATTACTAGTATCAAAATTAGCCAGATTAAGTTCTGCCACATCGCTATCCGCAAACATCTCTGCCATATTGGTCACTCGGCTGGTAGCAAAACTACTCAGATTAAGACGTCGCATCGGACTGTTTCTAAACATACCGCTCATATTTGTGACTTTGCTGGTATTAAAACTGCTCAAATCTACTTCTGTTAAGGCTGTGTTGTCAAACATTCGTTCCATGTTAGTCACTTGGCTGGTGTCAAAGTGACTAACATCAGCTTTAGTTAGAGCTTTGTCATTAGTAAAAAGCAAAGCCATATTTGTCACTTGACTAGTATCAACTTTGTCGAGACCTGTAATATCCTCCAAATACTCAAGACCGGCAAACTTTTCTGCCGAATTCGGAGCCATTTGAACCGGCGTTTCAAACACAATATGCTCAATATTACCAGACCATTTAAACTGCTTTAAAAATGGTGTGCTGGATAATTGACTGCTCTTTTGCGGGCCACTAATCCGCAAAGTTCTACTAATAACATCGTATTTCCACGTACAGCTGCCATCAGTGCCAGTCCAAAGACCGGCATCAGATGGCAAACCTGTCGCACTAATTGGGACAACAGTAGGAGTTGCTGCTGCAGCTACATTTAAGTTAGTTTGCACCGTTACGACTAAACCTAATGCCATTGTTGCAATACCTATCCCAGTTTTTTTAAACTTGATTAAATTTGGTAACTTCATCTTGTGACCTCTTTTCTCTTACCATTATTATAAGGGCATTTTGCTTAAATCTAATTAATAATTTAAAACTTAAGTTAAACTTTGTCAGACTTATGTCATTTCACTTTAAGCCATGTGTTACCACAAGTATATTAGGTTATAATAAATTTAACAGAAAGTAGTAGAGATAGTGAGGGTGAATTATGAAGCTGACAAAAAGAATTGGAATTAGCTTGGCTATTTTAGCACTGGTCGCGACTCCACTTGTAGCAAATTGCAATCAAATACAAACAGTAGTGGCTGCTAAAAGCAGTAAAAAGACCGCAAAGGGTAAAATTACTTTAATCTATGGTGCCCATCTTTATAATAAATATGGTCATAAAATTAAAAACAAGAATAACGATCTGCCATATGCGGAAGATGATGCCAGTGGTTATAAGTATATCTATAGCTTTAATGCAGATGTTATGAAATACTATGGCACTAAAAGAATTAAGGGCCAAAAATTCTATAATATTGGTAAAGGTTGCTACATTAATGCCGCAGATGTCAAGGAAGTTAACGGTAAAAACAGTAAAAAGGGCAAATTAGTTTTATTACAAAAATCAGCTGTTTATACTAAAGCCGGTAACAAGAGTGGCCACACTTTACCTAAGCGAGCTATCGTTAAATATCAAGGCAAAGTTAAACAAGTTAAGTCAAGACCAAAATACTATTATAGTAAATACTTTAAATCAGATAACGATGAGCATATTTTCTATCTGCCACTCACAAAAATTAAAGGGAAAAACTATTATGCCATTGGTAAAAATCGCTATGTCAAAGCCTATAATGTGGCAAGTTTAGATGGTTATCCTTTAACTTACAATGGGGTTACAACGGCCACCGTTCTTAAAAAGACAGCCACTCAGACTTTAAACGAAATGAAAACCAAACATATTTTAAAAAAGGGGCAGAAAATAAAAGTTGATTTAGCCGTTGAACCTTGGGCAGAAGATTTTGAAGGCTATATTTTCCGCCTGCATAATCATCATAATGAATACATAGATGAAAACTGTATCAACCTGAGAAATTACTTACCAACGACTGACTACTCTGATTTAACCTATAGTTTTGTTACTGCAAAGACTACTGCAAACGTTAAGCTTTATGACGCCACAGGAAAACCCGTTGGAATTAGTTTTAACACTGCAAAGCAGTCTAACTTTAATGTTGACGGCTTATTCTATATTTGGAATGCGGCTACAAACAAAGCTGAGTTGTATTACCACCTTCTGAGTAACAATTTAGATAGAAAAGCCCTTATCAATAATGATGGCACACAATTGAAGGCCCGGGCGACTGACAAAAAATATGGGCCAACCATTCTCACCACCAGTGAAAAAATAATAGCAGCTAACAGTTTCGTCAAAGCAAGTGATGTGAAATTTAGCTGGGGTATAAAACTTTCTCCTGTAAACACTTCGTTAGCAGCCGAGCAGAAACAAAAAGTAGCAACCGACAGCGATAAAGTGAAGCTCCAGAAAGACTTTGTTTCTGGACAGCAAACTATTAACGAGAGTGTCCATTATGATGGACTTATGCAGAGCTATGACTATGCTTTAGCTAATGCTGCTGTTGTCTTACGGTCGAGCAAAGCGACGCTGGCACAAGTAGATCAGGCAATCTGGCTGTTAAAAACCACTAAAAAACAGATAAAAACTTTAAACTTCCCTGAATTCGCCTAAAGCTTACTAGAAAGACAAACAAAAAAGGATTAGTTCTAAAATGTGATATGACCCCCAAATTAAGATAATTTCGAGGATCATATCAATGAGCTAATCCTTTTATTTTACTTAAGATCAAAAATGAAATGATTTTGGTAACTGTGGTTTTTTACCGTTATACATGACATAGGTTTCTTTAGGGCTCTTTTTGGCAGAATGATTATACAGCTTGAATAATTGCTTTGCAGTATATTTTTTGCCTTTAGGATTTCTAATTGTTCCTTTGCCTACAGCTTGAATGTGCTTAAATCCTTGACCTACACCTGAACTTTTACGCAAACGGTAATGGCCCAGCTTCACAGCAAATCCTTTAGGATTGCCTGCCTGATTTAAAATCCTGCTGTTATGAATATTAAAATTAGTCAGATCAACCCCTGCTAATTTCTTGTCCTGCATAAACATATCAGTCGCATCAATCAGTTTAGGCATGTGCCAGCCATGTAAATTAACTTTAGTCAGATTAGGACATTGAGCAAACATCTCACTTACTTCAGTTAATTTACGGGTGTTCCAATTATGTAAATCAACAGTTTTGAGACTCCGATCATTTTTAAACATCTCATAAGCTTCAGTGAGACTATTAGTTTTAAGATGACTTAAATTAATATTGACCAGCTGCGGGTCGTTTTTAAACATGCGACTCATACTCCTGACCCGTTTGGTATTCCAGCCTTTCAAATTAACCGTCTTTAAGTTGTCATCATCACTAAACATTTCAGACAAATTTTTATTGGACTTAGTATTAAAATGGCTTAAATCTAAGCTGGTAATTTTTTTCATACCAGAAAACATATAGCTGGTGCGAGTGACCTTGCTGGTATCAAAATTACTAATATCAAAATCAATTAAATTTTCAGCACCCTCAAACATGCCAAACATATCAGTTACCTTGCTGGTATTAAAGTGCTTAATATCCAAGCTAACCATATTTTTTAATCGTGCAAACATAGTGCTCATATCAGTAACATTGGCAGTATTCCAGCCCGTTAAATTAAGTTGTTTTAATGCTGTATCGTTTGAAAACATACCTGACATATTAGTTACTTTACTAGTATCAAAATTACTCAAATCCAAACTGGTCAAATTGGAATCTCCAAAAAACATAGCTTTCATATTTTGAACATTACTAGTATTAAAATTGCTCAAGTTTAGAGTTGTTATGTCCATACTATGAGAAAACATATTGCTCATGTCCGTTACGTTTTTGGTATTAAAGCCTGAGCAGTCGAGCTGTTTAATCAGGCAATTATTGAACATTCCGCTCATATTTTGTACTTTACTGGTATCAAAGCTATCTACATTGATCGTTTCTACCTTGGTACTAGAAAACATATTTGCCATATCGGTTACTTTGCTAGTATTAAAGTTTTTTAAATCCAGCTTTTTAAAATTGGCCGCCGCAAACATGCTGTTCATAGTGGTTACATTTGCGGTATTCAATTTACTCAAATCTATTGCTGTAGCAGTAGCATTATCCATACCTAATTTAAAGAACATGTTACTCATATCTGTAACTTTACCGGTATCAAATTTACTAATATCTAAGCTATTAAGGTTCATATCACCGGCAAATAAACCAGACATATCGGTTACCTCACTGGTATCAGCGTTCTCTAAACCCTTAATATCAGACAAATATCTCAAATTAGCAAATTTTTCTTTTGAATTTGCAGACAACTTAAACGGACTTTCAAAAACGATATGTTCAATACTTCCAGCCCATTTGAATTCTTTAGTAAAAGGTGTGCTTGACAATTGTGCTCCTTTAGCACCACTAATAGTCAGCGTATTAGTAAGGACATCATATTGCCAAGTGCAGCTGCCATCCGTTCCAGTCCAAAAGCCTAGCTGATTATTGCTAGTGCTGGTTGCAGCCAGTGCTTTTTTTGCAGTTTGATCTTTAGCAGCAGGTGCTGCAGAAGCTGCCACAACATTCTGCACCAGATTAACGCCATTCATCATGCCTAGTACTGCGGCAGCCATACTGATGCCTATTTTTGTTAAAATATTTTGCTTGAATTTAGTTGACTTCATTTTCTGACCTCCTTTTGCTCTTAATTTCATTGTAAGCCTTTTAAAAACTAAATAATATCTTCTTTTGCGTTTACTTGCGCCAGTTTCCAGCCAGTCATAAAGTGCTGCTCGCGTAAAGAACGCAAGTCAGTATAATCGCTCTCCAAGCTATCAATTGCATCCTGCAATTTTTTGTTTTGCTTACGAATCTGGTCAAGTTCAGGATCATTAACAACGCCTTTCAGGTGCATTTTAGCGGCTAATTCGCGGCGTCTTTCCTCAAATTCACCCTTCAATGTAGCAAGAGCGTCTTCATATTTGACCAGTTTTTGGTTAACTTCAGGAATTTCATTATTCAAACTGACAAATAATTTATAGGGCATGTTGGACTTAATACGGTTGCATTCCGTGCAAGATAAAATCAGGTTGTCAAAATCATTATTATGTGACAGTGAAACTGGATCTTTGTGATCGACGCTGCGGCCGCGCCTGCCGCAATATTGGCAGCGGTAATGGTACTTGGCCCGAATACGCTCACGGTCAATATAATCCACTTCATTGAGCTTAAAGTCGACGTTTAAGCCTAATTTACTTAGGTTTTCGGCAAAAGTAAACTCGCTGCTGGGCACAAAGTCAGTTTGACCCGTCTCGCTGTCAATTACGGCCTGGTTAAAATCATGTGTTGATAGTTGCTGCTGGGCTAATTCATTGCCGTCATAATCCTGAATAAAAGCTTCATAGCGCTTGCGCAGGTCATTTTTAGCTACCAAAAAAGAAGGATTGCCACTGTCTTCATCCTTACCTACAAAGGTAAACAGCAGGCATTGCGCGAAAACTTTAACTGCGCTATTGGCAAAATTCTCCGGCACTTTTCCTCTTTGAATGCACAGATCACAGATACTGGTTAACTTGGGATTAATCAAACCTGCTTGTTTAAAATGTTTGGCATTGATACGCAAACCGCACGCACTGCATTGAAACTTCACTTTTGAATGTTCTCCTTAAAATAAGACATTAATATTTAACTCAATTCTACTCAATTTAAGATAATAAAAAAAGGTGGACGTAATGTCATCCACCTTTTAGTCTTAATTAAAAACGAACTATTTGTTTTCGTCTGCTTTAGCCTTGTTCAAGAAAGCAACAACTGCTGCCACGTGCGCAACACGTTTCTTGCCGTTTTTCTTGTTCTTAGGTCTTTGGTTTGGTTCACAACCGGTGTTGTAATTCTCACCTTTACGCATAGTACTATACTTCCTTTCAGATTTTCGAAAATCTCATATAGTTTACCACTTAAGCTATAATGAAGCAAGATTTGCTCGTACTAGATCATTTTACTGTGATTTTTAATATCAAAAAACGGTTCCTTTGGAACCGCTTAAAATCTGATAATATTTACTAAATATTATCAGTTTATCACACTAATTATTTTCACTAACGGTCATAGCAGCATCAATCACGCCACTGTCGTCAGCTAAGCTGATTGCTGCATTCTTTTCATCAACTACCAAGTTATTGCCTAAATATTGCATTTCTGCAGGACTGGTGTATAAGTCAAAGCCCGCATTATTTTCAACTTTAATTGAAAAGTCTGGATCTTGCTTATCCAAGACCACAAATTGAAAACGGGTTCCGGCAGCACAACTGCCAGCAATATTAGAGTATTTATTAGAGCCGTCGTTTAACGATAATAAAACAACTTGCCCCTCTTTTACACTCTTTTTAATTTTATCAGCAGCACCTGATTTAACGTTCATTTTAACTGTTTCGGAATTACTCATTTTAATATTTCCTCCTAATCCTTAGCAATTTTCTCAAGTATAGGATATATTAAGTTATAGTGTCAAAAATTATGTTTATAGTAAAAGTATCCCTTAATCTAAAAAATTATTATTGCTAATAAGGGAAAAAAAGGTCAAAATGTATATAGCGATTACAGATGATTATAACTTGTGAAAGGGGACATTTTATGACCGTCTTGAAAAAGGTTTTTAGCGATAAAATCCTGCAGATTACTTTTGTAATAACGATTATCAGTCTTTTTTTTGCTAGACCGCGGTTTGAAGACATTAACTTACATACAATCTTTTCAGTCGCCGCGATGCTAATCATTATTCAAATATACGCCTACTTACACGTCCTTGATGTGCTCGCGTATAAACTGACCAGTATTGCTGATAATATGCAAAAACTAAATATTTTATTTACGGCTTTAGCAATTATCGCGGGGATGTTTTTGGGCAATGACATAACAGCGCTTACATTGATTCCCCTATACTTGAATATTGCTAAGAGATGTGATTTACCCCAGATTTTACCCGTTACTTTAATCGGTATGGGTGCAAACATTGGGGCTGCCTTTACTCCTTGGGGTAACCCTCATAACATCTTTTTAGTTAGTAAATATTCTGTTAACGCTGTCCAATTTTTTTCATGGTCTTTGCCCTATTTAATAATGGCACTCGTTATTACGCTGATTATTTTTCACTTTATCCCCCGCAAAAAAATTCCGCGGCAGGATGTTAAACAGATTAATATCAGCTTAAGACCAACAATCATTACTACAGCAGTGTTTGCACTATTCTTCTTGGGCGTATTTAAAGTTATTAATGTGGTAATTCCGCTGATTGTTGCAATTATCCTGGCATTATTAATAAACCCCAGAATCTTGCTTAAGGTTGATTTTGCTCTGCTATTAACTTTCACGTGTTTCTTTATTTTCATTAGTGACATTCAACAAATTCCGATGATTGTCAGCATTATCCATACAATGATCAATTCAGAAACTTCAACTTACTTCACGTCAATTATTTCAAGTCAAATTATCAGTAATGTTCCTGCAACCATTTTAGTTGGTAAATTTACCCCTTATGCTAAAGCATTGTTTTTAGGTTCCAATATAGGTGGCTTTGGTTCACCGATTGGTTCAATGGCAAATATGCTGGTGCTCAAAACTTTTACCCAAAATGCGACAGTTTCAAGAGGGGAATTTTTCAAAAAATGGACTGTAATGCAGTTCATAGGTTTGCTGGTCTTGACAGTTGTAGGCTGGGGACTTTTATTAATTTAATAATCAATTTAGTAAAGCTTTGCTAATGAAAGGTAGTATAAGCTCCTTTTTTATACTCAAAAGTCTCTTAATCAGTTATAATTAAGAGACATATATAAGGAGGAAGATTATGAACAGTTTAACTTGGATAATTGTAATTATTATTATTTTATTAATTGCAATCTATATTGCGGTATACAATGGCTTACAAAAAGCCAAGGTTTACACCGATGAGTCCTGGAGCCAAATTGACGTCCAATTAAAGCGGCGTAATGACTTGATCCCTAATTTAGTCGAAACCACCAAAGGATATGCCAAACACGAAAAAGAAACACTGGAAAACGTTGTGCAGCTGCGAAATCAGTTAACTAACATTCCCAGCGATGACCATGCACAAACCTTAAAAGTTTCTAACCAAATTTCTGATGCGCTTAAGTCCATCTTTGCATTATCAGAAAATTATCCTGACCTTAAAGCCAATCAAAACTTCTTGAAATTGCAAGAGGAATTGACTAATACTGAAAATAAAATTGCCTATTCAAGGCAGCTTTATAATTCATCTGCTGCTCTATATGATCAAAAACTTTTAACCTTCCCTTCCAATATTGTTGCTCACATTCATGGTTTTAAGAAAGTTGACTACTTGCAAACCAGTGAATCTGAAAAAGAAGTACCTAAAGTAAAATTTTAAATACTAGGTCAGTTTTATGTTATTTCAACAAATTGCCCGCAATAAGCGCAAAACTGTGGGTATTATGGGATTGTTTGTTATTATCTTGGCACTTGTAGGTGCAGGATTAGGCTACCTTTTTAGCAACAGACCAATTTTAGGTTTAGTTATTGCCGTGATTTTTAGTATAATTTACATGCTAATTGTCTTGCCCAATCCAGCAAACATGGTTATGAGCCTCAATCATGCCCAAGAAGTTCATGAGCAGGATAATCCTGAATTATGGCACGTTGTGCAAGATATGGCACTAGTTGGTCGTGTACCCATGCCGCGAGTATTTATTATCGATGATCCCAGTCCTAATGCGTTTGCGACAGGAAGGGATCCGAACCATTCAGCAGTTGCAGTTACTCAAGGTTTACTCGATATGATGAACCGGGAGGAACTGGAAGGAGTTTTGGGCCATGAGATTTCTCATATCAGAAACTACGATATTTTAGTTTCTACTATCGCTGCCGTGCTAGTCGGTGTCATTTCTTATCTTTCTGGGATCGCCAGCCGCTATATCTGGTGGATTGATGATGATCGCGATAGTGATCATGATAGTGGTGGCACTATCGTTGTCATTTTTAAGGTAATAGCTATAGCGTTTGTCTTAATTTTGGGGCCTATTTGTGCTAGTTTAGCGCAAATGGCGTTGTCACGTAACCGTGAATACCTTGCCGATGCTTCTTCAGTAGAGTTAACGCGCAATCCTCAAGGGCTAATTTCGGCGCTTGAAAAAATTGACGGCTCTGCACCAATGAAAAAAGCTGATCCCAGCAGTGCCGGAATGTATATTGAAGATCCTATGCGTAAAAAACGCAGTTTTACCCATTTGTTTGACAGTCATCCACCAACAGCGGACAGAATTAAACGTTTAGAAAAAATGTAAAAAAACAACCTTTTACTCAAGGTTGTTTTTTATTTCAAATTAATATTTGCCTGCCTGAATAGTTCTGCACGCATTTGTACTGGTGTTTCATGATAATATTCACTGAACTTCTTATAAAAGAAGGATTTACCGCTATAACCGACACGGGTAATTATCTCTTTGACGGAAATATCTGGACGAGCAAGTAAACTTCGTGCTTCCAGCATGCGCCTTTCATCGACATGTTCCACAAAACTTTTGCCAGTTTTTTGTTTAACCAAACTTGAAAAATAATTAGGATTAAAGCCAAAATGCTTGGCTGCATCATTAAGCGTAATGTTAGTAAAATGGGCATCAATGTATTTTTCCAGATCCGTTTTTGCAAACTGATGACTTGTTGCTGGAGTGGAAGTTAAATTCTGATTTCTAACAGCAGAAACGAAAAGCAAGGTAAGTTCTGCCATGATAGCGTTGCGGGTAAACAAGTCATAATTAAGATATTCATTAATTATCTTTTTAAGTAGATGGGCAGACTCTGACATTAAGGTTCCGTTAAGCCCTAATAATCTTTTTTGCTCAAAAGTGGTATTGATTTTTTTAAGCAATTTTTTCTCATAATTGTTCATTACAGTTAGATTGTCGAAAAAGTTCCGGACATCTATATTGGGGTCAAATTCGAGTTTAACTAAAATATCTTTACTACCAGGTTTTAATATTTCATAATTGCTCTTTTTCTGTAAAAAGAAGATATTACCATCATTGAGCATAAAATCCTGACTATTGATTCTCACTTTAGTTGAACCTTTTGCCTCATACAGAATAGTCAGACCTGTTGTTTGGTAGCGATGAATGCCCGTATTACGATTTTCTAAAAAGGCTATAAACAAATCAAAGTTGCTGTTACCTGGTTTTATTTTCACTTCATTAGTATCAGACCTAGCCGCATCTATGATACTGGCTAAATATTGTTCCAATTTAACTGCTGCCATTACTTTCACCTCTTATACAGTTTAGGGATTATATAGTTTTATTATATAGCAAATTTTCATCTTACTAATATAATTTTGTTATTTTACCTTTATCATTGCTACATGGGTAACGTAAACTCCTTGTGCATCTAGACAACTAATTTTCTTTTCTGTATAATAAAATTTAACATCGGGGTGCCTGTAAAGGCTGAGATTAAACCCGCAGAACCTGCTATGGATAATGCCAGCGAAGGGAAAACGAAAGATTTTACATCGTCAGGCTATTATCCTGACGATTTTTTTTGGTAACTAAATTGATTAAATTAAATAACCTAACATTTTCATATGATAAACAAAACGAAATTTTAACAGACATTAACTTAAATATTCCTACAAAGCAGTTTTCATTGTTAGTTGGACCAACTGGCTGTGGTAAATCTACCTTATTGAAAATAATAGCAAAGTTATATCCTGAATTTGCTGGACAACTAAGCGGTACTGTTACTCTGGGCGGCTTAAAGGCTGCTATGATGTTTCAAAATGCCAGTGAGCAATTTACTATGGCAACTCCTCGAGAAGAAATTATTTTTGCACTGGAAAACCTTTGCTTTAATAAGGCCCAGTATCTAAAACAGTTAAATGAAGCCGTTCAGTTTACTCAAATTGATTATTTACTTGATCAAAAAATTAATACATTATCTGGTGGTGAACAACAAAGAGTGGCATTAGCTGTCCTCATAGCGATGAATGTTGACCTGTTTTTACTTGATGAGCCCTTCGCCAGCTGTGATCCCGCTGCCCGCAAGTTCTTAATCGCTAAACTAGCACATCTGCGCGATCAAGGAAAAACAATCATCTTAAGTGACCATGTGCTAGCTGGTTATGAAGGAATCTGCGACAATCTTTTTCAATTTCAGGGTAAACGCCTGGTGCAGCTTTCTCAAGCAGAACAGGAAAAATTGTTGCGAAAAAATACTGATTCTAATTCCTATACTTTTGTCTTACCGCAGCAGACTGAGGAGTCATGCTTTACCCTGCAAAACGTTCAGATTAGACAAAATCGTTTACTTCTAAAGCAGGAACAGTTAAAGATTGTCTCTGGTAAAACCACTCTGATTACAGGAGCCAACGGTGTGGGCAAGACTTCACTTTTTAATGCTCTGACTAAAATGATCCCTTATTCAGGCAGCATCACCTACCACAGCCGTGAAATTAATAAATTACCTACTCGTAAGTATTTGCTTCATGTAGGCCAAATATTTCAAAATGCAACTGACCAGTTTATCAATGTCTCTGTTGCAGATGAAATTAACCTCAGCAAAAAAAAGCGGACCAATTCTTATTTTACTGATGATAAAATAGCTGCCGCGTTATCCTCTCTTGAACTTGATTCACTGCTTGATCATGTCGTATATTCATTATCCGGTGGGCAGCAAAAGAAACTGCAAATCTTATTAATGCTGATTTCAGATCAGGATGTATTGTTAATTGACGAACCACTTAGCGGCCTGGATGTTGACTCTGCCGTCAAAGTGATGTCTTTATTAAGAGAAAGTCAGAAAGCACGGAAGCAAACGCTTTTAATTATCAGCCATGAGTTAAAGAATTTAGCTGATTGGTGTGACTATCACCTCATTTTTAAAAACCAGCATCTAGCTTACACGAACAAGTGAGGTACTATCATGAATCCTAGTTTTAAATTTATCTTGGCTCTGATTATTTCTGTAGAAATATCACTGAAATCAAGTTTACTAACAAACCTCTTAATCATATTCTTTGCATTGGTCTATTTAATTTGCAAACACATTAAATTAAGCAATTTGCTTTTAACTCTACTAATGCCTTTAATTGCTGCTTTTACAGTTTTTGCGACTTTATACTGGTTCTCGCCACAGCCCAACTTACAGAACGCACTAAGCTTATCTAGTCGAATTTACGTTTATACTTTGACTATCTACTGCGTTTCAATAGACACTACTGCTACAGAATTTGCGCGCTCTTTTGAACAAAATTTTCATCTACCCAGCAAGTTTGCTTATGGAGTTTTGGCTGCTCTTAATATCGTTCCCCGAATGAAAGAGGCTGTTAAGCAAATTCGCACTGCTGGCATGATGCGGGGAGTATATTTGAGCTTTTGGTCACCTGTTCTTTACTTTAAGGCTATCTTAGTTGCCCTGAATTCTGCAGAAAATTTAGCCCAAGGTATGGCATCCCATGGTTACCGCGAAAATGCCAAGCGTTCTGTCATTGCAGCTGTTCCTGTTAAAAAAAGTGACTGGCTACAGTCAATTGCAATTTTGGTTTTAGTAAATCTAGCATTATTGACGTTAAAATAAAAAAGTGGACGTGCTTGTCCACTTTTTTTCTATCCCTTAATTTATTCAGCTAAAGAATAACCTGCAACACTAATATTAACCGGCTCGTCTGCATTAATAAAAATTACTGGCTTTTTGGTTGTGTAATAGCGTTCTGAAAATACCAGCTCTCCGTCATTTAAGAAAAATTCAATTGAACTTGTATCAATAAAAACTTGAATTTTTAGTTTGGAGTTTGGTCTTAGTTTGCCATAACGTTGCGCGTCAGATGGCCCTTTATCCGCTCTGGTCAAAATTACTTCGCTATTTTCCTTATTCCAAGATAGTATAATCAGATTTTCCTGTTCATTTTTAAAAACAAAGCTAATCTTATTACCGAACCAGTCTTCTGCAGCAAACATTAAAAGCAATTCCAAGTGCTGCGGATCAGAAACATTAACTTGCATTGAAGAACTTGTTTGTTTTTCGTCAACTACTTTTTCTTGCCGCAATTGTTTCAACTCATTTATGGGCGTCATATACAGCTGATTGTTCTTTAAAGTTAATTCTCGCGGCAAAGTTAATGCCCCACACCAGCCATCAGCCTGCTCGGGAAAGTCTGCGTGCCACATATCGAGCCAGCCAAAAACAATGCGCCTATCATCAGGAGTTAACATGGTTTGGGCAGCGTAAAAGTCATGTCCATGGTCAAGTTCTTGAAATGCACCATGTTTAAATTGATTGTTGCGATAATCCATTTTACCGATAAAATATCCCGTTTGATAGCAGTTAAGATATTCTTTACCCTTTGCCACGATTCCTTGAGGTGAACATAACAAAACGTCCTCTCTGCCCAATGAAAAAAGATCAGGGCATTCCCAGGTATATCCTTCAATATCGGCTCCCCGAGAAACAGCAATTGGGCCTAAATAATCCCAGTGCAATAAATCAGTCGACTTATAAGTAATTGCACGGCCTAATCCTTTCTTATCCTGACCACCCACAACAATATAATATTCATTTCCATCTTGCCATACTTTAGGGTCACGAAAGTGCTGTGAGTTATCCGTCGGTGGCAATGCAATCACAGGATTACCACTATATTTTGTAAAATGAATGCCATCATCACTATAGGCAACATTTTGCGTTTGATAAAAGCGACTATGATCATTGACATCGTAGTAATGATTACCTGTATAAATCAGATACAAACGACCATCCTTTTCAATTGCATTGCCAGAATAACAACCATCTTTATCCTCAGGACTGTTCGGCGTCAGTGCAACTGGTAATTCTTCCCAGTGAACTAAATCTTGACTGCGATAGTGGCCCCAATGCATAGGGCCCCTTTTAGCTGAATAAGGATAGTATTGGTAAAAAATATGATAGTAGCCTTTATAATATGAAAAACCGTTAGGATCATTCATCCATCCAGAAGGTGTTGTTATGTGATAATTTAGCCGATATCGCTTGTTAGTAATTTTAGCCGGAGTTTGCATTTTTATTTTTTATTGCCTTTCGCATAATTAAATCTACTTATGATAAGGACTGCCGCTATTAATCATAAAGCCGCGATAAATTTGTTCAATCAAAACGACCCGCATTAACTGGTGGGGCAAAGTCATTTCACCAAAGCTCATTAAATCGTCCGCTCTTTTATCCACTTCTGAACTAGTACCTAAACTGCCACCGATAACAAAAGTAAGATCAGAATGTCCATAGGTTGCAAGATCCTTTATCTCGTGCGCAAATTCTTCACTAGTTCGCTGCTTGCCATTAATTGCGGTCACAAAAACGTATTCTTTATCTTTTATTTTGCTCAGAATTCTTTGTCCTTCTATTTTTTTAACATTTTCCTGTTCTGCCGCACTAAATTTTTCAGGAGCTTTTTCATCTGGCACTTCTATTACCTGAACTTTGGCAAACCTACTCAGCCTTTTTTGATATTCAGCAATAGCATCCTTAAAATACTTTTCTTTTAGCTTACCCACACAAACAATTTTAATATTCATAACTGCTATTTTATCCCCCAATTCCCAAAGTTTCCACTTAGCTTTTCCACAACTGTGTAAAGTTAAAAACTACATTTTGTGGTTTTTACCTTTAGTAAGCGAATAAATTGTGTTTTGCTTATTTTTTTAAATTTATCAAATTAAATTTACCCACAGTGAGATTAATTATAGGTGATTTTCACAAACTTTTTACCCTCAAATACTGCTGTTAAGCCTTGAACAACTGTTTGATCTAATTAATTTTCACTATTATTTACACACAATTCACAGGTTTTCCACAATTTGTCCCAACTACTTTTTCGCATTTTATGCACAATCCACAAAGTTATCCACAATTATCAACAAGATTTTTATCTTTGTGTTTTACTTGACAGCTATTAATTCCGAACTTTAATTTGTTTCCCAACAATAATATTAAGAAAAAAGCTATACTTATGTTTCAAACCGCATAGTATAGCCTTTTTTTTACTTAATTCTAGAATATTTTTGATTTAGTCTGATTGCAATTTAACTCGTAAATTGATTTCTTTTCCATTACGATTAACGGTTAAATTAACGTTATCTCCGACTTTGTGATTATACAAAATGCTGTGTAACGAAGCGACATCTGAAACAGCTTTGTTGTCAACCTTAATAATTACATCGCCTGCTTTAACTCCTGCTATAGCAGCCGCACTGTGCTTAGTAACTGAATCTACATAAATACCATTTTTAAGATTAGATTTGATGTTAAGGTGGTTTCTGTAACTGGAAGGAATGCCTTGTAAAGCAATTACTTTAACTCCCAATTGTGGACGCACAATCTTACCTTTCTTAACCAATTGATTAACGATAGTTACTACTTCATTGGAAGGAATAGCAAAACCCATTCCTTCGACTGATGTACCGTCGCTTGATTGCGAAAGCTTCATTGAGTTGATCCCAATAACCTGTCCCGCGGAATTAACTAATGCACCACCCGAGTTACCAGGGTTAATTGCTGCATCCGTTTGAATAACCGTTTGCTGATTAGCAGATGAAGTAGTAATGCTACGTGCCGGAGCCGAAATGATCCCTTGCGTAACCGTAGAAGCATATTCACTGCCCAGAGGAGAGCCAACCGCAATTACTGTTTGTCCTGCCTGTAAGCTCTTGGAATCGCCAAATTCAGCCGTTTGAGTAACATAGCTGCTATCAATAGAAAGTACAGCTAAGTCTGTTGTAGCATCCGTACCAATGATACGGGCATTAACTGTTTTACCATTAGACAGCATAACCTGAACTTTATCACTACCAGAAACAACGTGGTTGTTGGTAACAATATAGCCCTTATTACCGGACTTAGTGTAAATTACGCCTGAACCTTCGCTGTATGTCTGCAGCTTTCCTTTGCCCTTATTATCATTATCGTAATCGCCGAAAAAATCGAAAAGGGAATTGCTGCTGTTTGTCTGCCTTTTCATATTAATAACTGAAACTACAGCACCTTTAACGTCATTATAAGCTGGGGTCATTGTCCCGCTGGTTTTAGCACTGTTTCTAGAGGTTTTAGCACTGCTGGAACTAATACTAGTCTGTGCATTATTATTCATATTAGCATTATTAATTTGATCTAAGGCCACATATGAGGCCCCACCACCTATAAGTCCGGCTACAACACCAACAATAGCAGTCTTCAAAATGCCATGTTGCTGACGACCAGAGTTTTGATTATTCATCATTTAGTCTCCTTTATACATCTTTTTTACTATACTAACAAAATTTGAAAAAAGGTAAAAAATTTCCTTAAATTTGTACTAAATTAGTTGGCTGGACCGGATCGGTCAAAACAATTTTAACATCACTAGGCAAATTAGCATCTCCGTCAACCATTATTTTTTTAGCAGCATTGTAAGCTAACTTTGCCGTATTATTGTGCTGACTCCTGTGTGCCAAAAAAATATGTTCTGTTTTACTTGTTACCACATCCAGCAGAGCCTGCCCTGCATCATCGTTTGATAAGTGACCAACGTCTGATAATATGCGCTGTTTTAAACCCCAGGAATAAGGACCATTGCGCAGCATCATGTCGTCATAATTAAATTCCATTAGATAAGCATCTGCATCTGCAATTACACTTTTTACTTTACGGGAAACATAACCGGTATCTGTCAAAAAGGCCATTCGTTTACCGCTGCTGGTAAAAACATAATATTGTGGCTGAGCCGCGTCGTGACTGGTCGCAAATGCAGTAACATCCAAATCTCCAAAAGTCTTAGTTTGTCCCGGTTCAATAACATTAATTTGCTCAACCGGTATTTGCCCAATCTTTTGCGTTTCAGTTAAATATTCCCAGGTACCACTATTGGCAAAAGCAGCAATTTGAGGGTAGCGTCGCATCAAAACCCCCAATCCTTTACTATGATCTGAATGGTCATGGCTTAAAAAAACCATGTCAATATCTTTAATATCAACGCCAACTTCACCTAGCAACATCTTGATTTTTTTGCCTGACAAGCCGGCATCCATCAAAATCTTATGCTGCCCAGTTTCAATCAAGCTGGTATTGCCAGTCGAACCGCTGGCCAAAACGGAAACCTGCACCGCATTCTTTCCTTCCTAATTTTTTTGTACATTAACATTATATGAGCTGCCCTGCAAGATTTGTGCTGTAAATGCATTAACTCTTTTAACAGTAATATTCTTAGTGGTCTTATTTTCTACCTGAATTAACCAAGTTGGTAATAAAATAGTGCTCCCGCGAACATCGGTTAATTTAGAATAACCCAGGCTAACTTGCATTACACGTGAATTGTTGACAATTTCCCTATCAGTATACATTGCTTTGACAGCATGCCAGGCACTGATAATTAATTGTGGTTCACGTACAGCATTAATAGGCCCCATATAAGAAATAGTATAGTTAACAATTTGATTATCACGCACATTAATTGTTAACTGGGCATCACTGTCATAAATACGGCCATAATCAGTATTTTGGACATAACAATAGGTATTATCGCCCGACATACTAGGTTCGTATTTAAACTCTTTACCGTAAGGGACATTTTTAGGGTCATTTTTAAAATCCTCTAGTTGTTGTAAATTTTTTTTACGATTCCCACTAAGCAAAATCAGGGATTTTGGTGTACCAGTTAAAGAATTATCACTCTTGGAATAATGAGTAGTAACTTGCGTTAAACTGCTGCTTTTACGAGAAAGATAGTCGCGATTCTTAACAGCTAAGTAATAACCAGATTGTTGCTTATGCGAAATATGGAGGGGAATATCAATGCCGTCAGCACGCATCTCGGCCCGGATACTTGTTGCAGTGGAACCGGAGGTATCACTTAAGCTAATAGGAGAACGCCAAATTTCTATTCCTAAATAAATATCAATTAACAAGAAAATAATGAAAAATAACCATTCTATTCTTTTACGGTCCATTTTTATTTCCCTTCTTCCATTATTGCCTGTTTATATTTATTTAAGCTCAGAAAATCAACTTTTTCCCATTCAGCTAAACTCTTCCATTGATTATAAGCTTTCACATAATAACCTGGTACTAGATTAACCAAGTGGTCATGTGAATTATCCTTTTCCACACCAAAGGCCACTATTATGCGTTGAATTTCTTCTTTTCTCATGCCGGCATTAACTAATCTTTGCATTACCGTTATACTTGCTGGCAGCGTTTTTGTTTGCCCATCAAAAGGTATCGGAATTTGTAAATCCGTATTGTTAAAATCAACTTTAACTGCATCTCCAGTAAATGATGTCATCACTTGAGGACTGCTGTTATCCCAAAAGACGGGTATCCCTTCAACATAATTAGCATAGCTAATGGAATCATCCGTTGTATCAAAATAACGTAAATCTTGTTCACTCAAGCCAAGCTTATGAACAAAATTGACACTTTCCAGCAATTGGTCATTTAATGTTATGTCTTTGCGTTTTTCATAACGAGTATAGTGAAAATCATGCCGGTCGGTTTTAGCCTTTGGCACTCTTAAGTTAGTATAGTAGTTAAGCGAATACGTAACCCAGCCTTTTTTATTAGAGCGTGTAGTTACATTTGTCGTACCTAGAAGGCGAGAAACAAAGTAAGAATCGGTTTGCGTATTTGTCAAATAGCTGTATATGCGCCAGTGGTCTTGTTTGGTGAAAAAAACTTCATAACAATTTTTGAGGCGCACAAACTCAACGGGAATCTTGCCCCGAGCGTTACTGGCATAACTACGCAGTTTATTAAAGTCACCCTTAATTAAATTAATGCGGTAAATGGTATAAGTCTTATCATTACCTAAGTAAAGGAAATCATTACTATTTGTGATGAAGATACGACGAAACTTCGGATCGCCTTTTTTAACGTTTTTCTTAGTGAACAAATTAATGCTGACTTCTTTTGGAAAGCTTAACTGGACACACTCCGAATTATGCAACATTTCCTCATATTGTTTTTTATCCGTGCTAATTTTCTTAATATTACGGTACTTTACCCCTTTTATTTCTTTGACAAATTCCAGAGGTAAATTCTTTTTAGCATCATACAAGCGGTACAACTGACCATTTTTAAAGCCATAAGAATTAGTAGGAATATAAAGATTGGAAACAATCCGATCGCGGTGGCTTCGTGTTTGTTCTGCAACCCTGCTGGTTTGACTAATACGATTGAAATACTGGTCATTAGTCATAATGAATATCCAGAGTACAATTGACAGACCAAAAACCGCCAAAGTTCCTATTAAAAGCAACGCGTCGCCAAGCTTAAATTTAGACTTCATCCCAATCATCCCCTTCACTCATTGGCTCATATGGCAGAGAAATATAAAAAGTAGAACCCTTTCCTTCACTGCTGTTGGCCCAAATATGACCGTGATGTTCTTCCACTATTTCTTTAGCAATCGCCAAGCCTAATCCTGTACCACCCTGAGCCCGTGAGCGAGCTTTATCAACGCGGTAAAAGCGATCAAAAATTTTAGTTAAATCTTCTCGCGGTATACCCAAGCCCTGATCGGCAATACTCAAAACAATGCGTTTTTGCTCTGAGTGCAGTTTTACTGTGATCACCCCACCATCAGGCGAATATTTAATGGCATTGTTCATAATGTTATCAATTACCTGCGCAAACTTGTCAGTATCAATTTCTACCCATAACGCCTGCGTACCCAACTCACGAGTAATGGTGTACTTTTTATTTTCTTTTTTATCCGTTTTAACAATCATGTCGAAGCGATCCAAGATATGAGCTACAAAATCATTAAAGTTAACCCACTCTAAATCAACTTTGGAAACTCCCCTGTCCATTCTTGACAGACTGAGAAGTTCACTGATCATTCTAATCATGCGCTCAGTTTCTTCTTGCGTTACCTGCAAAAATTTGGGGGCAACATTGGGATCTTTCCATGCTCCTTCATTTAACGTTTCAATATATGCGTGTAAACTAGTAAGCGGCGTACGTAATTCATGGGAAACATTAGAAACGAACTGTTTTTGTGAATTTTCATTCTTTTGTTGTTCAGTAATATCATGCAAAACACAGACACTACCAGATACAAAGCCCGTAACTCTTTTAATAAGAGAAAAGCTGGCATGTAAAATGACTTCATCCCTTGTTCCCTTACTCAAAGTAATTGCTATGCCTTTCTGATTGGCAATTAAATCTTGTGAAGACTCTTTTAAACCTAAAACCGTAGCGATGGGCTGATTAATGATTTCATCTTCCGTTTGGTTTAAAAAATTGAGCGCCATTTGGTTGACAACATTAACATTACCATGCCGGTCAGTTGCAAGAACGCCATCACTCATATGAGACAGTACGCTGTCCAGCCTACGCTGTTCACTTTCAGATTCTTCTTGAGAGCGCTCAATTCTAACAGACAAGGTATTAAAGGCCTGACCTAACTGCCCTAATTCATCGTTGGAATAGATTTTTACCTGACTTGAATAATCACCATCAGCAATATTAAGTGCCTGGCTTTGCATTTCCTCAATGGGTTTAGTAATCGCATGGGAGACTACTAAAGATAAGATTGCCCCCATTACTGCGGCAATCATAGAAGTGACCAAAAACATCAGTGAAATATTGCGCAGGTCATTAAAAACCCCCTGCATTGACGCTCGGACATAAATTGCACCAACAGTGTTGGCGGAGCCGTTACCAGCGCTTAAAGGAGTAACTTGCACCATATAGTCTCCGTTTTCATTGACAACTTTAGTTGCCTGTCTGCCAGTTGAAGTTACCTGCTTAACCAAAGTATTATTGACACGCTGACCAATCCGGTTTTTATCATTTAGGTTTGAAACTGCACGAATAATATCCTTATTGTCTACCACAATAATTTCACTAATCGTACCTATACCATTGCTGTAGTCATTGACAATTCTGTTTAAATTACTGTCAGTATGCTTATTGTCTTTTAGTAATTGCGTTGACAACTGGTTAGAAACTATTGGCAAAACCTGAATGGATGATTGAAAATTTTCAATACTGTTTTGTTCCAATTGACGTGTAAAATAGGCACCAATAACTTCAATAGTAGCGATGATCATCGCCATGAACACAATGGCTAAAGTAGTATTTATCGAAATGGTTAAATGTTTAAACTTATTCTTGAATTTTTTCATAGTTTTACAAAATTAAATAAAAAGAAAGCCGCGCTTGTAAAATACTGCGGGGCTTTCTTTGTTAGTCTTCATTAGGCTGCTTAACGTAATAGCCAACACCGCGACGAGTTACTAAAATCTGCGGCTGAATTGGATTATCTTCAATTTTTTCACGTAAACGGTGCACAGTAACATCAACTGTCCGGACATCACCGAAGTAGTCATAACCCCAAACAGTCTGTAACAGATGTTCCCGGGTCATCACCTGATCCATGTGCTGGGCTAAATAATAGAGCAACTCAAATTCACGGTGAGTCAGCTCAATCTTTTTGCCTTCTTTTTCAACAATATAGGCATCTGGCATAATTACCAAATTGCCAATAGTAATATTTTTCGTTGAACTATCATCGCCAGCACTTTCATCTTTTTTTACAATATTACGCCGACGCAAATTAGCCTTCACCCGTGCCACTAGTTCACGGTTAGAAAAAGGCTTAGTCACATAATCATCTGCACCCATTTCCAGACCCAAAACTTTATCAATTTCAGTATCTTTAGCCGTAACCATAATTATGGGCATATCATGTGTTTGTCTTACTTCACGAGCTACATCCAAACCATCTTTTTTGGGTAACATCAAGTCTAAAATCATTAAGTCAGGATTGTATTCGTCAACCTTCTTGATGGCTTCTTCACCATCATAAGCAGTGTCGACGTCAAAACCCTCTTTTGTCAAATTAAATTTAATAATATCAGAAATCGGTTTTTCATCATCAACAACGAGAATTTTCTTTGACATCGAAAAGCCCCCTTTTGTTATCATTATACTGGTTTTTAGTTTATTAGCCAAAAAAGTCATCAAAATTTAATAAAAAAACTTGCATTTCATCGAAAATAATAGCATAATAGTCTCCGTTGGTTATTTGTAATGACGCTTATGGGTGGCTAGCTCAGCTGGCAGAGCAACGGACTCTTAATCCGTGGGTCCAGGGTTCGAACCCCTGGCCACCCATTGATTATTAAAGACAGCAATTACTTGATTGCTGTCTTTTTTTGTTAAACCTTTATATAGTATCAAATAGTTTTTATTTGCCAATTCTGATAATCTTGCTCTAATTTTGCAAAACATCATAAATTTTATAAAATATCAAAATCATCTCTTAGATGCCTAACTAAAATTTTTAAGTCAGTCAAAGGCTAAGTAGAATTCTTCATACTTTTTTACACAAAAGCCTTGTCAAAAAGCAAATTAATTGTTATCATAATTAACTGTCAACAGAAATGATAACGGGTGGCTAGCTCAGTTGGCAGAGCAACGGACTCTTAATCCGTGGGTCCAGGGTTCGAGCCCCTGGCCACCCACCATAATAAAAATAGCACTGCAAGTAGTCGGTGCTTTTTTTATTGCCTTTTTTAATTAATTAAATTTTAGGTGACGTTCCGGTCACCTTTTTTCATTTTATAATCTGCAATATCTGTCAAAATTGCCTCTGCCGATTCCTTGATCGAGCCTTCTGCCAGTTTACGCTCATTTCCGCCAAGTATATTCTCTTCAAGCCACCATTTTTGAAGAGTTGCGAGTGGAAAAGGATTGCCCTTTTTATTATTGTTTTTTATTGTTTGTGCAAAAGAAATATCTAAATAATAAACAAAAGCTCCTGCACCGAATTCATGAATTATTTTAGTTAGAGTTGGGCCATAAATCTTTTTGGGCAATATCCCTTCTAATATAATTATGGGATAATACTGCCGGCCCCACATTACCAGTGAGTCTATTAGACTGGCAGTTGGTGCTGCTACTTTTTCCTTAACATGTAAAAGATCAAGGCGCAATACATCTTCATGCAAAAGTAAACATCTTTGGTAGCCAAACTGTTTTTGCAAATAATTAGCTAAAACGGTTTTACCACTGCCTGAGTTTCCTCTGATTAAAATAAAAATTGGTGCCATTAAATCTTTTTCCTTTCAATGTAAGAATATCTAGAGCTAGCGTTGCTATTTAAGCTATATTATTAGCACTTTGCCATTTTAATATTAGAATAATACACGTAAGATATAATTAATAATCAATTATAAAAAAGGTAATATTATGAAGAAAAAGTGGTTAATCGGATTAGGCAGTATTTTAGGTGTGTTGCTGCTTATAACCATGCTGTGCCATATTTTTAAAAAGACAAACCTTGAGCCGTCTGAAGAAGTCAGCTCCACATTCAAGAAAAAAACTCCTTTTGCAGCAGTGCCTACCATCTATTTGCATGGCTATGGTGCGGGAGCACGATCTACTGCGGGCATGATTGCATATGCTCAGCAGCATAATGGTGCTCATAAAGTCTTAACGGCCAGAATTTCTGCTAGCGGCAAAGTTGATTTACGAGGAAGTTGGCCCCGCGCTACTAAACGACCACTTATTCAAGTGATTTTACAGGACAATAAAAACAGTAATTATTATACTACCCGCGAGTGGTTTTATAATTTGATTTTACTTTTAAAACAAAAATATCATATTAAATACTATAATACCGTTGCTCATTCCATGGGAAACATTATGACACTTGCCTACCAGCTAAAATACGGTAAAGATAGTAACTTACCGCGATTAAAAAAGCAAGTTAATCTTGGTGCACCCTTTAATGGCATCATTGGCATAGATGAGGAACCCAATCATAATTACCTGCTCAAAAATGGGCGGCCAAAGTACATGACCCAATCCTACAAATATTTTTTAATGCACCGTCATAGTTTTCCCAATAATGTTTCTATATTAAATATTTTTGGTAATAAAGAAGACGGTACTAATTCAGATGATGATGTCAGTTGTGTTTCAGCGCAATCTTTGCGGTACCTGCTAAGAGGCAAGGGCAATTATCATGAAATCGAAATTAAGGGCGCAAATGGTCAACACAGTAAATTACATGAAAATTACAAAGTAGATCGGATCATTGGGCAATTTTTGTGGTCTAAATAATTTTTTATTTTAAGTAATTTTAATATTTTTATCATAATTTTTAGCGTATAATAAAAGGAAAAGTACGTTTTTAGTAACAGGAGAAAAATGATGAATCCACTATTTGAAAATTTCATCTCAAAGTTAGCTCTTAATTTATCAACTTTGTCCACAGCTGAGCAAAAATACACATTAGATTTTTACCGTGATTTTCTACTTGATGGTGACTTTCAAACAAAAGAAGAAATTAACAGAGAATTAGGAACTCCAGACAGTTTGGCCCAACAAATTAAACATGATTATGTTAGGTTTTTAATAGCAGCCACATCTTCTGCTAATGCTCCGCATGCCAGTGATAATTATTTTAACGGCTTGCGTGTTAAAAAATATCCGCGCAAGGAGCGTACTATTGCTCCTGGAGGCTTTAGTGAAGTAAAACTGGAAGTGTTGGACACTGATGTAGTGATTCGTCAAGGTCAGCAATTTCAAATAGTAGTGGCAGATTATAGTAGTCGGCCAATACGAATAGATTTAGTTAAGCAGACATTAGTAGTTAAAGAGTTTCCCACTGAACAAAAAAATCATGTGCTTATGTTCAACAGACTTACCGATGCCAGTCGCGTAGAAATTACCGTTCCTAATGTAGATTCGCTAACTGAAATTAGTGGACATAACCGCGATGGTGACGTTATGTTACAAAATCTCAGTCTTAATAATATTGTACTTGACTTGCATGATGGAGATTTATACTTAAATAACGTTCAAGTCTCAGACCAACTAACCTTTTCTGGCAGAGACTCTGACTTCTTTGTCACCCAGTCAAAAATTGCTCAGTTAGCAAGCAGAGTTCATGACGGAGATGTCAGTTTTAAACGCAGTATTCTTAAGCAAATTGTCGTCAAAACAGGTGATGGCGATGTAGAAATTAACCAATGTCACGCTAACCTCAACCTAGAAGCAAAAGACGGGGATATTAAGATTGAGCGCAGTCAGCTTACTAACCAAAACATTGTTAAAACTGCAGACGGTGATTTGAGGTTAAGCCATCTTGCTCACGAGATCAGCGTACAATTAAAAACAAGTGATGGAGACATCATTTATCACCATTCCAATATTGGCAACAGCTTTAATAGTCAAAACACACAAAGTGATTCCCTAACAGCAGTCTCAAGAGACGGAGATATTATCATCAGTTAGAAATACATCTGTTAAAAAGATATCGTCTAATCAATTTACTATTACACATGTTCTTATATTTCGCTCATTAACAAGAAAAAGTTCACCTGTTTCTCGACATATATTTGGAATAGACCACTTTGATCATTAATTTAGATTCTAGCTAGTATTATTGCTAGCAAAAAGCCTGATAACTTTGTGCTTATCAGGTTTTTTCTATTTTATTCAAGCTATAAAGCTTCCTCTAAAAGCTGCACTACTACAACATTTTAAAATCGAATAACCTCATCCGCTTTAGCTATTAAGTCATCATCATATGTGTGGGTTACATATAATAATGTAACAGGTAAACTTAACAGCTTACCACATGGATAAGTCATCAACAGGATAAATTATAGAGCCAAATTAATAACCGCCAAAGTATGCCAGCACAGAGACGGTTATTTTTTGTCCTAACATTTTGAGAAAGGTCGATTGTTAATTTTTCGGTATATTTATAAAAAAGTTATGGCTTGGTACTTGCTAATTTCTGCGGCCTAAATTAAAATATTATATAACATATAATATTAGGGGAGGCAAAGCATGGCAATCCAAATACCAACTCGTTTGCTAGATGGTGCGGTTTTAGCTTTTCTAAAACAAGATGATCTGTATGGCTACGCTTTGACGCAAAATGTGCAAAAGATTTTCTCTATCTCCGAGTCAACTATTTACCCTGTTTTACGAAGACTAAAAAAGGATAACTGCTTAACAACTTATGATGAGCCTTATCAGGGGCGAAACCGGCGCTACTACCATATTACTGCTGAAGGAATAACGATGCTAAACTCAATTCAAGATGAATGGCTAGATTTTAGTGCAAAAGTTAATCAAGTATTAGGAGGACAAAATGACCAAAGTAATTGCTGATTATATTGCCGAACTTGAACAAAACTTAGTCGATTTACCTGCAAAAGACCGTGAAGATGTCGTTGAATTTTACCGTGAATTTTTATTAGATGGCGACTTCGTCAGACGTTCTACAATTGAGGCGGAATTAGGAACTCCTAAACAGCTGGCAATCAATATCTTAGCTGATTATTCAACTAAAGATGATTCAGCACCTGCCAAAACAGAAACTCCTAAGTCAAACTTAAAGGCCAGCTGGTATATATTATTGGGAATTTGTGCTGCTCCGATCGGGATACCGCTTATTTTGGTAATTTTATTCGCAATCTTCTTTTTACTGGCTATTTTCTTTGGCTTATTTTTTGCCTTAATAAGATTTTTGTTTAATTTTTTTGTTGGTGGTGGTTTTAACTTCCTGAAGTCGCTATCTCTCCTATTCACCAGTGATTGGCCAACAGGCTGCGTCTATTTAGGTAAATCGTTAATTTATATCGGCGTCATCCTGCTGTTACTCCCGTTTATTGTCAAACTAGGCAAAATTTTGATTGCCAAGTGTACCCAAATTATTAGAAACTTAGGTAAAAACCTGCTTAAGAAAAATTACTTTCAGACGAGTTCTGACAAAAATACAGATAAGGAAAAATAAAAATGAAAAAGTTTTATAAAATTGGTGGTGTGATACTGCTTATCGGGCTGATTCTACTACTCGTATTTAGATTAAATGATAACCCGTCACATGATTATAATGGTAAACGCACTCATTATAATGCAAGCAAGACTTTTTACGTGAATAAGTTCGACAGTATTAAGTTAGCCTGTTACAGACCCGATATCAGAATTTCACTTAAGGATATTAACAAGTTTAAAGTGGTGGTTAGAGGTGGTCACGGAGCAGACATCAAAAAAATAAAAACCAATGTCGCTAACAATCAGCTCACTATTTCGGATCAGCCAGAACATCATTATAATGATGGTTATTATGCAGTCGACATTTATATTCCTGCTAAAAACGCAGTGAAAAAGATAACTGGTTTTTGTGAAGAAGGCGATTTTTATATCAACAGTTTAAATGTTCCCCGCATCAATTTGACAATAGAAGATGGCGACGTTTTGCTTAATAAGCTTACTGCAAAAAACCTTGACCTAAATTCAAATGACGGTGACCTCAAAGTAAACCAGTCAACTTTTTCACGTAGTTCACTAAAACTAAATGATGGCGATGTTAAAATTAGCGACTCTCAAATACTAAATAACAGCTCAGTTATATTGAATGACGGCGACTTTTCAATGTCAAATGCCCCTAAAATCAACTATGTATTGACCAACCATTCGGATGATAAAATCATGTTTAAAGGTTCTTACCATTCCAACCATTTTGCAAAAAAAGTTAAAAATAAACCCGTACTAAAAGTTACCAGTATGGATGGCGATATTCTAATTAATTAGTGGGCAAGTAATTTACATAGATGCTTTCTTGGTAAGTAGCACCTATTCAAAAAAACGTAGCCCAAACAAGGAGGAGAGCAATGAAAAAGTTTTACCAAATTAGCGGGCTGATCGTCATTATTGGCATAATTTTATTTATTTTTGGCCATGCAAAAGGTGGCAATGAAGATATCAATAACATTCATTCGGGCCAGACAACTAATATTGGCAATTTTTTTAATCATAATCAAAGAAGTAGAAAATCCCACCACGTAGTAGCCAAAAAACGTACTTTTAATGTAGGCAAATTTTCTAAGATTAATATTGACGCCGAAGAGCCCAATATCCAAATCACTAAAGGAAACGACTTTCAAGTTACTATCAGCGGTCCTAATATCAAAAAGATTAGTGCTAAAGTTGAAGACGACCAGCTGACCATTTCTGACAATAATGCTTATGAGGACGGGACTTATCAGGTAAATGTTACCGTTCCGGCAGATGACTCTATCACAGAAATATCAGGATCATGTTCTGAAGGTAATATTCATTTAACTAACTTAACTGTTTCTGACCTCAACTTACAGCTTGAAGATGGTAATGTCAGTGCTGAAAACGTGAAAGCTCGCAAAGCCAATTTTGACCTGGTCGACGGTGATTTAAAAGTTAATAATTCAATTTTAACGAATAGTACTTTAAACTTTAATGAAGGTGATTTAACTATTACAAATAGTCAATTTAAAATTAAGGCAACTTTGGGTGATGGTGATGTAAGAGTCAATGATTCCAAATTATTGGCTGACAGCTCCTTTAATTTAAGTGAAGGAGATTTCCAAATGAGCAGACCGCCTAAGATCAGTTACCAGTTGACAACTTCTTCAGAGAATGAACTTATATTGCATGGTAATAACTATCACAAACATTTTGCTAAAAAATTAAAGAGTGCGCCTCTACTCAAAGTTTCTTGTGGTGACGGTGACATTCTCATAAATTAACTTCTATACATCTTGCAGCTGATTAAGCTCATAAAGCAAGAGACTTGGATTAATTTTAAAAATTAATCCAAGTCTCTTTAATTGGTTATTTTAGTTGACTAAATCTAATACTTTATTTTTTATTGCTTCACTTAAACTAGCATGATATTATAAGATAAAGCAAAAATTAAATTAGTGTTAAAAAGATAAGGGACAGATTAATCATGAAAATACATATTGGCGGAGACTTTGATCAAGAATTTGAAACTCATGATGAAAAAGTAGAATCACAAGAAATTGATTTAGAAAATTTTAGCAACATAGATGTTGAAATAGCCGCCTCTGGTGTTTCTGTTCAAGTAGGCGCTGATTTTCATATATCAACTTATGACATTAATCCTGATCGGATAAAAATTCGTGTGGTAGAGAAAACCCTTTTTATTCGTGCACGAAAGCCTCATTTTAACAAAAAAGTTTATATTCGCAAAATTAAACCTAAAATAACTATTACCATACCTCAAGCTGCAGAGCTCAATGAAGTCCAGATAATTGACTTTGCTGGCAACATTGACCTAGCTGGATTTAATATGCAGAAACTTGATGTCAGAGCAAATGCTGGTTCCTTAAAATTACAGGACATCACGATCCAAAATAAAGCCGAAATGGTGCTAGACGCTGGTAGTTTATACATCAATCACTGTAAGATGAATTCTAATGCAAATCTAGCTGCCGGAACTATCAGGGTCACAAGCTTGCAAGGGAAAAACCACTTTAATCTAGCCGCTGGTTCATTAAAAATGATAGATGATGAAGAGCATAAGACAGATTACGATTTATTTGCCACTTTAGGATCGATCTACTTTCATGGTAATAGAATGGGCAAGCATTTTTACAAGCATGAAGGCAGTGCCAACCAATTAACTGCTATCAGTTCGGTGGGCTCAATCAAAATTCAATAAATGAGTAGACCATCTAAGGCCAGTTACCAGTTGGCAATTTCTTCTGAGGATGAACTTGTATTCACGGTAATAACCTATCACAAACATTTTACTAAAAAATTAAGAGGGGTGCGTCGCTACTCAAAGTTCCCTGTGGTGACGGTGACATTCTTATAGATTTAACTTCTATACAATCTGCAGCTAATTACCAGCATAAAGCAAAAAGATTTGAATTGATTTTTGAAATTAATTCAAATCTTTCTAACTGTCTAGATCAAAGTAATAAATACAAAGTTTAATTTTTTATTGCCTAGCTTAAACTAGCATGATATCATAAGGAAAAATTAAATTAGTGTTAAAAGATAAGAGATAGCTTAATTATGGAAATACATATTGACGGAGACTTTGATCAAGAATTTGAAGATGAAAAAGTAGAATCACAAGAAATTGATTTGGAAAATTTTAGCAACATAGATGCAAAAACATATGTTGCTAATGTTACTGTTCAAGTGGGCGCTGATTTTCATATATCAACTCATGACATTAATCCTGAGCGCATGAAAATTAGTGTGGCAGAACAAACTCTTTTTATTCGTGAGCAAAAGCCTCATTATCCTCATAATCATCAGAAAAAAATTTATATTTGCAAAGCCGAATATAAAATGACAATTACGGTTCCCCAGACTGCCGTGCTCAATGAGGTACGAATAAACGACTTTTCCGGTAGACTTAATTTGAGTGGCCTGAATATGCAGAAACTTGATGTCAGAGCAAATGCTGGTTCCTTAAAATTACAGGACGTCACGATTCAAAATGATACTAAAATACGTTTAGATGCGGGTAATTTAGATATCTACCAGTGTAAGATGAATTCTAATGCAAATCTAGCTGCTGGATCTGTCAAGATCAAAGGTTTACAAGGAAAAAACCACTTTCAACTGGCTGCCGGATCACTAAAAACGTTAGACGCTAGAGATGATCAGACTGATTATGATTTATCTACTACTCTTGGCTCAATCTACTTTCACGGCAGTAGAATGGGCAAGCATTTTTACAAGCATGAAGGCAGTGTCAACCAATTAACTGCTGTCAGCTCGGTGGGCTCAATCAAAATTCAATAAAAGAAGACTTACTTCGACTTGCACAGGCAAAGTAAGTCTTTTTTAATGTATAAAATTAGCGCTGGACATCAATTATAAATGAGTTAATATCTCCCCGATATTTGGCAATCGAATATTCAATTGGCCGTTCATCCCTTGTCAGTCCTTGAGTGTGAAAGTAGAACACCGGCTTATTAACTGCAATGTTTAATAAGTTGGCGGTAGTTTCGTCAGCTTCTATTACTTCCAATCGCCTCACTACTCGCGTAACTTTTAAATGATACTTTTCAAGAGTACTATATAAAGATTCCTGGGCAAAATTATAATTAATCAACTCAGGTATCCTCTGTTTAGGCACATAAGTTGTAACTAAAACAATCGGTTGATCATTGGCATAGCGCAGCCGCACTAATTTAAAAACCGGTGCTTTCTCAGGCATCTGTAGATTTTTGCTTACTTCGGGTGTCGCTTTTTCTTCATCAAAATATAGCAAATTAGTTTTAGGGTAGATACCCTTAGCACTCATTTCTGCGCTATAGCTTTCAATCAAATGGGTAAATTCTTGCTCAATCTTAACTTTTTTAACTAGTGTCCCTCGCTTACGCTTTCGCTCCAGATAACCTTGATTAACTAACAATGAAATTGCTTGCCGCATTGTTGGCCTGCTCACCTGATATTTATCCGCTAATGCAGTTTCCGGTGGAATAATTGTATTTTGCGGGTAAAAACCAGTTTGAATTTTATTCAAAAGATCATTGGCAATTACTTGGTATTTAGGGAGTTCTTTTTCTACCAATTTATTCCATCACTTTCACATTATTAATTATGTCATTATAAAAATAATATACCATGCAAAAAGCCAGTGTAAAGAGTTAGCTGTTACTTTTTTTACACTGACTTTTTATTTAAATTTCAATTGCGTTGATACCATCTTTTTCAAATCGTTGTTTAAGAGTTTCAATAATCTTTACACCTGAACTGGTACCTATACGTTCGGCCCCAGCTGCAATCATTGCCAGGAAATCATCAGTGTTACGGATGCCGCCTGCTGCTTTGACTTTGACATCAGGACCAACATTTTCTTTCATTAGCTTAACATCTTCTACTTTTGCACCAGCGGTGCCAAAGCCAGTTGAAGTTTTGACAAAATCTGGTTTCACCTTTTTAGCAATTAAGGCAAGCTGCTTAATTTCAGCCTTAGTCAAGTAGCAGGTTTCAAAAATGACCTTACATGGTACATGATGGTCACGGCAAAGTTTAACCATTTGAGTCATTTCATCTTCGATATAAGACCAATTATGAGCTCGCACTTGCGTTAAATTAACAACATAATCGATTTCATTAGCACCATTTTGTAATGCATCTTTAGTTTCTGCCAATTTACAAGTTATTGTAGTTTGGCCCAAAGGAAAACTGATCGCAGCCCCAGTATCAATATCCGTCCCCTTTAGTTGCTGGGCACAAAATTCAGATTGAACTTCATTAATTGCTACCATCTTAAAATGATATTTTTTAGCTTCATCGCAAAGCTTTTTCATGTCTTCTTCGGTTGCATCCGCATGTAAGTTAGTATGATCAATTAGTCGCGCAAAATCATCTATTGTATACTTCATTGTTATTCTCCTTTTTGTATTTACATAAATTGATTTTACCCACAGAAAGTGATAATGTCAACCGCTTACTTTTTATTATAAAAATAGTGTTTGACTTATATAAAGCGATTACATATAATTGTGTTGTAAATTAATATGTATTTACAAAATGGGTGATTTTAGTGAAAATATTATTAACTTCACATGGACATTTAGCACAAGGTATCGCTTCCGGCTTTGAATTTATTGCCGGCAAATCGGACCAGATCATGATACTTGCATTAGATGAAAAAGGAATTGGTTCATATCGTGACCGTCTACAAAAGCTGCTTGACAGTGAAACAGAACCAATCTTAATTCTGGCAGACTTAAAAGGTGGAACTCCATACAATGAGTCCTTTAAGTACTACTTGGCTCATACAGAAAGAATACGAGTGGTCAGTGGACTGAATCTACCAATGCTTTTAGAACTTGTTCCTCAGTTATCTGACAATACAACGCTTGATGAAGCCGTACAGACAGTTTTACAGGCAGGAACCAATGGTATTGCAGTTGCTCAAGACCAGCAAGATGATGATGACGATATTGAATTTTAAAAAATAAGAAAGGTGTAGTAATAATGAGTATTTCAGTAGTAAGAATTGATGATCGGGTAATCCACGGCCAAACTATGACCCGTTGGACAAAAGCACGTCCTGTGGACGGCATTTTAGTTGTCGGTGATAATATTGCCCACGACAAGTTGCGCCGTAAGGTATTAAAAGCTGCTGCTAACGACTTAAAAGTTGGCATTTATACGGTTGCTGAAGCTGGCGAAAAAATCAAAAAGGGCATTGAGTCTAAAAAGAAATTTTTCTTAATCAGCGACTCTCCTAAGACTTTTGCCCAAATGACAGACATGGGCATTGACTTTGGCAAAGTGTTAAATGTGGGGCCGATGAATACCCGTCCTGGAACTAAGGTACTCGGACGGACAGTGGCCATCGATCAAGACGACTATAACGCTTTTGAAGATATTGCCAAGCACGGTATTGACATTCAATTTCAGCTATTACCTGATGATGAAATTAAGCCTTGGTCAACTATGAAAAAGAAATATGATTCTATGTCCTAATTTTTGGAGGCAATAAAAATGAATAATTTATTTTTTCCCGCACTTTTAACAGGAATTTTCTGTTATCTGGGAGCGATTGAAACACCTTGGCTCTTTGGTATGACTGGAGGCTTCTACATTGTTGGTAGACCTTTGGTAGCCGGATTACTAGTCGGTCTTGCCTTTGGTGACATTAAAAATGGTATTTTGTGCGGCTTAGCTGTACAAGCAGTTTTCATCGCTAACCTGTCAACTGGAGGTGCTACTAACAGTGAAATTACTTATGCAGCTTATGGTGGTATCGGTTTAGCAATGGCGACTACTAAAAATCCTGCAATCGCTGTTACCTTAGCCATTCTCATTGGTCAGACATTTGGCTTAATCTTCTACAATGGCAGAATGGCTCTTTATTCTTTCTGGAACACTCGTGCTGAAAATGCTGCTCATAATAATGATGATCGCGGTATCATCCTGAACCATCTAGTTTATCCACAAATCACTACCTTCCTTTTACGTGCTGTACCAGTTTTTCTGGCAATTTATTATGGTAAAGGTTTAGTCAATTGGCTAATCGACAGCATTCCCGCTATTGTAACCCACATTATTCAGGTTTTGGGCGGCGTTTTGCCAGCCTTGGGTATTGCAATGTTAATGAGCATAGTAATCAAAAACAAATCACACTTTATTTTCTTCTTTGTCGGCTTTGTTTTACTAGCTTTTGCCAAATTAAGCATGATTGCAATTGTCTTTATTTCCGCTTTAGTCGCATATCTGTATTACATGGCAACTGGTAAAAGCAGTGCTTCAACTGCTACTAGCTCTGCAAATAATGCAGAACAGGCGGTTGATAATGATGACGAATATGAAGATGAAGACTTATTTTAACGAGAGGTGTTAAAAATGGCTACAAAAGAAAATAATACTGAACCACAAAAGCTACTATCAAAACATGAACTTAATCAAATTTGGTATCGGTGGGGTTTTACACACCTCAGTTCAATGAGCTATGAAAAGTTGCAGGGACATGCCTGGGCATATTCTTACTTACCTTTTGCACGTAAATATTATAAAAATGATCCTGAGAAAAAAAGACGTCTACTTGAACGTCATTCCATGTTTTACAATACTGAACCACAAACAGGGCAAATTATTAATGGGATTGTTGCCTCTCTGGAAGAACAAATTGCTTTAGGTAATGACGTTTCAGAAGAAATGCCAGTTAACATTAAAGCTACTTTAATGGGTCCTTTGGCCGGCATTGGTGATTCAATTATTCAAGGAATTATTGTTCCTATTCTATTATCAATTGCTATGAGTCTAGCCAAGGGTGGCAGTCCTGTCGGACCATTATTTTACATCATTGCCTACGGTATAATCGGACCTACAATTTCCTATATTGCATTTCATAGTGGTTATAAACTGGGAGTTGGTGCAATCGACACTATTGTGGGCGAAAATTCCAAAAGAATTACCGATGCTTTTAACATCTTAGGTGTAATGGTCGTAGGTGCATTAGCCGCAAATACCATTGTCTTAAAGACAGTGGCGAAAATTCCTTTAGGTGGCAAATCGCAACCTTTACAAACGGTTCTAGACGGTATTTTCCCTGGACTATTGCCTTTAGCTATGGTTATTTTAGGCTGGTGGCTTGTTTCCAGTAAACAAATGACAGCCACTAAAGTCATTATCATCATGGTAGTAATTATAACTATTGGTTGTTTGATTGGATTATTTTAACCATGCATTTGTGAAAAGCACATCTTATACTAATTTTCAGTTAATTTAGGAGCACATGTTAATTGTGTGCTCTTTTTGTGTACATAAAGTTAATTTAATCGACAAGTAATTACCTACTTATAATATTTTGGGTAAGTACTTACTTAACTATTAATAAATTAAGCAAGTATGTGAAGATAGATTGCCTAGATAAAGTTATGACAACTAACCTATATCGCCCCCTTTTTAATCTCACAAGATTCATGATAGAATTACTTGATGGCATTATCGAAAGAAGGGTTTCATGGGTAAGCAAAAATACTTTTATCATCATTTAACTGATGATTTGGTAGTTAGCCAGAGCCAGGATTATCACTTGCCAAATAGCTATAATATTTTTCCCCATTCTTTAGGTGGAAAAGTCTGGGCAAAAATTGTACGTTCATTAGGGCATTTAATTAGTATAATCTATATTAAGTTGGTTTTAAGGGTAAAGATAGTTGGCAAGGATAAGCTGCAAGCTGCCACAAATCAAGGCTACTTTATCTATGGCAACCATACCCAAGCCTTTGGTGACGTGGTTTTGCCGCTTAGTATTATTCCAACCAAAAACTATTATGCAATTGGGGCACAATCAAATTGGGGCATCCCTGTGTTAGGCAAACTGGTTTTGCCTTATTTTGGGCTTCCTGTGGGTCAGAACTTACAGCAATCTGGTAAACTAATTAAGGCAGTAGCTACCGTTATTAAGGCTAAAAAAGTAGTTGTCATCTATCCTGAAGCTCACGTTTGGCCCTATTACACTAAAATCAGGCCTTTTCCTGCAACCAGTATGCACTTTCCCGTTACACTTGGCGTGGCCAGTTTTACTATGACTACAACTTATACTAAGCCCAAATGGGGTAAAAGGCCGCGCATAATTGTGTATCTCGATGGCCCTTTTTACCCAGATTCACACATTGGTAAAAAGCAGGCACAAGAAAAGCTGCACCAGGAAATTTATCAAACAATGCAAAAACGAGCCCTAAAAAGTAATTACGAATATTGTACGTACCAAAAAATAAACTAAGGAGTTCTCAATGAATATTCTTTTTTGCGGTGACCATAACGCCGAGGATGGCATTCTTATCGCTACTCTTTCATTATTGAAAAACAGTGGTGCCCAAGAACTCCATATATACATCCTAACAATGTATACTCAAAGTTATCATAAAAAATTTCAGCCTTTTAGTAAGCAAGCGGCTGATTATCTCAAATCACTCTTAGTAAAGCAAAATCCCCAAAACACTTTAAAATTGATGGACTGTACTGGTTTATTTGTCAGAGAACCTCTCATAGCAAATATGAGTACTCATTTTACTCCCTATGCTATGCTCAGACTTTTTGCGGATGAAATACCGCAGCTGCCAAATAAAATATTATATCTTGATGCTGACGTGATTGTCAGACGCAGCTTAGTCAACTTTTACCAGCAAGATTTAACTGGCACTGAACTTGTTGGTGTCCTTGATTACTGGGGGCGCTTCTTTTTCCACAACTTGCACGAACACAAAGTGTTTGATTACGTTAATTCCGGCGTTTTGCTGCTTAACCTGCCTGAAATCAGGAAAACTAACTTATTTGCCCGCATTCGGCACCTCTTACAAACCAGAACTGTTTTAATGCCAGATCAAACTGCGCTTAACCGTTATGCGCGAGAAAAGAAAATTGCTCCCAGGCGTTATAATGAACAGTATAAATTGCAGCCAGACACTGTGATCCAGCACTTTACTACCAGTTTTCGCTTTTGGCCCGTCTTCCATACCTTGACGGTTAAGCCATGGGATGTTCAACGTGTACATAAAGTGCTAAAATTGCATGAATATGATGACATTTTGACTAATTATCTTAATGTTAAAAGCAATTTAATAAAAAAATAACGTTTGGAGAAAATAACAACATGACAATTCCAGTTTTTTATGCTATCAGTGATGACTTTACAAAATACGCGGCAGTATCGCTCAATTCTTTGGTTAAAAATGCCGCTACTGATAAAGATTATACAGTTTATTTTTTAAGTCAGGATTTAACTACACAGCATAAACAGGACCTACAAGAAATAGGTACCAGCAATGTTCACGTTAAGTTTTTTAATATTAATGATGAAATAGTTGCCCCTATTCAGAATCGTACCGAAAACTTTTTGCGGGCTGACTTTTTTACCATGTCCATTTTCTACCGCTTGTTTATTCCTGACCTGTTTCCACAATATGATAAGGCTATTTATATCGACAGTGACACAATCGTTAACGATGATATTGGCAGACTGTATGACACTAAGCTAGGTAGTCACCTCTTTGCCGCTTGCACCGACTCTTCAATTCAACATGTGACAAAAATGGTGAAGTATATTAAAGAAGTGCTAGTGCTTGATCCGAAAAAATATATTAATTCCGGAATGCTGGTTTTAAACTGCAAAGCTTTTCGCGACGAACACTTTATTGACCATTTTATGAGTTTACTCAAAAAATATCATTTTGACTGTATTGCTCCTGATCAAGACTACTTAAATGAAATTGGCGATAAAAGAATTTTACATTTAGATCCCAAATGGGACGCCATGCCAAATGATAATATTGAGCCCCTAGCTAATCCCAGTTTAATTCACTATAATCTTTTCTTTAAACCGTGGCATTTTCAAAATGTGCAGTATGAAGAATATTTTTGGAACAGTGCCAAAGAAACTAAGTTTTACAATGATTTGTTAGCAGAATTAAATAATTATACTGATAAACAGCGTGATGAAGACCGGCACAAATTGGATCATATGCTGGCCAAAGAAGACAAAACCATTAATGACCCTCATAACTGGGCTAATGTAAAAAAACAAGGACCTGTTAGTTTATGATTATCGGTGACAATCGTGAACAAGTAATTCAAAATATTAAAAAAGCTGTTGCTAACAGGGATTGGCATGCCAAAGTCGAAATTGGTGACCCTGTATTATCCCTTAAAGAGAGTAAAGAATTAGTCAACAATTTTTGGCATGAACAAAAAACTGTCAAGGGAAAAATAAATGATCGAATTGGTCACTTGCTTTTCAATACTTTGATGCGTATTTTAACATCATCGACCACATTTACCGGACTCGAAAACCTGGCTGATTTACCTCAAGGCGGGGCAATTATTACGGCCAATCATTTTAATCAAATTGACTCCCTGCCAATTAAACATTTAGCAAATAAAACTCATCATTCATTAACAATTGCCATTGAAGATACTAATTTGAAATTACCGGGAATTTTATGCTATTTAATGAACTATGTGGGCACTATTCCCTTAATAGAAACTCCCAGCTATGTTGGTAACGAATTTCCTCGTCACCTGCATGATGCTTTAGAGCAAAACAACTGGGTTTTAATTTATCCTGAACAGGAAATGTGGTGGAATTACCGCAAACCCCGTGAATTAAAACGGGGCGCATACTATTTTGCTGCTAAGCAAAATGTCCCAGTCATTTCTACTTTTATTGAAATTCAGACAATCGATAAACTAGAAAAAGATCATCCTAATTTTTATCAAACAAAATATGTAGTCCACGTTTTACCACCAATTTTTCCAGACGTTAAACTGAGTGCCAATGAAAATTCCAAGAAGATGATGGCATGTGATTATCAGCAAAAAGTTGCAGCTTATGAAAAGGCTTACCAGCGTAAGTTGGATCTGACTTTTACCCCCTGGGATATTGCTGGCTGGCGTTTCAACTATCAAAAAAATCAAAATAAAGGTTAGACTTGTGATTTTTTTGCGACTATAATTGAGGTGACAATTAGTAAGTGTATTTGGAAAGGGGATATTTCCAATGGAAAAATTCACAAAAGAGTCTTTAGCAAAATATGATGGCAAAAATGGCAATCCAGCCTATGTTGCTATTAAAGGTGTTGTTTATGATGTAACTGGTAATCCGCACTGGACTGATGGTGAGCACCATGGCAATCTAGCCGGCCGTGATTTAACTGTTGCAATAGGACAATCACCTCACGGTGAGAGTGTTCTAGGTAAACTGAAAAAGGTTGGCACTTACGAAGACTAATTAGCTAAATAAGTAAAATGATAATACCCCCAAATTTTAGATAAATTTGGGGGTATTATTATGGTTAAATTACACCAAATCGAAATCAAAGTCTTGCTCTCTGTGCAAAATTGCCAGTTACTTTGGAATTGTAATCGTAAAAATAATATATTCCAGTTTTATTGCCGAATTTAATTAGTGTACAAGTTCAACTTCCTAACACTTATAACAATTGATAGAGATAATTATTTAATTTTATCATGCAAGAAATCTTGTTTTGGTTTTATAGAAATCACTTTGTCTAACGAATAATTAATGTTAATAACGTACAGTAATGAGACATTTTAAAAATCAGCGCACAATATCTGTCAAAAGGAAGTGATGATTATGTTAAAAATCCAACCCGTTTCAGAATTAAGAAATTACAATAAAGTCCTTAATAAAGTTAAAAAAGATAATCCAGTTTTCTTACCAAAAATGGCTATGGCAAATTTGCGCTTATAGATATCGAAGAATATGATGAATTTACTACTGCTCTTGAGCTAATAAATAAGCTGAAAAAAGCTGAAAAATCAAAGCACTATAATTTTGATGAAATTAAAGAAAAGCTATTCAGCTAATGTTCACATTAAAATTATCAAGCCCTTCTATAAAATATTTTGAAAAGTTAAAAACATACTTATTGACTAGATTAGGTGAAAAAGTAAAAAAAGAAGTTTTAGCACGAGAAGATTTCATTCCAAAAATCCAAAATTACTTTCATTAATTAAACGCATCCATTTAGGACGCACTCCTTTTATTGTATTAAATAGTTAAAAAATACGACCTCCGAAATTGACTTAATTTCGGAGGTCATATCATTGTTAAAACATTTTATTAATTTTCAACCAATTTTGCTGCAGCAGCAATATTTTCTTGGGCTGGTAAAGGAATTCTGCCTAAGCCATCAAGTCCAACATTTAAAAGATAATTGATTCCTAAACTATTTAAATGTTTGCGGTATTGGTAAATTGTTGCGGGAGATTTCCAATTTTGATCGCGGTACGAAAAGCCCCAAGAATCGTTAATTGTACCAGCCGTTTCATATAAGCCATAAGGAGACGGTTTAAATCCTTCAATTGAATTATAATCAACATTTTGCTCGTTTTCTTCTTTGTCACTTGGAATTTCATTGTCACCAAGTGAAACATAATCATATTTACCATTACCAAGACGGGAATTGATTAAACAGTTTGGCTGCAGTTTTTTCACCGTGTCGTAGACTTCCTGACTCTGAGCCTCAGTCAAAGTCATTGGTACATCAAACCAAGCTGTAGCTATCTCACCGTAATTACTCATTATTTCCTTAATCTGAGGTATGATTTTGTCATTAAAACACTGAGCAAAGTTCTTGTTTTTCTGTGGAAAATTCCAGCTGTTATCCCAAGTAGTACCAGCTGATTCGATATTATTTGAAAGGTAGCCGCCACCGTTAGGTTCATGCCAGTCTAAATCTTGTGAATAATAAAGACCAAATTTCAAACCTGCCTTTTGGCAAGCTTCTGCCAATTCTCCGATTACATCCCTGTGAAAAGGTGTCGCGTCATAAACATTGTATGGGTCAATTTGTGAATGATACATTGCAAAACCATCATGATGTTTAGTAGTAACTACCAGGTACTTCATACCACAATTTTTAGCAAATGCGACAATCTTATCAGCGTCAAAATAAATTGGATTAAAAGCTGTTGCAAGTTGGCGGTACTTAACAATAGGTATTTGCAATTTAGATTGAATCCATTCGGCATAATAACTTGAAGATTTTCCTTCATATTCACCAGCAAGAAGAGAATATAATCCCCAATGAATCATCATGCCATATTTAGCATTTTTGAACCATTCAATATTATTATTTTTATTCATATACTTCTCCTAACATTGTATTTTTACAATTTCATAGCCGTCAATTTTGGGAACAGTAAAGCTAATTTTGGTATCATCTTGGTGAAAAGCAATTTCTTGATTTTGCCTTATAAGTTCGACCTTTTTGACTTTTCTGTTTCCTACTAAAACTGTAAAGTTTTGATTTATCAACTGTGTCCGTTCATCAATAGTATATAAATTAACCGCATTTTTCTTTAGAGGATAGTCTAATAGGTGTAACAAAAACTTATTTTTATTTGATGAGTAATGTAACTGTGCTGACAGGCTTGGTTTATCTTCTGGCTTAACAACATACCGATCTGGAAGTAATATGTTCAAAGCATCAGAGATGATTTCCTTTACCCACCGAGGAGCATAGTCACGATAAATCTTGAAAACAGGATGTGAAAAGTAAATGCAGTTTCCTTTCAGAGTAGCTGCTGGTACACCTTTTTTGCCTGTGGAAGGAGCATGTTTATGGCCGTAATAATATTTACCTTCACGGTTAAAGTAGGGTTCACGTGTTTCCAAAATAACTTTTGAGCTAATTGGTTCAACAGCCATTCCCTGCTCATACATAACATGTTCTTCTTGAGGTAAATTACGTCCTATTTGTGAATTAGGATAAATATAATCGCGATCCCAGAAAGAGTATCCTTCCATTAAATTACCAGTCAAAGGGTTTTCGTTGTAAACTCCTTGATCCATTGACTGGTAGGACAACAACACCTTGCCACCGTTTTTGACATAATTTTGCAGTTTGGAAAAACTTTCTGGTGTAGCTTTAATTTTGTCTGGCAGAATCAGCAATTTATATTGAGAAAAATCTGCTTCTAAGTCTATGATATTAAATTGATATCCCAGTTCGTCGAGGACTCGGTTGGCTCCGATAAGGGATTCGTCTAAAGTCATACCGTTGTCCCATATGCTTTCCGGAGTAACTACAGCAATTTCTGCTAAAGGCTTTGTATTTTCAAGTTCTGGTTCTAGTTGTTCTACAGTCTTATACACATGGCCAATTAATTCATAGGTAGCAGGAGATAATTGACCACTAGGATGTAATTGGTCACCAATTGAACACCCTGCACCAAAAGACAGCATTTGAAAAACTTCATATTCCAAAGCTTCTTTATTTTTAAAGGATTGAAAATCACCCCACGATGTATGAAACTTTCCAGTCATACCGATAATGTCCTTACCCAAGGTCCTAGCATATCTATCCACTAGAGGAAAATTATCGTAGCCCCAGTTTCCACCAGGAAGACTCTCTATTTCAAGATGTGAGTAGTAACGCAGTGAAGTTTTAATATAAGGTCCAACATGAGAACCATTATAAAAAATAGTAGCATTCTTAACCCGTTTATGAATTAGACTGGTCATTTCACGTTTAAACTCTTTTAGCATTAAATGACAATACCGCACACGTTCACTTTCAATTGTGTGGTCGATACCTAGACGAGCCATTTCTTTTCTGCAATGTTTGCAATCGCATGGCACTAGGAAAAAAATATCAAAGAAGAAACCATCAATGTTCTCTGCTCCAATACTATCTATCACATCGTTAACATGGTCGAACAAATAATGACGATAATCGCTATTTAAACATAAAACATCATTAAAATTAGGTTTTTCAATACCTATATTAATTCTATTGCCTTCAGGATCCCGGCAGAGCCATTCTGGGTGATTTAGCATGCAATATTCATCCCATTGACAGGTAGAATAAATAGGAACTTTTATTCCTACCTCATGACAAGCTTTAATTTGTTCTGCAAGCAAGTTATGATTGACTAGTCCTGGATGAATCATTTCAGGATGATTTTCAGAATTATACCAGAGATACCCATGATGATCCCGAGCAAAACAGGTAATGGAGTTGACATGAGCTTTTTTTAAGGTTTGAGCAAACTCATGACTGTCAAATTTTTCACCAACTTTAACATACGGACTAGTGTGAAAATCCAAGTGAACAGTTCTTTTACGCATCTTTATTGTCTCCTTTAGCTTTATTTGATAACATCAAATTTACAATCAAAAATACCACACCAAAAATAATCCAAATAAGTGCTGAAATGATCAGACCCATTTCAGGGCTATAATTATGGAATAAAGCTCCTAAAAATTGGAAGATAAATGGAGCAAATGTTCCACCGATATTAATTCCAAAGATAACTATGGACGTACTCAACGTCATTGAACCTTTTGGCGAACTAAGGGCAAACAATTCAGTCATATGAGGATTCATAATGCCCCAGAAAAAGCCGGAAATCATAATGCAAGCACCAATTAAGTAGGAATTGCGCGAAAATAGTGTAGCTCCTAATGCAAGACCAGCAATGGTAGCACTAAACGCAGTAGTATTTTTCTGCCAGACATGATAAATGTATTTATAGAGCAATCCTGAAACAATAGCTGCAATTGGTAATAAGCTTAAGATAAAGCTTCCTGTACTACTATCACCAATATGATTATTAACAATGTAGCTTGGAATTTTAAGACTAATTCCCATATAACTAATTTGCATAATGCCAAACAAAATCGCATAGCCAATTATTTGCCAATTAGTTGTCTGCTTAATCTTTTGCTGATCGACATCTTCGCCCACAGTAACACTATAGTTATCAAAACGCTTAGGTATCCAAACCAGCGTCATTATGAACGGAATAACAGCTAGAGCAAATACCCAGTAAGCAGAATGCCAACCAATTTTTATTAAATAACCAGCTAAAAAGAGTAAAACGGTACTACCAATATTAATAAAAGAGTTTCTGTAACCTAAAAGCTCATTAGCTCTTTTTTCTTCATAAATATCAGTGATATATGAAACACTTAATGGAGTAAGAAGAGAGATCCCTACTCCTACCATTATTCTGGAAAATAAAATTAACCAATAATTACCGGTAAATACTGGAATAACACCACAAATTGCAGTGATACCTAATCCCAGCAATGCCAACAGTTTTTTGCCAGTAACTTTTTCAATAAACCCAGCAAGCAACGGAATAAAAATTCCAGAGAAGCTCGGAATAGTGACAATCAGCTCTACGGTAGAAGTTGGCATGTTAGCAAAATGTTTTTCCATTAAAGGAATAGTACCACTAATAGCTCCTGAAGTAGATAAAACCAGAGAAATACCCATAATCGCTATCATTAGTTTTTTACTCTGCTGAATAACACTTTTGTCATCCATAAAATTTCTCCTTACTTAAATAAGTAAAATTTTTAAAACTGGTTCATTTTTATAATAAAATATAATGTTCACTAAAGTAGAATAATATATATTACGAAAATGAACCCAAAATGTATCTAAGCAATAAAAAGCTTTTAATAATTGAACCGGTTCAATTACACAATAATAATATTACTTTTAGAAATTAATTGCAATCGCTTTCTTAGAAATTTTTATTTATAACAGAATCTCGCCAAACAATTTTGGCTTTGAAAAGCTTGGTTTGGTAGTTCAAGTCAGCCGGATTAGTAATTTTTTGTAAAATTATTTTCCCGATTTCTCGGCCAATTTTTACGACTGGTTGTGCTACAACAGTTAGCTGGGGCTTTATCACTGTAGAAATATCATAATCATCAAAGCCAATAAAAGAAATATCCGTAGGAATTCTGAGGTTCAACTCATTTATCGCTTGAATAGCTCCTATTGTCATATAATAATTTGTAGAATATAGTGCGGTTATTTTGTGGCTATTTTTAAGTAAATCTAAAGTAGCATCATAGCTTGAATCTTTAAATGAACTTCCACTCGCTATTAACTCGTGATCAAAAATACCATATTTTTTCATTGCAGCAACATAACCGCGCAATCTTTCAGAGCCAACATACCCTTGTTGTCCACCCGAAATAATGCCAATTTGTCTGTGACCTATTTCATAGAGAGATTCGACAGCTTCAACTGAAGCATGATAATTATCCAGCAGTACTGTATCGCACTCAAACCCAGATATAGGAGTATCAACAGCTACTACCGGGATTTTTTTCTTCCGGAATTCTTTTAATATGGGCACTGCTTGTTCAACATGAAAAAGAACGATGCCATCTACATTCCTTGAGTATAGAAATTTAAGTTTTTCGTTTAGCAATTTTATATTGTTTTTATAATCAGCAATTATTAATTCATAGTTATTTTTTTCCAATAGTTCTTCTAAAGAAGTGACTATGGATGCAGCAAAAATATCTGTTAAAGCATTTACCACAACACCTATTGCATGACTTTTCTTTGTTTTTAAGCCCTTTGCTAAATAATTTTGCTTGAAACCAAGTTTCTTAATAGCTGCAGCAATTTTATCCATATTTGTTTTTTTTAGAGTATATCCATTCAAATAGCGCGAAACAGTACCTAAAGACACACCTGCTTCTTTCGCAACATCACGAATTGTAGCCAACTGATGATCTCTCCTTACATTTATTTTAAAAGTTTAATGATTTACAATAAAATAGTATTCTTTTGCTCTAAACATTTTATCATTTAAAGTTTGAATATGCTTTCAAATTACTTCTCTTGATAATTGTACTCTTGTACTGTCTCACAAAAAATAGACATTATAATATTACTTAGTTACATATAAAATAAAATAAAAAATCTTATTATATAAACCGTCTTAGTTATTTCAATTTTTACTATTCAAAATAAAATTTGTACACAAAAAGCTAACTTTATCAGTATATAAAGTTAGCTTTTTAATACTATTATTATATTAATTTTAATCCACTGCCAAATACTTTTCCGCATTCCGCAAATCTGCAATCGACAGCTGACCTGGTGCAGAAGTTTTGCCAACAGCACCAAAGGACAAACTAGAACCGAAAACTTGACCGGCTACTCTAGTAACTTTACCAATATCGCCCATGGCCATAGTAATCAAGGGATTAGCAATTTCTGCATTCATTTCTGTCGTTGCTGCTAAAAGAGTTAAAACGTCAGTAGCACTATGAGGCATGCAGGCTAATTTAGGGACGTCTGCACCAAGTTGAGCCATTTTTCGTAAGCGAAATTCAATTACGTCTTTAGCAGGCACCTTTTCAAAGTCATGGTTACTCATAATTACTACGACATTGTAGTCATGAGCTAAGTTTACTAAAGACTTTACTCTTTTTTCCGTGTGAAAAAGTTCTATATCAACTGCATCACCCAGCCTATTAATAATGACATATTCTATTAAATTTAAATATTCGTCTTCAGCCAGACTGCAAACTCCACCTTCATTTTTAGTGCGAAAGGTGACCAAAATAGGCAGCTCGCCCACTTCCTGCCGCAATTTCTTGGCAGTAGTATTCAGCTTGGCAAAGTCATTAACTCCCGCAGTATAATAATCAATCCGCCATTCCATTAAATCAGGTTTGGCAGACTTAATCTTTTCAGCTGCAGTCAAAATTTCTTCTGTGCTTGTTCCGACATTAGGTACGGCAATTTTGGGCAGCCCTGCACCTAAAACAGTATTTCTAATCCTTACAGTAGCCATTAGTTAATCCCTCAACTAATCGTTGTCGTCTGAAAATATAATCTCACGAATATAATCAGTTGGCATCTCTTTGCCTGTCCACAGCTTAAATGATGCTGCACCTTGATCAATCATCATGCCGATACCATCATAGACATGCTTAACTCCGGCCTCTTGTGCCACTCTCATTAACTTAGTAGTTCTTGGAGAATAAACCGTGTCAAATACTACCATATCCTGATGGAACCATGATGGATCTGAAACTAATGTCTTATCTTCAAACGGCTTCATTCCGATGCTAGTTGCATCGCAGTAAATATCACTTTCTGCAATTGATTGTTTGAATGCTTCCTGATCAGATAATTCAGTCAGAGAAACCTTGCAGTCAGTGTTTTCACGAATAATTTTAACAGTCTTTTCAGCTTGAGGCCAATTTTTATCTCTAATGTTAAACATTCTAATTTCCTTAGCACCATCTAAAGCTGACTGAACCGCTATCGGTGTTGCAGCACCACCTGCACCAGTTAAGGTCATAATCTTACCTTTAATATCAAAGCCTTCATCTTTAAGTGATTGCACAAAACCGATACCATCAGTGGTGTAGCCTGTCAAAACGCCATGATCGTTCACAATAGTATTAACAGCATCACACATTTTAGCAGCAGGTGATAATTTATCGAGGTATTGAATAACCTCTTTTTTATTAGGCATCGAAACGTTGGAACCACGCATATCTAACGTGCGAATAGCGTCAACTGCGCCTTTTAATTTATCGTTGCCAACTTCAAAACAAAGATAGGTGTAATTCAAGCCCAGCTTAGCAAACGCATTATTGTGCATTGTTGGTGACATTGAATGCCGAATAGGATAAGCCATCAACCCAATTAAGTAGGTATGACCATCGAGCCAGCCAGTAATAGGACCATTAACACCAGTAATTTTATTAGTCATCATTTTTCTCCTTTATTAAATTTAAAATAATTATTCTATACTAATTTTTAGAAGCACCAGACACTGTATCAGTTGGATCAGGTGCAGTCTTTTCCAATTTTTGATAATTGGCATTATCAGCAGCCTCTGTTCCGGCCACAAAACCTGAAGCATAAGACCAAGAATTCATCATACTTGGCATTGAATCATGACCGTTAGCACCGCCAACAATCTCTCCGGCGGCATAGAAATTGTCTAACGCTTTTAAATCTTGGTCTAAAAGCTGCATACGCTGATTAGTTTCATAGCCACCAAGGGTAGTACAAAAGCGTAATTTCTGCTCAATCACAAAGTAGGTATCGCCTTCATATTTATGCATAAACTGACAAGGGCGACCAAACTCAGGATCATTACCTGAAGTTACATATTTTTCATAGTCAGTTAAAGTCTTCTTGAGGTTGTCATAATTAATGCCAGCTTTTTGGGCCACTGTCTTTAAGTCTCCGCTAACTAAAATCGGACTCTTTTTGCCATCAAGATCGAAGAAACCTTGCACTTCGTCTTTGCTAAAACCATATTTAAGCAGCAATTCATAAAATCTGTTCCAAGTTCTCTCATCCATTACTACAAAAGCAATTTTATCCTTTTGCTCAGCAATAGCATCCCTAAAGTGAGTGTATGGGGCAGATTCATTTACAATTCGCTTACCACTGGTATTGACAAAAATAGCACCCATGTCCGTCGCTTCTTTTGTTGAATAGGTGGTTAATTTGGCAATACCAGGCTCAACTTCTAAACCATGGGGGTAAACTTTATACCAGTCAAGATTGCGGGAAACTAAATTCATATTTTTAGCAAAAGCGAAATAATCACCAGTTGAAGTCATTGGACCATAATAAGGGATGTTGGTCTTGTGCTGCCGGTAATCACGCGCACCCCAGCCGCCAGCTGCCATGACCAGAGACTTAAAGTTAACAGTAACTGTTTCATGCTTGCCTTCAGCAACTAATGAGACGAGCTGGTCCTGTTCATTTTTATTCAGGTGTTCCACCCGAGTTTCCAGTAAAATTTTGCCACCCTTTTTGGTAAAAGCATTTGCCACTTTAGTTATCAATTCATAAGAACTTTCAGTTGGCATTTCAATTTGGCGGTCAACGGAATGCTCAATAGTTTGTGTTTCGGCCTTTTGATAGGTCAGATCTGCAAATTCAGTAATAAAATCAACTGCTTTACCAATGTTTTGCGCTAGTAAATCTGAAAGCAGGGGATAATTTGTCCCCCGGCATTCTCGGGCAATATCTTGAACCAAGAGCTGCGGAGAATCTTTTTTTGCTTCTTCACCAAATAAAGTAGCTGCTAATTTTGAACCAGTGCCAACTACGTTTGAGCCATTTAAAATTGTAGCTCCACCGAGATAGCCATTTTTTTCAAGTAAAAGAACTTTTTTACCCATTGACAACGCCCGACAGGCAGCCATTAGGCCCGCCATCCCCGAACCAATTACGGCTACATCCACATCATAGGTTACATCTTGATGTGCCTGATCGCTAGGCTGAGAAACAATATTTACACCATTTGCTTTTAAGGCCTTTTTACCAGAGTCAAGCATGGCTTGTGTCATAATCGAAGCACCGGAAATAGCATCAACAGCGAAACTCTGATTATTTAGAATATTCTTTTTTAATTTACCTACAACCTGGTTGAAGATACCCGGGGTTTCGGCAGTTTTGGTTACCTTAATATCTGTAATTTGATTGTCTTCGACTTTGATATCAAAGTCGATCTGACCATTTCTGCCTTCTGCTGTTGCTTTAATTGTTTTTTCTGACATAAATTCACCTTCTATTTTATATTAATTTTTAATATTGAAATTTTTACTACGACTAATCAGGACAACACATAGAACCACCGAAATGACCGTTATCACTGTAGTTATCCAAAATACCATCAATGTACTTGCAGCATTGGCCTTTAATACAAACGCAGCTATAAGTGGTGCTACAAAGTAAACCACGGCTGGAGCAAAACTGTAGTATGAAGTAATTTTTCCGTGACTTTGGGGAAAATAAGAAGTCAAAACGGAAAGTGCAACTTGCCAGACTCCCCCTGCAGTAAAGAAACCGACAGCTAAAGAACCTATTTCACCAGCTAGCAGGGACGGTTTTAAGACCATAAATAGTAGACCAAGAGCACTAATAGCTGAATATACCATAATTAAATTCAATCTTTTTACCCTAGTTACTAAAGCTGAGGTCACAAACACAGATATTAAGGAAGCAATCGAATACCATGATACAAGCTGATTGGCGTTAGCAGCGGACTCATTTAACACATACTGCCCATAGTAGGGAGCATAAAGAGAAAAAATATAGAATGTAAAACAAATTGTAAAACCTAAACCAATGATCATTAAGCCATCAACAGCTAACTTAGGCTGATTCTGCTCACTAATACCAGTTTCTTGGCTTTTTTCTTCTGCAGGAGCCTCTTTTGCCTCAGCTTGTGGGGCAAAAGCTGTTTTCATTGTAAATACAACATCCAGTAAAATAATAATGACTAATATTAACGCTGTAATCTTAGGGCTTTTAATTATTTTTACGCAAAATGGAAATAACATTTGCATGACTTGCATTGCGGCTTTAACAAACGAGTTCATTGTGGCTGTTTTATCTGGAAAAGCATCTGCAAGTGCAGGATAACCGGCTGTATCGCCAAATGAATTGGTTGCACCGAAAAACATTGCTGCTAACCCCGCTATCCAAATATTGTTTGCAAAAGCAGCACCAAGAAGAAATATTGCGTCACTAAGCAATGCAATTAACAAGGCCCTTTTACGACCAATCTTATCTGAAATAGCACCAGCAAATAAAATTGTAAAAATTCTACCCAAGCCCACCATTGCAATTACAAGTGAAACTTGGGTCGCACTGGCATTCCAAGAATGGGCCAATATTTCTCTGTATTGACTAATAAATAAGGTAGCTGCTCCCACAACTGCAAAATGGGTATAAACAGAAGCGGCAACGCCACTATAACTTTTACCTTTTCTCATAGCTTTACCTTTCAAAATTAAGACTGCTGATAATTCAGAAATAAATATATCCTATTAAAACGGATATGAATAATTATTTCTGATTACTGAATTATAAAAAATAACTATAGTTAAAAGTGCTACTACAACAATATTTTTCATTTTCATAATTTCAGATTATTAATTTTTAGGCTTATTTTGAATAGCAAGTTGTCTTTATACCACTAATTAATAGTTTACGCATATAAAAACTGAACCGTTACTTTAACTCAAAACTATTTTTTTGAATTATGTCAATTAATTCTTTTGCAGTAGTCAGATAAAGGAAACAAAAATGTAAAGTTTAGCCGTAAATAGTTGCCAATAATAAAAAAGACTCATTAGTTAAAAGCGTCAAAACATAGTAAAATTAACGATAACGTATGAATATTAATTTTAGCAATAATATTATAAATAAAACTTGTAAGGGCTTTACAAAAATGAGTATAGTGTTTTTTAATAGATGTATTAAATTTAAAAATACTTTTGAGGTAACATCATGAATCTAAATCAGCTTTATTATTTTCGTGAATTAGCAGACCAAAAACAATACACAAAAGCAGCAGACAATTTGTTTATCAGTCAACCTACCCTCTCGATATCGATTAAGCAACTGGAAAATGAGCTCCAATGCAAACTGTTTAACCATAATGGACGTTATGTGCAATTAACTGAATATGGGCGAATTTTTTATGATACTGTAACCAAAGCTTTAAATACTTTAGACCGTGGTAAAAAGCAGATTGAGCAGCGTATCAGTCAGGATCAGGGCAATATCCATATTGCCGGTATACCTACAGCAATTGGAACTATATTGCCCCACTTAACTAAGCAATATCAACAAGAAAGTAATATTTCCCCTCACTTCATCTACCACGATAATCCTTCATATCAAATTTGCGAAGGTATTAAAAATGGTTGGTATGATATTGGAATTTCCTCATTTGTACCTGAATTTAGTTATTTTACTTATATTCCCCTTTACACTGAAGAAATTATTGCTATCGTTTCAAAAGAAAACAACCTGGCTAAAATAACAGAAATTACGCCTGCAGAATTACAAGGCGAGTCAATTATTACCTACTCTAAAAAAATTCAGATTGGTAAAGACATAACTAATGCTTTATTGGCGACTGCATCTGATCTAAATATCACGAATAGACTACATGATGAATTAGCAATTGCAGGACAAGTACTGACCAATGACATTGTCGGCATCGTTGCCAAAACTATTTATCTGAGTGGTTTCGATATTCACATTATAAAACTGGATTTACCTAAAAATACCCGTCAGGTTTATTTAGTTTATGATTCCAGCCAAAATTTTTCACCAGGAACTGTTGATTTCATTGACTTTCTTAAAAGTCATAAACCAGATATTCAAAAAATTGTTGATAACATTCCTGTCAACTAAAATATAAAAAGTAAAGCAAACATCTTTCAGGAATTAATAAATGGTATGGCAGAGAGGTCTTGAAATAGGATATACTGATATTATGGCAAAGAGTTATAACATAAAAATTATTAGAATCGTTCAACAAGTTGTCAAAGAATTAATTAACTAATGAATCAAACCTATAATATGACTAATTCAATTACCCAAAACGCTTTACGCTCGCTTTTGTATGAAGTTGTTACTGAACCCAAACCTGGTCTGGTAGATCCTGGGAGCCCAGGCCCACATCCCGACATGGATATTTATACTTTTATTGACAGCTCTATCAGTTTAGAATCGTATTTTGCCACTGCTGTTAAAATTGGCCAGACTTTTCACTCAACTGACTTAACCCAAATGTTTCAGCAATTAAGGCAAAGAGGCATCACTGCTGAAAAAGAAATGTTTACTGCTACCCATGGTGCCAATACCCATAAAGGAGCAATTTTTGCATTAGGAATTTTTGTTTGTGCTGAAAGTTACAGTATGACGAACAAGACCGAACTGTTTCTTACTATTACCAAGATGTGTAAAGGGCTTGTACAGCGTGATTTAGTTCAAAATAATGAATTACAAACAGCTGGCGAACAAGAATTTGTTAAATATAAAATAGGCGGAGCCAGGGCACAGGCAGAGCAGGGCTATCCCATAGTTAGAGAAGTGGCATTGCCTTTTTTAAAAAGCAGTACTGGGACTGTTCAAACCAGGCTTCTTGACACATTAATGAAAATAGCTACAGTAGCGGTTGACAGTAACCTAATTAAACGGGCCGGAAATTATGATGTAGTTAAATGGCTCCACCAAGAAGCAACAAAATATTTAGATCTTGGTGGCTATGCTGCTGCAGTTGGGAAAAAGCAATTGCAAAAATTAAGTAAAGAGTGCTTAGTACATAATTACAGCTTAGGCGGTTGTGCAGATTTACTAATTGTCACCATTTTTGTTGCTTTTGAAAGAGGATATATATAAAAAGGAAGGCAAATCGCCTTCCTTTTTACTAGAATCAAAATATTATTTTTCAGATGCACCAGTTACGGCATCATTATGTGCAATTTCATCGCATGCAGTATCGGCAGCGATTCTACCAAAGGTAAAGATGTCAGCTAATGAATTACCGCCAAGGCGGTTACCAGCATGCAAGCCGCCAGCAACTTCTCCAGCAGCGTAGAGACCTGCAATAACCTGGCCCTCTTTATTTAATACTTGCGCTTTAGGATTAATCCTCAAGCCACCCATTGTATGGTGAATAGCTGGCTTACGAGGCGTTGCGTAAAATGGGGCAACTTCACATTTAAGGTTAAATGCACTTTTACCAAATTCCGGATCGTTACCAGCATCAACGTATGAATTATACTTTTTAATGGTATTGACCAAAGTAGCAGGATCCATACCGGCTTTTTCGGCTAGTTCTTCAAGAGTATCAGCCTTCAGCAGTGTACCGGCTTTTACCTGAGCCTCAAGTGATTCCTCAGTTGTGTTATAGGCAGTAGCCTTTATTTTTTCATCTGCTATTAAGTAGAACAAAGTACCATTAGCAATTGCCGCCTTAGCTAAAGTATCACGCTCTGCAAATTCGTTAACGAAACGTTCACCCTTTTGATTAACCATAATAAAGTTTTCAGGCGGAGTTTGGATACCGGTAAATAATTCACCAGTCTTAGGATCAGAAACTGGCATTAATTGAATAAAGCCCATACCAACTAAATCAGCACCTGCTTCTTGGCCTAGAGCTATCCCATCACCAGTAATTGCTGGTGAATTGGTAGTAGCAATGTCATCATCAATGTGCTTCCAGTAAGTGTTGTATTTTTGTACCATTTTAGTATTTGCACCAAAGCCGCCAGAAGTCAAAATTACTTTTTGGGCATGAACAGTAACCTTACTGCCATCGTTTTCTTGGGCTACAACACCTGTAACTTTACCGTCTTCAATAATTAAATGCTGTGCCCTAGTTTCAGTTAAAACCGTAGCGCCATGATCTTTTATCCAATCACCTAAAACGTGAATAAATGCATAGCCCATAGGTTCAACCGGCTTATGACCGCGGCGCCATAAAGCTCCAACCGGCATAGTGACATCAGAGCGGTCAAATTTTACTCCTAAATCAGTTAGCCATTTAACTGAATCAAGTACGTTATTGACAAGCTCGGTAACTAAAGCATAATTGCCATGAATTTCATTACCATTTAAGTCAATTCTTTTGCCACCTAAATAAGTCTGTATCTCATGTAATAATACCGAGTCAAAAAGATAATTTTCTCCTGAATCCACATAAGCCTTAATTTGCTTTTGCAATTCTTTAAAATCATCACGGTATTCTGGATCAATTTCAGCAATCGGCGTAGCAGCTAATTTTTCCAAGCTTTCTTTTTCACCTGGTAAAGCCTTGAACTTATTCTGCCATTCTGGCTCAGCAGCGTTTAAAGGACCACCAGCCCTAGTAGTATTACCACCGATTTGAGGGAATTTTTCCAATACTATTACTTTTTTACCGTTTTGAATTGTTCTGGCGGCTGCCGCAAGACCAGCCCCGCCGGCACCGATCACCACAACATCAGTTTGGTATTCAGCGTCTGAACTATTAGCGGTCTGAGGTTTTGGCCTGTTTAACCATTCTTGTGCGTCTCCACCGGCCTCATTAATTGCCTGAGCCACACCATCGACTACTCCATGGCTGGAAATAGTAGCTCCACTAACCGCATCAACATTTAAAGTTTGGCTAGCAATAATTTGCTTTGGCAAACGTTTAAAAACTTCATCGGCTACTCCTGCAGTTTCACCACTTGAATCTATACCAATTTCTTTGATTTTATCCTCAGAAAGGGTCACTTCCATAGGCATAAAACTGGAGCCATGACCTTTAGCCTTAACTTTGTAAGTACCAGGTTTCATCATTAATATACTTCCTTTCTTTAAATACTTATCAGTTAAATTTTACTAACTTTTTTTAGCAAAATGAAATAGTTTTAAAGTAAAAAGATTATAATAAAATTGTTATGGGAGGTAAAATATGAATGACCCTGAAACAGTTTTACATTTTATTGATGTCCTACTAAAAGAAAGTAATTTTACACGAGCAGCCAGCGAATTATATATTTCACAGCCTTATTTAACGCAACTAATTAAAAGAATAGAGCGGAAACTGGGAACTAAGATAATTGACCGCGAATCAATTCCATTCAAGTTAACAGAAGCCGGCATAATTTATTACAATTATTTAGAAACTAAAATTTCTAATAAACAAAAACTAACTGAGCAGCTAATACCGTACGTATCACCTGATCAAGAAGTAATTAGAATTGGTGTTTTAGAAAGCCTAGGTACATTTTTATTACCTGAATTGCTGCCTAATTTTATGTTTGAAAATCCTCATATAAAAATACAATTAGCAGAAAGCTTTCCCAAAGTGAGTGAAACACATCTTTTGCATGAACAAATAGATTGCTATCTCGGTCAAACACCTGAATCACTTAATCAAGGACTAGACTTCTATGTCAATGGTGGTGAAAACTATTTTGTTATTATTTCGCCAAGATCAAAATACTTTAAAAAAGGTCGGTTTATTCTCGAGCCGCAGGAATATGACATTAAAGATATTTTGCAAGAACCTTTTGTTGTCAGTTCAACTAATTCTGCTATACGTCACCAAGTCAACGGTGCATTTCAAAAATTTCATATCAAGCCTAATATTATATTAGAAAGCAGCAGTATTATCACTGCCACTAATTTGGCAATAAAAGGTGTAGGATTAACTATTTCCGCTGCCAGCATAATCAAAAGAATGGCACAAACACCCATTAATTTACTTCCCGTTGATCATAACTTGATCCAAATTAAATATTTCATTGCTGTCAAGCATGGGCAAGAACTAAAACCAGGATTAAAGAAACTAATTTCAGCTTTCCAAAAACTTAAAATTGAACCTAATATCAAATAGGACACAATAATTAATCCAGGGCATTTAAATTACTAAACACAAAAAAAGGACCTTTCCAGGTCCTCTTCTCTCTTTGCTCCGGCTGTCAGACTCGAACTGACGACATCTTGATTAACAGTCAAGCGCTCTACCAACTGAGCTAAGCCGGAATACTAAAAAGC
>NZ_JACFPK010000019.1:0-652 GCF_016102025.1 Lactobacillus sp. M0393 | reverse complement strand
AATCATAAGACTCGTGTTTATAACAAAAAGGGTAAGAAAAAATATTCTTATCTTAAAACGAATGGGCTGCTAAAAAAGGGTGCTTTAGTAAGATACGTTGGCAAAATTAAAGCCTTATCTGATCCAGATACTAAGCGTTATTCGTTTAGTGACGAAGATATGAACTGGTATTATCTACCATATAAGACAATTAAGGGGAAGCAATACTACAATATCGGTCATGGTGGGTATATTAAAGCTGTGAATGTTGACAGTATCAATGGAAATAGACTAGTTACTAATTATGTTACTGTTACAATAGCTTCCTGGCCGTTTTCTTCTGATAAAGATTTTACAAAAGCCAGACTTGTTAATAATAAAGGTGAATTTACCGATAAATATGTTAAAAAAGGAACGAAACTGGTAGTTGATCGTTTTAGTAATAGAGAAGAGTTAGCGGGTACGAATAAAATTGATATGCTTGATAATGGTGTAGTTCTAGAAGTATACCGCATAAAAAACAATAAAAACTTGTTTGTTTTAAGAGACGACCTAAAAACACCGCCTCGTCAAAGTCTAATACCGTATACCAATATTATGACTGTAAAATTTGTGAATGACGCATATCTTTATAATACAAAAGGAGAATTGGGAGACGAATCAAGATTTAGAC
>NZ_JACFPK010000017.1:0-1463 GCF_016102025.1 Lactobacillus sp. M0393 | reverse complement strand
GGCTCTTTGTCAAATCCTGTTGATAGAGCTTAAATGAATAGAATCAAGCAGCTAAAAAACTGCTTGGTTCTTTTTCTTTTACCTTGTTTTCTGCTAATCTAATCCTGGTTAGCAGATTGTGGAAGTTGGCGTAGCCAAAAGCTGTGCGCTCAATTTGTTTAATCTTGCGATTGAAGCCCTCTAAGCAGCCGTTGGAATAATTCAATGTTATCCCGTTAATTACTGCTTTCAGGTTATGCTTAAAAGTTAACAGGGTTTGATGCATTTGCCAGCCAACTTCTTCTTTAGCATGAATCACTTCTTTAATTGCCAGCGGATCTTTGGCAGCCAAAGCATCATAAAATGCCTGCAGCAGGTTGTAGGCATTAGTAAGCTCCGTGCTGCAGGCGATGCCTTCGTTGACTATCTGCTCTTGCGTCAGATTGTCTTTGTAGTGCCAATTGTAATGCGGATGAATTTTGTCGAGTGCCTGGTACTTCTTGAGATACAGTTTCCACGGTGATTTAAGCAGTTTGTATTCTCTGCTGGTCTTTTTGAATTTCTTCATGACCTGCACGCGCAGGGAGTTGAAGGAACGCGTAAGCATTTGTACCATGTGAAAGCGATCAAGCACAGGCTCAGCGTTGGGGAAGCATGCTCGCACAATGTCCTGATAGTAAAAATTCAGGTCCAGAGAAACTGTTTTGACGCCTTGCAAAGCCGCTGGCGCAAACTTTTTGAAGTAGGCAATAATTGCTTTTTTATAGCGTGTTCGGAGAATCTGAACCACCTCGTGTTTGTCGGCATCAAGACAAATAAAATGCAAGGTGCGGTCAACGCCTTTAAACTCGTCGAAGGCCAGATGCTCCGGCAAATAATCATAGCTGCTACTAAACTGATGCGAGCAAGAGCCCAGCACTCTTTGCACCGTATTGACAGAAACATTGTTTTCCCGGGCAATGCTGGTCATTGAGCGGTCTTCTGTTAAAGCACTGAGAATTTTGAGCTTAGAATGCTGGGAAATACAGCAGTATTTGCCTACCAGGTCAGATTGAGCCATTGAGCGTTTATTGCAGGTGCGACACCAGACTCTCTGCTTAAAAAGTCTAATAATGACTGGCTGACTGGCATTGGCAGCAGGATAGCGGATTTCGGTTTTCAAACGGCCATTGTGCCGCAGCTCCTGTGAGCCACAAAAGGGACAACTGGGCTGCAATAAGACAGCTTGGTAAACCTTCTGCTTATAGCCGTTAGCCAAACGGAAGAAATAATCTTCAAAAACAATGTTTTGATCTTTAATATCAAGAGCAAATTTAATATAATTATTAAAAGAGGACATAATTCAAACCTTCTATAAAATATTGGGTGAAGTTAATATTTTATTACAAGAAGCAAGAGGAAGATGTCCTCCTTTTTTATGCAATAAAAAACCTATTAACAGCTTACCACATGGATAAGTCATCAACAGGATAAATTATAGAGCC
>NZ_JACFPK010000016.1:0-1485 GCF_016102025.1 Lactobacillus sp. M0393 | reverse complement strand
TTGAAGCTAACCCCTAAAACTGGACGTTAGTTTTATATCGTTTTACTTAAGGCTTGATTCCGATATTGAATCGGAGTTAAGCCTTTTAGTTTGTGCCGAATTCTATCTTCATTGTAATAACTTATCCATTCTTTCATCGCCTTAACCAATTGTTTCTTAGTATCAAAGTGATGTGTAAAATAATTCATTTCAACTTTCATAATGTGAAAGAAACTTTCCATAGCTGCATTATCATGACATGTAGCTCTTCGTGACATGCTTTGAAATACTTTATGTTTTCGTAAAGCATGTCGATATGGATTAGATTGATATTGAATTCCTTGATCACTATGGATTGTCATTCGATAATTTAATAGCTTGGGTCTTGCAGTAAACACTCCCTCTAATCCTTCTAGAACATATCTTGTTAATGGACGATCGGTGATCGTATAACTAATAATTTCACCGCTGAATAAGTCCTTAAATGGCGATAAATATACACGATCACGGATAGTCATGTTCCCATATCTAAATTCACTAATATCAGTTACGACCTTTTGATATGGTCTATCAGTCTTAAACTTTTGATGGAACCGATTCTTAGCTTTCTTATTTTGTGGACCCTTTGAAGAATCATATTTACCGGCTCTCAGATTATATTTATTAGCTCCTAAATTGTTCTCACGCATTAAGCGTTGAACACGTTTATGATTAACCATTAGGTGATAAGTCATCCTCAGAGTATCAGTTACAGGCCAGTATCCATAACTGGCATGATGCTTCTTTATCATTTTGATAATTGAAACAAGTGCTTTATCACTGATCAGCTTCTTTTTTGGATGAGGATGGTACTCGAATGTACTTTTAGACAAACTTGTGTAGGGTAATATTTCTTTTAATTTAAAGCCAAATTCTTGCCTTAGTTCATTAACTATAGATCTTTCTTCGTCCGATGTCCGCGTTTCTGAACTAAGGCATCTAGTTTTTTTAGATATTCATTTTCTACATGTAATGCACGATTCTCTAAACGTAGACGTTCAAGTTCAGTTAACTCTTGAGAAGTATATTTATGCTTCTTCGCTTTAATTTTCTTTTTATGCATTAATGGTCGTCCTTGCTTAATAAATAAAGCATCAACACCGCCTTCATTTAATTTTCTTTGCCAATTCGCAATAGTGGAATGTTGTTTAATATTAAAATGATTGGCAGTAATTTGATAGCTGGCACTATGTTCTTTTCTCCAGTTTAAGACTTCTAATTTAAATTGACCACTATATCTTGTCTTAGAAAAGCTTTTTTCCAGGCCTCTGTTACCATACTGTTGATAATTATTGATCCAACCATCAATAGATCTATGTGATGTGATATGTAATTTCTCTTGAATTTCTTTTGTACTAAATCCTCTTTGATACAAATCTACTGCTTCTAATTTTGTTTTTTGTAAATATTTAGACATAAGAAAACCCCCGAATTGGAATCTTTGTCCAATTCTGGGGGTTAACTTCA
>NZ_JACFPK010000014.1:0-1744 GCF_016102025.1 Lactobacillus sp. M0393 | reverse complement strand
ACTTACCCGACAAGGAATTTCGCTACCTTAGGACCGTTATAGTTACGGCCGCCGTTTACTGGGGCTTCAGTTCGCTGCTTCGCTTGCGCTAACAGCTCTCCTTAACCTTCCAGCACCGGGCAGGTGTCAGCCCCTATACGTCGTCTTACGACTTAGCAGAGACCTGTGTTTTTGATAAACAGTTGTTTGGGCCTATTCACTGCGGCTGGCTTTTACACCAGCACCCCTTCTCCCGAAGTTACGGGGCGATTTTGCCGAGTTCCTTAACGAGAGTTCTCTCGCTCACCTGAGTGTTCTCCACTCGACTACCTGTGTCGGTTTGCGGTACGGGTACCTATCTTCTCACTAGAAGCTTTTCTTGGCAGTGTGACGCTTGAACCTTCGCTACTCTAATTTCGCTCCTCATCACGCCTTGTGCTTACCAGTAACAAGCATTTGACTCATTACCACACTTGACGCTTAAACATGGCTTCCAGCGCCATGCGTTCTTTGCCTCCTGCGTCCCTCCTTCGCTGTTAACGAAGATAAGCAGTACAGGAATCTCTACCTGTTCTCCATCGACTACGCCTTTCGGCCTTGCCTTAGGTCCCGACTTACCCTGGGCGGACGAGCCTGCCCCAGGAAACCTTAGTCTTTCGGCGGATAGGATTCTCACCTATCTTGCGCTACTCATACCGGCATTCTCACTTCTAAACGCTCCATTTATCTTCGCAGTTAAACTTCGCCGCATTTAGAACGCTCTCCTACCACATGCATTACTGCACATCCACAGTTTCGGTACTATGCTTAGCCCCGGTAAATTTTCGGCGCAGCGTCACTCGACTAGTGAGCTATTACGCACTCTTTTAATGATGGCTGCTTCTGAGCCAACATCCTAGTTGTCTACGCAACTCCACATCCTTTTCCACTTAGCATAGATTTGGGGACCTTAACTGGTGATCTGGGCTGTTTCCCTTTCGACTACGGATCTTATCACTCGCAGTCTGACTCCAGTGCCTTGATCGCTGGAATTCGCAGTTTATCTGAATTCAGTAACCCCTGACGGGCCCTTCGTCCAAACAGAGCTCTACCTCCATGATCTTTCTAGCACCAGGCTAGCCCTAAAGCTATTTCGGAGAGAACCAGCTATCTCCAAGTTCGTTTGGAATTTCACCGCTACCCACAACTCATCCCCGCAATTTTTAACTTACGTGGGTTCGGTCCTCCAGTGCGCTTTACCGCACCTTCAACCTGGTCATGGGTAGGTCACTTGGTTTCGGGTCTACATCAACTAACTATCTCGCCCTCTTCAGACTCGCTTTCGCTCCGGCTCCGTCTTTTCTGACTTAACCTCGCTAATTAACGTAACTCGCCGGTTCATTCTACAAAAGGCACGCCATCACCCCTTAATGGGCTTTGACTATTTGTAGGCACACGGTTTCAGGTTCTCTTTCACTCCCCTCCCGGGGTTCTTTTCACCTTTCCCTCACGGTACTGGTTCACTATCGGTCACAATGTAGTATTTAGCCTTGCGAGATGGTCCTCGCTGCTTCAATCGGGATTCCTCGTGTCCCGACCTACTCAGGATCCTGCTCGGCGCGCTGGGGATTTCGCTTACGGGGCTCTCACCCTCTCTGGCTTACCTTCCCAGGTAATTCTGCTATCCTTTGCGCTGCCTTGTCGCAGTCCTACAACCCCAAATGATAAATCATCTGGTTTGGGCTCTTTCCGCTTCGCTCGCCGCTACTAGGGAAATCGATTTTTC
>NZ_JACFPK010000013.1:0-8941 GCF_016102025.1 Lactobacillus sp. M0393 | reverse complement strand
CTGATGTCACGCCAGCCAACATAGAAAAAATATAAAAGAATAAAGTTAAATATAAAAAGCAATGAATCCTCATTGTTTTTTTTTTGCTTAAAACTTGCACAATTTCTCCAACAAAGAATTAAGCCGACATTAGTCGGCTTAATTCCTCCTTACGTGCTATTTTAATTATGATCTCGAGATTAAAGATTTGGATAGATAATTATTTTTTCAATTAGTAAAGGAGTTTCGATATGAGAAAAGTATCTAGTGTAACGCCAAGTTTGAAATATGAATTGAATGGTCTCCATCAGGTAGTTGTTCAAAAAGGTAATGTAGCAACTAAATATATATATGCGTTGCAGCAATTGGCCAAAGGTACAGATACTGTAGTTTATAGAGCAAGAAAAGATGGATTTAATGCACAATTTACAAAAGGCGAAAAGCATTTTCGGTTATTTTTAAAGGGTGCTAAAAAGAGTGGTACAGCAGGTTCTCATACACAAACTTGGGAATATGCTGGACCTAACGGCAATGGTGAGTGGTTTATTGGTACAAAACCTAAAAAACTTTCAAGCTCTAAATATTACTGGGCTACTCAAATAGCAAGGGTAAAATTTCAAAATAAAAAATATACGAAAAATACACAGATGCCTAGGTTGTCAGCTCTTAATAGAGCAGGAGCAGGCTATGATGATAATGTAGTTTATCCAGGAGTTAATTTGCTTAGATCCGAAGCTGCGGTTTCTCCAAATTATCTAGATATGTTGATTGTTACTATTGATACAAGTGGAACGGCTCATTTTGGTTTCTACTCAGTGAATGAAATTAATAAAGCTCTCAATGGTGGTCCTACAAATTATCCGCTTGATCAATTTCGTTGTTCTTATGCATTTAAAATTGAGAATTTTACATCTGCTGTTGGATCAATTCAGGGCTTTGATATAGACGATAAAAAAAATATCTATATTTCAAGTGAAGCTGCACCTAAAACAGATGATGTAGGTCAAGGGGTAGCTCAAGATCGTTATATTTATAAAATACCTTATGGTTATCAAAAACTGCCGAATGGATTAGTGGATTGGAATAGCACAGAGAACTGGCATAGAATTAATTTGAATGCTAATAATAATGATCACAATAATGGTTCAGTCTTAGATCGGAGTAAATTTGTTACTGAGTTTGAAAGTATTCAAGTAATTAATAAAAATGATGCATATTTAACGGTCTCATATCATGACGCAACTACATTAAAGACTTTGCACAGTAGAATTTATGAAATTACTTGGAATGACCCAGAGTAGTAATAAGTTTTATAAATAGATCATAAAATATTTAAAAGTCTCAAACAGCTCACTTACTGTTGAGACTCTTTCTTTTATACAAACCAAAATAGCAAGGAGGAATATGCATAATGTATAAAAAACTGATAATTTTGCTAACCTCAACTGCCTTTTGTGGACTCGTTTCAATGCTAATCAATTTTTATCAGTGGCATGTAAAAACAAGAAATACTGCAAATGATAAAGAACGGCGACGATTATATAACGAAGTAAAATACTATCGTACAAAGTTTCTTAATGATGAAAATGAAATTGATCATTTAAAAGAAAAAATTCGTAAATTAAAGGCAGCACAATTTACTACTGTCAAGGAGAGAAGTGATATTGATGGATAAATTAACGTCTATTTTACAATTGTTAAGCACGCTAGCTGTAATAATTGCGTTTATTCTTGTTGGTATTTATCCATATATTAAAGAACGTAATAAATCTTTAGCAGATAAGTTAGATGTATGGTATAAGCTTGCTCAAGTTTTAGTTAACGAGGAAGCTATTAAAAGTGAGAAATCTGGTGCAGATAAAAAACAGACAGCTACTGATACATTAATGATCCAAGCAAAAAAGTTAAAAGTACCATTAACCAAGAATGTGGCTGCTGGATTGGTACAAAATGCTTATAATCAAACTAAAACAAGACGTAGTTGAATGCCTACAAAGCAGATTTAGCAAATTGCGTAAATCATACAAGAACTTAATGAGCAGGTAGTTGAATTATATAATTTATTAGATTAATGATAATTAGCCATTAAAACACGCTGGCAGCAATTTGTTGTTAATCTAGAAAGCTTTTAAGCTTGATAGAATACTACTCTCAGTCTAAAAGACTATTAATTTTAAAAAAATTAGTAGAATTTGATATTTCTATGGTATGATTACTTTAACAAGCAAATAAAATGCCTTGATTGCCAATAAGGACAATCAAGGCATGAAAAAAGCTAATCTCAAACTTTTGCAGGGTAACAGATTAGCTTCATCAATTAAATTAAGTATAACAAAAATACTTAAAAATTCAAGAGATGAAGTTAAAAAGACCTTCGAGTTAAAAGATTAGCCCGGAGGTCTTTTCCGTTATCAAGCGAACCAACAGGACAAAGTTGAAAAAAGGGACAGGTTTAATAGAGCCATTTCAAGTAATAAATCTATTTCCGAAAGCACGTAACGAATGCAGTGGGGCAAGTGGCGGTGACGACCAGCAGTTAAGCGAACCAGGTCAGGGCGGTACAGACGACTACTGTCTGGTCAGAATTACTCATGCGTAAGGCGAGCAGGCAGCAGTGGAACATACGGCAGTAGCAAGGACAGAACATAGTACGAGGTACTATTGGCTGGGGTTAGCATATGGCGTTGCCCAGACCTTCAGATCATATTTTGGAGCGACAAAAAACAACGGCTCGGCTACTGTGCAGGGCGTTTTTTAGCTTAAATGTATGCTGGTTCTTTGTGACCAGATTAGTAACCAACAATCGACAAAGCGGTTAGTTAGATAGTTTCTTCTCCTTATCGCAAGGGGAAATTACCTAACTAACCGCTTTGCGGTTATGTTAGTTACCTTATGGGGCCAGTGTGCCCACTGCAGGGAACAGTAATTGGCAGTTTAGGTTAATTATTTGATCTTGTTTTAGGTTTAGGTGGAGCAGCTGGCGTAGTAGATTTTGGTTCAGCAGTCTTTCATGGTTTATTTGCAGGTTAGGGTGTCGAGTAGTGTTTTAGTTTTGCTTGTAGGAGATTAACCTGGTTCTTGATGTTGATTTATATTGGTCGTTCGTTGTCATTTATCGGATTAGATAAAGTTGTTTTGTTACCTATATCTTGGAATTTCACAAATTTTTAGGAAAGAGCATAAGGAGAACTGCTATCACTTACTTAACGTAAGGTGATAGCTTGGCGGTGCCAAGCGTTTTCTAACAGCAGCTGCCTGCTAGCACTTTTTTTGCGAAATATCCCACCGTGGGACTGTTGCAAACGCTGGTGTAGAGCCAAAAGCCTCATCTGGGTTTGTGAAAGGGATCTGATAGTCCCAAAATGGGATTGTTAAAAACCCTGGTAGAGCAACATTCTCACGAAGGTAAAAATTACTTCTAAAACCGTATTTTGGTTTTATTGAATGCCAGGCTCGCTTTAGATGTAATGGAGAGCGGGGGGGTAAAAAATAAAAGTAGGCGAAATAGTTGAGGAATGATTTTGTCTACTTTTAAAAAATTGGGACAGTCATTTTTGAGCAAAAAGGGAAATGATTTTGGCAGGTAAATCACACAGCTTATCGTCAAGAAGTCGTCCATTTGGTGGAAAATCAGGTGTAAGTATACCCGAGGACGACAAAACGGCTCACAGGGGCTAATAGGGGCTAAATTAGGCAAGCTGTTGTTGGTAAGTTAGAAGAGAATAAAAAATAAATATATAAAAAAAGCGATCCTTGTGGACCGCCTTAGACGTCTTGCAAGTGACTGAACCTGCTTACACGTTTAGTTAAACATGTCTGACGTTATCTAATTCTATAAAAATTATATCATGAAAATAAAAATTTGGTAAAATAATCCTGCGCGTTTAGTGCACTATCTTGAGAAGTTGACTGGCTTCTCATAAAGGAGGTGAAAAGACGTGTCTGATGTTCTAATTCTAATTCTTTTGTATCTTGTAATTACCGCAATTCGAGATGTGTTGAATATCGTCAAAGATATTCTTAACGAACTACTTAAGTAGTACAAAAGTGAGGCCTAAGATTTTATCTTAGGCTATTTTTATAGGTATAAATAATTGAATAAAATTAATTAAAGATATATAATCTCGATATTAAAATATTAATTTATTAAGGCATTATATCATTATAATATTTTAATATACGTTTATAGGAGAATTAATTATGAAATTTAAGTATGTTGTTGGATTAGGTGTTGCTGCTGCAACCTTTGCGACAGTTGCAACTCCATTAGCGGTAACAAGTGTCAAAGCTGAGGCAACAAGTGATAGTGTAGAAAGTCCTGTTTCTAAATATGATATAAATCCTGTAGCAAACTATGATAACGATTCATTAAGACAAATTGCAATTAATAATAATTTAGATTTGTCTGTAGTTGAAGCTTTAAATGATAATATCGATCCCGATAAAGCCTTACCTAATGGTACGCCTATTTATTTGCCACAAAATGTTGGCTCTGTAGAAAACGTAGTAGGACCTCAGGCGTTCGGACCTTATGATGGTGTACCAGCAAGTATTAAGAAAAAATATTATGATAGTTTAAGTAGTGCAGAACGTTCAGCTAAACTTTGGATTGCAAAGAGAGAATCAGGATACAATTATTATGTTTCTAACGGTACGCATTACGGTCGCTTTCAGTTAGATAAAGCATATCTTAATGGCGACTATAGTATAGCTAATCAAGAAAAAGCTGCTACGATATATATTCACAAACGTTATAGTGGAAGTTGGGTAAAAGCTAAAGCATTTTGGCAAGCTCATGGCTGGTATTAAATCAAAGTAGGTTGGGTAAAAATGAAAAGATCACTTAGTATAGCAGCATTTGCAGCTGTTTTTGGTGCAAGCTTGATATTTAGTGCAACAAGCAGTAATTATGTGCCTGTTAAAGCAGCTGACGTAAGCGATACAAATACTGTAGTCAATAATCAGGGTGTGTCTGATAAAACATGGTCTAACAAACTGACTAAAGCTGGCTATGTTTTCAAGTTAGCTAAAAATATAGCTACTACTGATGGCGGATTGTATCAAAGAAAAAATGGCTTACTTAAAAAATATAGTTTGAAGCATGCTAAAAAAGTTTTCGCTAAAAACATGTTATTCAAAATAGATCGCGCTATATCAGTAGAAAATGGTTCTTTAGTTCATATTGTGTCGCAAAATGGCAAATATAAGTTTTGGACTAATTTTTTAACCGGGACATACAATGTAAATGGTCATAAAAAATCTCTTAAACCATTAATAAAAACCGAAGTAGAAATGATCACTAATACTTCTAAAGAGAAAATAGCAAAAAAGCTAGTCACTGCCGAAAAATTGGCTAATAAATTAAAGGGTTCAGATAAAAAATTGGCTCAAGAATCAATTACTCAATTGAAGCAATGGATTGATAATGAAGTTTTTGCTAATATTCCTGTTCTTCTAATTGGTAGCCTGTAAGACAAGTAAACAAGTTTTTAATTTACTGCTGCTATCAAAGTGATTTTCTTATTAATTTACGAAGCATACGGAGCAATTTAAAGTTAAAGATTAAAAGTAACAAATAAGCTGGTATGAAGCAATTGGTCTAATTGTGAAATTACCAGGTAATGAAAAAAGGGAAGGCTGTTAAATCAGTCTTCCCTTTTGCTATACGGCTTCAAATTCACAAACATTTTTTTGCTGCAGTTTGAAGCCTTGTAGCACTAAGTTTCGTAGCAACTTCGCTTAATGTACATTATGTTAAGTTGCTTTGGTATATATGGAATTATTTTTTTGATTAGGTATTTAATCTGCTTAATTTGTAATTAATTTGCGTATTTGAGTTTTGGTTTGCTTATTTTTTGTTATTTTTGAAGAATATCATCCATTCATAAACACATGTAATAACTGCTATTAGATAATCATACCAATGAAAAGCTTTTGAAAAGCCCACTAAAGAGAGGAGAAACACAGCAATCAACGCTAAAGTAAAAAGGATAGGCATAGCAAGCGTCATATTGTATCTGGCAAGCCAAGTATCGATTGGCAGAAGCTCTAGAGCCAAGATAATGATTATTATTAAAGTAGTATTCATGTTATAGTCACACCTTTTAGATTATTTAAAGATAGATAAATACGACTGTTCGTGCCGTCCAGTAAGCGACTGTGCTGTTAAGGTGAAGATAATGAATTAGCGCATATCGTATACCATCTTCAGCTTTACCTTCATAATCAGTTAGAAAGTTTACAAAAGCTTTTAGTGGCTTAGTTTTTAAACTGTTACCAGTAATTTTAGCAACGTATTTGGCAATTTTCTTAATTGTTTCTAACTTTAAGCCACGTGTCAGGTTATTGTTTTGTTCAGTAATTTTGTCTTGTAAGAGAGTATTCTGCTGCTCCTCATTAAGTCCAGCACCATTAACAATTTGATCAAACTCATCTTGTTGATCTTTAGTTAATGAACCGTACAATGCCCCATATGAACTGTTGTTTTGATTTTCATTGGAATTACTTACGGAGTTGTCCGTAGCAGCAAATGTATTTACTACAGTTGTTGCCATAGTCGTTCCTATAAAACTTGCTGCCCCAAGAGAAATTCCCAATTTTTTAATGGTACTTTTCATAATAGTACGCCTTTCATAATATTTTAGATCAATGTCGACATTGATATTAAAACCATAGTTCAGCATAAAAATTTGTCAACAAATAATATTAAAAAATAATCATGTATATATAAACATATAGTTCGTTAAATATCCAGTTAATTTGTGCTTTATAATATGAAATTATCAAGTTTTTCAAAGATTAATAACTAGAAGATAAAATAAAAAATGACTCTTACGAGTCATTTGAAATATTGATTACTTATTTAAAAAATACAGTGAAAATTAATATTATAGTAGGTGAAATTATTGTCAAAATAACTTTGAATACGTTACTTTTAAACATTAAGTTCCCTATTGTTAGCGAATGATTATAAGTCAGTTAGAAGTGATCTTAAGATGCCTCAAGGTCTTATGCCCAATTATTTAAAAATCTTTTGCCACCAGTGTTCATTTTTTCGAACTGGCTCTTTTAGTTCATTATCAATGTTTCTTTCCTTACGTTCTAAAGAGCCCTGCTCTTTTATCTTTTGGTCTCTGCCATGTAACTGTTGTTGTTGGTTCATAAGCTGCATTAACCGATCAAACTTTTTTCCTAAAGCCCTATTAGCTTCTCTTAACTCTTTATTCTGCTCCTCGATTTTACTTAAATATCGATTATTAAGCTGATCAATTTCTTCTTGTTGTTTCGCTACTTTTTCTTCCAAATGTCTGACGTAATCAGTTTTACTAATTGATCTAGCAGAACCTACTTCACCATTTTTAAAATGAGCAATGACTTTCTTCGCTTCTGATTCATCAAGAACCATTTTTCTATTTTCTTTTTTATATATTATCTTATATTTTTTTATATACGAATTAATCCTTGTTCTATATCTTGCTACTTCTTTATTAGATGCTGTAGGTACTATTATATCAATTATTTCTCTTATATCTTTCATATATATTTCTCTTATATTGCTATATATTACTATATATTTCTATATATTATTATATATCAATAACAGGACGAAGTCCTCAAAAGAGTAAAGAGGGTTTTATTAAAACATAGAAGCACACGTAGATTTCAAAAGTGTAGATATACAAAAAGGCAATCCAAATGGATTGCCTAGACGTCTAGTATGTCTCTTTTGCATGCGAGGATCGCACTTTATTTTTCACGAAGTTTTTTATAAATCTTTTAAAACTGATAGCCATTTGGCTTAGCACTACTTCGACTAATATTTATATTAGGTTGCCTGGTCCAGTAAAGGTAGCCTTAATAGACAATTAACCAGATAGCTATTAGAATTTAAGGATAAAGGAGTAATTACAATGAAAATTAACAAAAAATTGTTTATTAGCTTATTAGCTGGAATATTGACAACAACATCATTAGCAGTTACTACAACTAATATTGATCAAGCTCAAACTACTACGTCAAATGTAAATTCTGAGCAAGGCAAGCTAACCTTGAATCATAAGACTCGTGTTTATAACAAAAAGGGTAAGAAAAAGTATTCTTATCTTAAAACGAATGGGCTGCTAAAAAAGGGTGCTTTAGTAAGATATGTTGGCAAAATTAAAGCCCTATCTGATCCAGATACCAAGCGTTATTCCTTTAATGACAAAGATATGAACTGGTATTATCTACCATATAAAACAATTAAAGGTAAACAATACTACAACATCGGTCATGGCGGTTATATTAAAGCTATAAATGTTGATAGTATCAATGGAAATAAGTTATTTACTAATTATGCTACTGTTACAATAGCATCATCGCCATTTTCTTCTGATAAAGATTTTACAAAAGCAAATCTTGTTAATAATAAAGGTGAATTTACCAATAAATATGTCAAAAAGGGTACGAAACTAGTGGTTGATCGTCGCAGTAATAGAGAAGAACTAGCAGGGACGACTAAAATTGATATGCTTGATAATGGAGTTCTAGAAGTATTCCGCATAAAAAACAATAAAAAATTGTTTGTTTTAAGAGACGACCTTAAAACGCAGCCTCGTCAGCAACTAATACCGTATACTAATATCATGCATGTAAGATTTGTGAATGACGCATATCTTTATAATATAAAAGGAGAATTTGCGGACGATTCATGGTTTAGTTCAGGTGATACGGTTTCGGTTACAGGATTAAGATATATATGGGTTCCAGCAGATAAAAAAGCAGAACTATTTTATGAAGTTTTAGATTCACCTTCATCGATGTCAAACTGTAATTTTGTGAAAGCTTCGACTGCTAAATATACTTTTGGCAATCATTTAAAGCCAATAAATACAGCAGCTGATGTCACGCCAGCCAACATAGAAAAAATATAAAAGAATAAAGTTAAATATAAAAAGCAATGAATCCTCATTGTTTTTTTTTT
>NZ_JACFPK010000012.1:0-9091 GCF_016102025.1 Lactobacillus sp. M0393 | reverse complement strand
CTTGTGATTATTGATATAATCCAACAACACAATAATAAACGTGGCGAATGCCAACATTATTTGTAATGCCTGGTAAACGCTCATTAACTGCTTCTCTTTCTAAAAGATTTCGTGCCATAGGCACCATCTCCTTTCCAGATCAACAGCCAACCGCCCTCAAAACAATTTGCTTGAATTCTAAATTAATTATAACAAATACTGTTTGCATATTGAATAAAAGAAGAGCCAGATAATTAACTAAACGGCTTGGTGTAAATAACTTTCACTCACCTTATTAACTTAATATTAAACTGTTTGAAAGCCTGTTCAAAGACAGCATATTATTCTATACTGGATGTAAAGTATTTAATCAATTTTTGAGGTGATTACATGAAATTAAATAAAAAGTTTGTTTATGGTTCCATAGCAAGCATTCTTGCTATTAGTCCTATGCTACCTGCAGTAATGCCAAGCAATACAGAAGTATTAGCTGCTAAGACTGATACTCTCACATTGAATCATAATTCTTATGTTTATACGGCTCAGGGCAAGCGCACCTATTATAACGGTAAAGGGACATTGCGTATGGGCACCACCGTAAACGGTAATGCCAAAACAACTTCGATTAATGGTAAAAGCTACTATCCTTTAACCGGTGGTGCCTACGTTAAGGCGGCTAATGTTGGTGTTGTCAACAAACAGGTACAAGATGGCAACTTGGAGCTCAATTACAATTCTTATGTTTACGATAAGAATGGTAAACGGCTATACAAATTCCGTGGCAGTAAAAAGAATACGCATTTGCGCAAAGGAACCCCTTTGAAATACTCTGGCTCTGTAGAAAAAATTGACCGGAATAGCAAACAGTATTTCTTAGTCAATGATGACAACTATAATCAGTCATGGCTCCCTTATAAAAAAATCGGTGGTAAATATTACTACAATATTGGAGCCGGTGGCTATGTTAATGCGGCCAATGTTGGGCAAATAGATAATAAACCACTTTACACAACTGATGTAAGTGTGAAAGTTAATACAACTAGTGCTATACGGGTTGGCACCGGTAAAGAGCGTACAAGTATTAAACCTGGAGAAAAGGTCAAAGTTGATCGCGTCTCTCAAGTATTGTCTGGACCATCATACAGAGCTAGTTATCGCATAAGCGGAACAAAGACAGGATTTTTCGCCACATCAATAGTAAACAAAAAGCCAAGACAGCAGTTTCTAAACTATACATATTATACTTATGTTTCTGCCAGCAAGAATACTGATGCTTATGATGCCAACGGACAGGTTCGTTCAAACCTAACGGCAACAAATAGTGCAACTACTTCTTTTGCTAAAGGCACTTTCATACCCGTTGATGAAGAACTATACATTTGGAATAACAATGAAAACAAGGCTGAGTTATATTACCACCTTGCTCCAAATACAACTGTGAGTGACATTTTTTTCCAGAGAATTAACAAAGACAGTATGACTTTTGTTAAAGCAGCTGACAGCGAATTTATTTCTGGACCATTGTTAAAGCCTGTTAATACAGTAGATGAAGCCAAAGCAGATGCCAAGTCAGCTACTGAAACTGATAAACAAGACTTGCAAAAAGCAATCAATCAAGATGAAAAAGTTAAAGCAAGTGAGAATTATCAGCAATACAGACATGAAACATATGATGCAGCTTTAGCATATGCAAAGCAAATTAATAGTTCAAATACAGCCAGCCTACAAGAGGTTAAACAAATTACATTCACCTTAAAGAATCAACAGAATAGTTGGTTTCTTCCAGCCGATGAATTAAAAGTTAATAGTGAGTTGGCTTTAACGAAACCATTGTAAAGGCTTTTTACTCTGTTTAATAGATTTCAATTAAGGATTAACTTCCGATATTTAACGAAGTTAGTCCTTTTTGTTTTGATCTAGTTCCTTTCAACTGAGACTTTTTATAACTATGACTTGCTATTTACAATAAAAACAGAAATTTGCCTTATGATCTGATATAGATTGTGATCTCCAAAATTAGAAGAAGTTTATATCATCTAAATAGGTTATTTGTTTAATTTTAGGTTGGTTTTTAGATTATTTTGACTTTTAATTATTTATCTGCCTATAATTTATCTATTAACCACAGGGTAGTTATATTAATATGTAATTTTATTTGTAAGGACTTACTTATGGCAAATAATCAGAATAACGAAAAAAATGAGAAAACAAAACAATTTTATGATTTTTTAAAATATACAATAGTCTTATTTGCGATTTTTATTTTAATCAATTTTTTATTAACAAAATATTTGATAGTTAAATGTTCCGTATCTGGTATCTCGATGCAACCAACTTTTGAAAATCAAGAAAGAGTTATAGCTAATCGCAATAACAAATTGAAACGAAATGAAATTGTCATTTTAAAGGCTCCGGATGAACGTAATTCCTTTTATATAAAAAGAATTATAGGATTACCGGGTGAAACTGTTACTGGAAAAAATAATAAAATTTATGTTAATGGCAAAAAAATAAATCAAGACTATTTAAAACCAGGATTTAAGCTGACGGATAATGAAGACGGCTTTTATGGTACTAAATATTCTTATACTGCTGACTTTTCAATTCGTTCTTTAGCAAGAACAAAAGAATATAAAAGTATTTATTCCCCTTCTCAATTAAAAGAAATGAAAAGTACTAACAAAGTTCCCAAAGGCTCGTATTTTGTAATGGGAGATCATAGGAGCGTTTCAAAAGATAGTCGTTATATAGGAGCAATTCCTAGAAGTAAAATTGAAGGTGTTGTCAAGTATCGCTATTGGCCACTTAACAGAATGAAAGCATATTAAAAGGGATTAGGCCCTTAACATTTGGACTTAATCCTTTTTCCTTTCACTTTTTATAACTCTGCTAATCGTTTTTCATCCAAATGAAACATAATCATACAATAAAGTAATAATATTGCAGTCATAAACACCACCACATAAATGTTAGCAGTTCCAGGGAGTTCACGTAAGAAATCAGCCGGTGAATAACTTATGAAATATGGCAAATGGATAGTTGCATTCATTAATAATAAAACTATTTGCAAAACTAAACCTGTACACATGGCAGCAAACTTATTTTTAATCCACAAAGAAGTAACCATTGCGAATACAGAAAATAATCCTCCCCAAAAAGAAGAAAACATAATTGACAAAATAGCGTGGACAAATGGATGGGAATAATAAAGGGAGACAAACAGCATAGTAAAATTTCTGGCACCAATATTAATATTAAGTAAATTATCGGGCTTAACATTAGGCAATATCATAAACCAAGATAAAAAGTTAAACAGTAAAGGAACAGCAATTACAATAAAGCCGGTCATAAATGCGATTTCTAGGTATCCTAACAAGATTTGTTTAATGGACTTCTCCATCTTTAATTTATAAAAATAGCCGTTGGTAAAATCTTCTTTTAATAATGTACTGGCAGGTAAACTCGCAATTAACGGTAACAAGATAAAAAATATAGTAGGAACAAAAGTAAATCCATCTATTGACATCCACATAGTATAAGGTGAGTTTGTCGCAAGAATATTTTTAGACGTAGAAACAATGCATTGTAAAACGCTGATACTTAGCCCTATTACCAATGCTAAAAACAACCATAATTTATTCAAACGTGACCACAAAAATTTCATTTTATCCTCTCTATTCTAGCAGAAGCGAATATTTGACATAGTGCTTCTTAGTTGGTACTAAGAAACTGAAACGTAATCTTTGATTGCGCATGTCATATGAATAGCGCGGAATGGTAAAAAATATTGTAAAAGGCTGCTTGCCGTGCGCTAATGCTTTATCAGGATTAATACTGTTGTGACTTTTGTCATACAATTTTATTGAGGGATTGCTTGTACCATAAGGATTATTTAGATACATATTTTCTCTAAAATTAGGATTGTTCTTTTTCTCGCCATAGAATGACTGACCAGTTTGACGTATATTAAATTTGACTTTGGCTTGTACAACATCCTTACTTTTCTTAACTGCAGCTTCATGAACAATAAAGTTAACATGATAGGCTTTTACCAATTCATTTTTGTGAAAAAGCTGTTCTTTAGTCACACCATACTGCTGAGGATGGGCGTTTACCTGGTTGTAGCGATAAAAGCCCACGCAGCCAACTACAATTATTATTACCACGAAGAAGCTCCATAATAATTTTTTATTTTTCATGATTAATTGTTCCTTCTTGTACATATAGCTTTTGCGTGGCGACTTTGTTCACAAATTCATGATCATGCGAAGCAATAACAAAGGTTGAACCTTTACGGTTATAACCGTCAATCAATCTGATTAATTTACCTATACTTTCATGATCCAGCGCATTGGTGGGTTCATCCAGAACAATTAACGGATAGCCTCCGAGAAAGGCCTGTGCAATTCCTAATTTCTGCTTCATCCCCAGTGAAAATTTCTTAACTTTTTGTTTAGGGAACCTGGTTAAATCAAAGTACGCCAATAAATCATTAATCTGCTTTTCTTGAATATCTGGATCTAATTTCGCTAATAGTTCTAAATTTTTATGAGCAGTAAATTCTTCTATTAAACTGGGATTTTCAATTAAAATTCCCGCTTTAATAGGATAAGGCTCTTGGACCTTCATCTTCTTACTATTAACTATGACTTCCCCACTGGTATTTATTAAGCCTAAAATCGTTTTTAAGATTAACGTTTTACCAGAACCATTTATTCCTTCTAAAACAGTGATACTGCCTTCTGGAATATCTGCACTGACATCATGCAATAGTGGCCGTCTTTTCACTACTTTTCCTACTTCATTTAATTCAATAAAACTCATTTTTTACTCCTTACTCTACACTAAAGAAATGGTCAATAATCCCATAAACAATCACCATAATCAAAGTTGCCAGCAATAATAATAAAAAGCCAGGGAAATTAAATCTCATAATTATCAAGCAATTCAAAGGATTTAATTGCCATTTTAAAAGAGATGTCATTATCAAAAGTGAAGCTGGAATAATCAAACCCAAGGCCGAATTAAACTTCCCAATTGTACCTTGCAAAAGAAGCGTCAGATATATTCCTAAAAAATTGTTGATGAAAAGTAGTGGGATCGCCTGCCAGTCAGCTAAATGAAAAAAAGACAAAGAGGGCAATTTAAATAAAGCCGTAACAAGCAACATAACTAAAAGTGTAACAAACACGTAGGCCAAAGCTATTACTCCCATTAATAACATAGTGACAACAGTAAAATTTTTCGGTGGAATTTGTAATCCTCTTAGGTGCATAACGGTAGTTTGCCAAAGCAGTTTAAAGCTATTTAGCATAATAAGTAGCGGTATTAAGAAATAGACCAGCCACAAAATAAAATTAAAAGATGTATCTTGACTGGTATCGGCAAAGAAAAGATTAAATATAGAAGTATGTGGACTGTTAATTAGCTGCGCACTGAGAAAAATAATTGAAAAGCAAATCAAACTTAGCCAACAAATTAAACGGAAGCGGATTATTTGCCATAAATATAATAATTGATTCCAAAATAGACGTTTCATAAAGACCTTCTTTTTAAAAGTGAGGATAGCCACATAATAAGTACAATTTAATTCGACTTTTATAGATAGCCAATTTTTATTTCTTATTTTTTAATTATCGTTTAATTCTATACATTAATAGTATCATTTTAGTATTGTTAAAAATAGTAGAATTAAACTTTTAATAATCCAGCTCACTATAACGATTAGTAATTAAATAGACGATTAGCATTAATAGCGTTGTAACTAGTAACAACAGAATATTGTTCTTATTGACCCGCAGCAACATTAAACTATTGAGCGGATTATATTTCCAAGTGGTATAAATCGTGATAATACACAGGCTAAAAGGAATAATTATACCCAATGGAGCATTGAAGCGACCGATAGTGGTTTGAATTATCAACAACAGAAATATTCCTAAAAAATTGATAATAAACAATACTAATAAAGCTGGTAATCCGTGAAATTGTAATAGCTTAAAATTTCTTAGCCAAGAAAAGTCAGTCATTAAAGTCATGATTCCCTCTGTTAGTACCACATAAATGATGGTGATCAACCCCATTAACCCAACATTAACTACAGCGAAACTTAATGGTGAATATCGCAGCCCTCGCAATTGCATTCCCCTTGCTTGCCACAATTGTTTAAAACCGCTTAAGACTATCAGTAGCGGTACTACAAAATAAACAAACCAAAAAACAGGCAAAATAACTTGGCGTGATTTAACAGCGTTAAAATCAACTCCCATGAAAAAAAGAGGAACTATAGCGGAATTAGGCATTAGTTTCAACATCAGTATTACAAAGCATATTAACCCTAACCAAAAAAGAAAGCGCGATTTTATTAGTTGCCACAAAAATAAAAATTGATTCCAAAATAAATTTACAAGAGATGCTTTTGAGTCTACCGCTTTAGAATGCAATTGTTCTCTCCTTATTTGTTCACACTCGCACTAGTCAAAAATGAAAAAGCTTACACTAATGATACCACTTGTTCAGAATTTAAAAAATACGATCAGTAGAATTAAAATATTAAATTCCTTTAATTAAAGCAAAAATGCTCCAGGCATTAATCAACTGATTAACTTTCTAGGGCATTTTAATAAAAAAGGTTAGCTATTATGATGTGAACCCTAAAATTAGGACACTTTATTAGCTTTACTGAGGACTAACTGCCGATATTCGATCGGAGTTAGTCCTTTTAGTTTGATTTTAATTCTTTTCTGACTGTAATACTCAATAGTTTCTTACTGCATCTCCCAGCTCGGTGAGATTCATATACAGCTTTTCAAAGCAATGGAACATTTATTCATGAAAAAAAGTGCTCCTTATAGTCAGATTATTGTCTAACTATTATGGAACACTTCAATTTCGAAGGTCATATCCCTTTTTACTTATTTTTCTCTCTTACTTTCTATGCTTTATCGATAGCTCAAGATCAAGATTGCTTTGATAAATCAATTATTTGATCAAACATTTCTTGCTCTTTTTCTGATATGTGGTGTGCTACTTCGATCACAGTTCCTTTAAACTCACTTAGAATTGTTTGGTGTATTTGCAAAGATAAATTCTGATCAAGAGATGAAGTTGCTTCATCAGCTAATAATATCGGTCTTTTTGATACTAATGCTCGTGCAATTTCAACCCGTTGATTTTGACCACCAGATAAATTACTACCACCCTTCCCAAGCTGATAGTCTAAGCCCTTTTCGTTTACGAGATCAGTTAAACCGGCTTGTTCAACAGCATAATTTAAGTCTTCTTCAGACACATGGCGACCTAAAGTAATGTTGTATTTTAAAGTATCATCTAAAATAAAAGGCTTTTGCTGAATAAAAGAGAAGTACTCGTGTAATTTTCCCCAATCACCATTTACTTCAGAATATTAACTTCATAGGATCCAGAATCAAGTTGTTGAATACCAATTAATACATTCAGTAAAGTTGATTTCCCCCAACCTGATGGAGCTTGCAGGAGAACTTTTTCCCCGGAATCAATTTTTAGATTAACATTGGCAAAAATTTTCTGTTTACCCTGACTAACTCCAGCATCAGTCAATTGTAATGATTGGAAAGTATCTGAAGCAGTTGCAGTATTGCTACCCTGCGGCTTTATCAGCAAGTCGATTTTTTTGATTTTTTGCAAAATCGGTTTTGCCGTTTTAATATCGTTAACTGACCCAAAAATACCAACTACAGGATTAATAAAATTATTAGCCAGTTGTGCTATCATCATAAACGTGCCTAAAGTCAGCCGACCGCTAACAATGAAACTGATACCAATGGCAAAAGGAAGGAACATACTGAAAATATATGCTACTATCATAGTCATCTCATTAGACATGCCTTTAGTCCAATTGGTTTTGAAAAGAGACGTTTCCATTAGCTTCGCTGCTTTAATCAACCTGTTAACCATTGAAAATTGAACATCATAGATGTTAGCCATTTCCGCTCCAGAATGAGTTTCAATAACAGTATTGGTATAGTTGCTATTGGATTTTTCCCACTTTTCAGAATTTTTTTCGATCTTAGGGCCAAAAACAGTCTGAATAACGGCAGGAGTAAATGAAGCTATTAAAAATACCAGCGCAATAATCCAAGAACTAACAAATGCAGAGATTACAGCTGCCAAAAATTGAATTAAATCAGAAATGATTGAAAGCTCTGCCTCAATACTATTAGTTTCAATTTGCTTGAGGTCATTGGTCATAAATGAACTGTCAATTTCGTTATGGCTAGCATAGTTATTAACTAAATAATTGGCAGATGCACTTTTTAGGTTAAGATTAATTTCTTCTATAATTTTATAATAGAAATACTGATATATAACGCCGACTATTCCAAATATTAGCAGACCACAAACAGCAAAGACAGTCAGCTTGATTAAGCTGCCTTGAGGCTTTTGGGCGAAATCAATAAATTTTTGAAAAATTAAGGCAACAAAAACAACCTGAAGTGATTTCAAAAAAGCAAAAAAGACATACAAGGCGAGTCTCCACGGGTTTGAATATTTTATAATCATTGATTTTCCTTTCAATATTTTTTAAATAGCATTTTGTTAGTCTAGTTCTTAACTTATAGTATGTATACTCATTTTTAAATTCAATATTGCTCTTAAGCTTGTCCAATAAGCCATGTGAAGAAATTTTTAGCTTAATTATTAAAACTCAGGCTTTTAAATTAATAAAAAATAAATATTAGATAACCAAAATAATAAGGTTTTAATCTTTAAAAGTCAATAAGATAATTTTATTTTCTTTTAATATTTATACTGAACAATTTCCCGTTAGCACTAATTTTATCCCTAATCCTATTTTGTAACTATAAAAAAACGATTATAAATGACAACATGCAATCCCTGACTCAGTCAACTTGTGCAAAATTAATTCAGTCATGATATAATTTAATTATAAAGAAAAGAGGCCTTGCGCTAACAAGACCTCTTTGAAAACAAGCAGCCGCTCTAAAGGCGGTTAGCTGTGTGAGAGATAAAGACCATCCCTAACTGGCTAAAGTATTATTGGGACGGTCTTTTTTATTTCTTGTGATTATTGATATAATCCAACAACACAATAATAAACGTGGCGAATGCC
>NZ_JACFPK010000011.1:0-46872 GCF_016102025.1 Lactobacillus sp. M0393 | reverse complement strand
AAGATGTCCTCCTTTTTTATGCAATAAAAAACCTATTAACAGCTTACCACATGGATAAGTCATCAACAGGATAAATTATAGAGCCATAGTTTAAGTAGTAAAAAGGCCTGATTTTGACATCAGGTCTTTTTACATAATTTTTATTATTTAAAAAGTTTACGGTATTCACCATATCCTCTTTGTTCCAATTGATCAAAAGGAATAAAGTCTAAAGCAGAGGAGTTAATGCAATATCTGAGCCCTCCTTTATCACTGGGTCCATCATCAAAGACATGTCCCAAATGTGAATCACCTTCTGGACTCTTAACTTCAGTTCTTTCCATATTGTGTGATTGATCACGGTGATAAACCAATTTCTTGATTGGCCGGGTAAAACTAGGCCACCCGCAACCCGCATCATATTTATCTTCGCTTGAAAACAAAGGCTCTCCTGAGACAATATCAACGTAGATTCCTTTTTGGTAAAAATCATCATATTTTCCTCTAAAAGGATAATCTGTTGCTGCTTCTTGAGTAACTTGAAATTGGTCTGGTGTTAGTTCTTTTAGCCTTTTGGCTTTTTGATCTTGATCCATTTATCTCACGCTCCTTAATTAACTATAACAAAATTTGGGATAACACACTAAACTAAAACTTTATAAAAAACACTTTTTCTTAATTTTATTTAGAAACATACTGGGTTATAATATGGTTTCAATAAAAAAAGGAAGGTTCTTTTTATGCCAACATTAGCAAAAAATTTATCAACAAAAATTAATTCGAAAATTAGTAGTATACCTAATCCAGCGATCAGATCCTTCAATCAAAAAATTTCCACAATACCTGGAATTATAAAATTGACTATTGGTGAACCTGACTTAAATACCCCAGAACACATAAAAAGAGCGGCAATTGATGACATCAATAGTGATGACTCTCATTATGCTCCTGAAGCTGGGAAAGAAAAATACCTGGAAGCTGTTAGCAAATATCTAGCAAAAAGCTTAGGTGTTACATATGATCCCAAAAGTGAAATCTGTGCGACGGTTGGAGTTTCTGAAGGATTGAATATCGCCGCCATGACTTTACTTAATCCTGGTGAAAAAATAATCGTGCCTACCCCTGTTTGGGGAGTCTACTTTGGAATCATAAAAATGGCTGGTGGAATTCCAGTTCAAGTAGATACTTCTAATGATCATTTTCTTTTAACTCCAGAAAAATTAACGGAAACTTTGGAAAATGAAGGAAAAGGCGCAAAGGCTGTTATTATCACTGATCCGTCTAACCCAACAGGACGAGTTTATTCAAAGAAAAACTTGCAAGAATTAGCAGCTGTCATTACTAAATACGACATTTTCGCTGTCAGTGATGAAATCTATGCTGAATTAATTTATGGTCAAAAAAAGCATTATTCATTGACACAATTTATTCCTGAAAGAACTGTTTTATTATCAGGGCTTTCAAAAAGTGTTGCCATGACTGGCTGGCGTATAGGCTATATAGCTGGACCTTCTGAGTTAATGAAATCAATGATAAAGGTGAACTCATTTTTAATTTCTGCAGTGACTGACAATGTTCAAGCAGCTGCCACAGAGGCTTTGAATTATGGAGATCAGGACTATGTTGCCGCGCGAGAAAAATATCAAAAACGCATGCATCTGCTTCAGGATGGACTCGAAAAAAATGGCTACACTATGGCTACTCCTGAAGGGGCATTTTATATTTTTGCTAAAATTCCCAGTAAATTTGGCTGTGATGATGTGGCGTTTGCCAGTGATTTAGCTGAAAAAGCCAAGGTTGGCGTAACACCAGGCAGTTATTTCGGTGCTGGTGGTCAAGGATACGTACGCTTATCCTATGCTTCGTCTGAAGAAAACTTAAAAGAAGCTATTAAACGTATCAGTAGCTATACTGAAAGCAATTAAAAAGCTGATTTATTGAGTTACTATTCTGCGATAGGTTAAACTTGAAATGGTAATTGTTTTTATTTTTGAGAAAGGGTAATGATTATGCAAGTAACAATGAAAAGTGAGCCGCTGTCAACTAATGGAGAACCAATCAAAATTGGTGAACAACTGCCAGATTTTAAGGTAAAAAAGTCTGATGGTTCAGTTGCATCAAGCACTGATTTGGTTAATAAGGTTACACTGATTAGTGTTGTACCTAATATCAATACTAGCGTCTGCAGTATTTCCACTAAACGCTTTAACAGCGAAGTGGATAATTTTGATGGTATTAATTTCTATACTGTTTCCACCAATACTCCAGAAGAACAGAAAAATTGGTGTGCTGCAGAGGGTGTATCAAAAATGGAGCTTTTGTCAGACGAGAGTTTTGACTTCGGCAAAAAAATGGGTTTGTTTATTGATGCTACGAAATTTGATTCTAGAAGTATCTGGATTGTAGATGCAAATAGAAAAGTCTTGTACCAAGAACTTATTCATGAGTTAACCAATGAACCTAATTATGTCAAAGCACTTGCATTTTTACAGAATTTACGGTAAATATGAATAAACAGAAGCGGTTAAGGAAATTTTCCTTAACCGCTTTTTTAGTTTAAAAAACTGGGTGATCTAGTACAATCCAATTAGCAAAAGTTTGGTCTGCTAAGTCAAACTTATCCGGCTTTAATAAAATCTCTTTTGCCTTTAATACCAGAGGTGAAGAATTTGCCAGATTGAGCTGTTCTAGAGGAACTGATACAGCCCCTAAAGAATCTTGCCCCGTAAACTGTTTAACTGTAGTCTGTAAATCACCAGTAAATTTATTGATTCTATAAAAAACACAGATATGTTGATTAAAATGCCATTGTTCATAATCCCAGGGATATCTAAATGAGGTAACACCAATTTGGTCATAGTCTTGCACAATTAATCCAGTTTCTTCCTTAACTTCTCGCTTAACCGTATGGTCTAATGGCTCCCCATCTTCCAAACTACCGCCCGGCAAGTCATACCGATTTATATAAGGCCCACCCTCTTTTTTGATAACAACTAAACTTTGTTGATCACCAATAATACCATAACACCCGAAAGCACGATGAAATTTATCCGTCACAATATTTCCCTCCTTGTATAAAAATAATAACTGAATAATAATTCTCTCATCATTTAATACTCAAAGCAATTTTATTTAGAGCCTAGTTGCAGCTCTGGCCAGAGGAGCAATAGAATTATATATTTTATGATATAAATGATAGTATTTTTGATAAAGGGCAGTGTTATGTGGATCTGGCGCGATAATTTCATTATATTTTACAAATACATTGATGCAGCTATTCCAGTCTTTAAACCAACGGCACCCCATTGCTGCAATCATAGCGGCACCAATTCCAGGTCCCTGTTCATCCTTTAAAGCAACAATATTTTTATCGCATAATTTATCCTGACATTTTTTATTATATAAGTCTGTGAAAGCGCTACATCATAAGAAAATGTCCTCAAGCAAAATTGAATGAGGACAAATAAAAAAGCACAAGAGCTGTGAAAATTTCTTCACAGCTCTTGTGCTCTAATTAAAAATATATTTAAATCTGTGCTAATCCCAAGTAGTATTTTGAGCGGCGTCTTTTTCAGCTTGTGCTCTTAAGTTAGCTTCAATCTTTGCAACATCATCATGATACTTATCTTCGACAACTATGCCCAAATCACTTAATTGCTGATCAGATACAGGTGCGGGAGCATGCATCATTGGTTCAGATGCATTAGCGTTTTTTGGAAATGCTAGTACATCACGAATATTGTCTTTTTCTGCAAGAAGCATTGCAAAACGGTCAAGTCCAATGGCTAGACCAGCATGAGGTGGAAATCCCATGTCCAAGGCTTCTAGCAAATAACCAAATTGTTCATAGGCACGCTTTTTAGTAAAACCGAGAGCCTTAAACATTTTTTCCTGAATTGACCGCTTGTGAATACGAATGGATCCTCCACCAAGCTCGTCACCATTCATAACTATATCGTAGCTACGCGCATGAGCCTTATGCGGTTCAGTATCAAGAAGCTTGATGCCTTCGTCATCCGGCATTGTAAATGGATGATGTGCAGCAATCCATCTACCGAAGCCTTCATCGTATTCAAATAATGGCCAGTCCACTACCCAAATAAAATCAAATACGTGCTTAGGTATAATATCAGTTTCTTTGGCAAATTCACGACGTAAGTGATCAAGTGAATCACAGCAAACTTTCCATTTATCAGCAATAAATACTACTAATTCCCCACCTTTTAAATTAAACTCTTTAATTAATGCGGATTTATTCTCGGCAGTTAAAAAGCGTGAAACTGGTCCAGAAAATTCTCCATCTTCAAATTTAACCCAAGCCAGACCCTTTGCATGATAGCGCTTAATATAGTCTTGCTTTTTCTCAATTTGTTTACGAGAATATTTTTGTGCGCCGCCTCTAACCGCAATTCCTTTGACAAAACCACCATTAGCAATGGCATTAGAAAACACTTTAAAATCACTATCTTTAAACACAGAGCTTAAATCGTGAATCAGCATGCCAAAACGAATATCAGGCTTGTCAGTGCCATACTTATTCATTGAATCAGTCCAAGAAATGCGTGCAATAGGTGTTTTTAAATCAATCCCCATTACATCTTTCATAATTTTCTTTAATAGGCCTTCGGTATAGTCCTGCACCTGTTGCTCATCAGTAAAAGACGTTTCCATATCAATTTGCGTAAACTCAGGTTGTCTATCACCACGCAGATCTTCATCTCTAAAACATCTTGCTAGTTGATAATATTTATCAAAGCCTGCACCCATCAATAATTGCTTGAAAAGTTGAGGAGATTGCGGTAATGCATAAAAACTACCCGGATAAATCCTGGAAGGAACTAAATAGTCTCGCGCTCCCTCGGGAGAAGATTTTCCTAATATTGGTGTTTCAATATCGATAAAGCCGTTTTGATCAAAAAATTCGTGCGTGGCTTGCAATATTTTTGAACGCAAAATAATCGCGTTTTGCAGGCTTGGTCGGCGTAAATCCAAATAGCGATATTTTAATCTTGTTTGTTCAGCAACTTCAACATCATCTTTTATTTCAAAAGGTGGGTTCTTTGCTTTATTCAAAATAATAATTTCTTTAGCGTCAACTTCAACTTCACCGGTTTTCATATCTGGGTTAATACTGGAGCGTTTGACTACTTTTCCTTTAACTTGAATAACGAATTCATTTCCCAGTGCGTCAGCAGTAGTCATCAAGTCTTGACCTGATTCATGATTAACAACTACCTGAACTATACCCTCACGATCGCGCAAATCAATAAATACCAAGTTACCAAGGTTTCGCACGCGCTGAACCCAGCCATATAAGTTTACTTCTTGGCTAAGATATTTGGGGGTAATATTGCCACAATAATCAGTTCTTTTTTCTACTTGCTTCATTTTTATTCCTTTAATTGTTTCATTATTGCATTCATATTTTCAAGATCATCAAAACTGAACTTGAAAGTTTGCCCATCAGAAAGGCGCTTAACATTTAAAACTCCGTCGGATAATTCTTTAGCTCCAAGAGTAATAACAAATTTTGCATTTGCCCTGTCAGCCTTTTTAAATTGCGCCTTTAATTTCTTTTGGTCAACATCATATTGCACCTTTAGTCCGTTTTTACGCAACAAACGAGCAATTTCAACAGTTTTTATTTGTGTTTCTTGACCGATATTAGTAATGAAGAAATCAATGCCTTGATCCGCAAACAATGCTGGGTTTTGCTTTTGTAAAACTAGCATTAACCGTTCTTCTCCGATACCAAAACCAACGGCAGGTGTAACTGGTCCGTCAAATTCCTTAACTAAGTTATCATAACGACCACCACCTAAAATGGTTGAGGCAGATTCCCAAATACTTTTATCTTCGACTATAAATTCAAAAATGACGCCAGTATAATAATCAAGTCCGCGAACTAAATCATTATCTATCACATAACTAATGTCCAGTTGGTCCAGCATTTCCAAAATCTGATCAAAATTAGCCTTTGATTCCTCATCTAAATAGTCAATTATTCGGGGGGCGCCAGGTAAAAATTGCTTATCCTGGTCATCTTTGGAATCTAAAATACGTAAAGGGTTTTTTTCTAACCGCCTTTTTGAGTCATCTGAAAGCTGATCTTTAAAAGGTGTAAAGTAATTGACTAAAGCATCATGGTAATCCTGACGAACCTTGGAGTTTCCTAAGGTATTAATATGCAATTCATAATTTTTGACACCCAGTTTGGCTAATAAATCATGTGCTAAAACAATTGTTTCTACATCAGCTAAAGGATTATCCGAGCCAAAACTTTCTATACCAATTTGATGGAACTCACGCTGGCGGCCTGCCTGAGGCCTTTCATACCGAAACGTGGACTCGATATAGTAGACATTTAAAGGCTTAACCACTTCAGGAGCATAAAGTTTATCTTCTACATAAGCTCTAACTACTCCAGCTGTTCCCTCGGGCCTTAAAGCAATATGCCTGCCGCCTTTATCATTAAAGTCATACATTTCTTTTTCAACGACATCCGATGTCTCACCACTTGAACGAGCAAAAACGCTATAATTTTCAAAACTCGGTGTCCGAATTTCCCGGTAATTTGCTTGTTTAAAAAAATCACGCAATATTTGTTCTACTTTTTCCCATGAACCAGATTCGTCTGGCAAAATATCAACTGTCCCTTTAGGTCTTTGAACTCTCATTTAATCATCCTTTTAATAAAAAAACGTCCTTGAATAAATCAAGGGCGCTCTGAATTAGCACGGTACCACCTTTTACCTGCTGCGAATAACGCTCGCGATGCGCTTATTATCTGGTAAAGGGGTCACAGTTAGTTTGTTTTCCGTCTTTTCAGCAAAACAGACGGTCTCTGAAATTAAAAACTATACTTCAGTCTTTGTCATTGATAATTCTTTTTTAGCTTATAGTTTTCCAGGCAAAAAGTCAACCTGTAGTGCAGTTAAGCCTAATTTTTACAGATCCAACACAATAGTAAAAGGACCATCATTTTGTAAATCAACCTGCATATCTGCACCAAATTCTCCGGTTTCAACAGTTAAGCCCTGCTTTTTGAGCTCTTCATTAAACTGCTCCCATAATTCCGCGGATTTTGGTGGTTTCATAGCTTTGATAAAACTTGGTCGATTACCTTTTTTAGTGTCAGCTAATAAAGTAAATTGACTCACGCTTAAGATTTGTCCGCCAACATCTTTAATTGCCAAATTGGTTTTGCCAGTTTCATCTTCAAAAATTCGCATTTTGGCAATCTTAGTAGCAGCCTTTTTAATCTGCTCTACTCCATCGCCTTCTTTTAAGCCAACCAGCAATAACAAGCCTTTATTAATTTGGCCAACCGTTTTGCCTGCAATTTTGACACTGGCATTATTTACTCTTTGGACGACAACTCGCATTAATTATCAGCCCTCCTTGTTTGGTAAACATCAGGAATATCTCTTAATTTTGATAAAATTCCGTCTAATTGTGCAGAATTATTAACCGCAACTGTCGCATAAATATGAGCAATGTTATCTTCATTTACTTTACCTGAAATATTATTAATATTTGGTGTCAGTGTATTTAATTTGGTAATGACGTCAGTAAGCAGCTTTCCGCGATTGTAACCAAAAACTTCAATATTGGCATTAAATGCTTGGGCACTGTTTTCTTCAACATTTTCCCATTGAACTTCAATCAATCTGCCCTGGCTATCATCATTATTAACAATATTGCGGCAATCTGTTCTATGAATAGTCACCCCGCGGCCCTTAGTAACGTAACCAACAATTTCATCTCCTGGGACGGGATTACAACACTTAGCTAAATGAAGCATCAAGTCACTAATTCCTTGAATCATGACACCATTTTTATGCTTGATTTTCATTGCTTTAGAATCTTTTTTAGTGGTTGTAGTTTCCGAGACAGATTTTTGCCCAGAGTTAAGAATTTCTTCTTCTAACTGCTTTTGTTTCTTTTTCTCGTTTTCATGGCGTATATCAGCTGTCAGCCTATTAACTACACCAATGGCGGAAAGATCACCAAAGCCTATTGAAGCATACATCTCATCAGCAGTATGATAATTAATTTGTTCCAAAAGTGGCTCGATATGATCTTTAGACATGAATTCTTTTGGTGAAAGTCCCTGATCACGCAATTTATCAGCAACCATTTGCTGACCCTGCTCGATGCTGTGGTCTCGGTCAAGGTTTCTAAAATACCGCCTAATTTTATTGCGAGCACGGGAAGTCTTAACCAAATCAACCCAATCACGAGATGGCGTCGCATTTGATTGTGTCATAATTTCAATGACATCGCCGTTTTTCAGCTTATAGTCTAAAGGTACCAATTTACCGTTAACTTTAGCTCCAACAGCATGACTGCCAACCTGAGTATGAATTTCATAAGCAAAGTCCAAGGTTACTGACCCTTTTGGCAGTTCATAAACTTCACCTTTGGGAGTAAAAACATAAACACGATCAGAAAAGATTTCACTCTTAACGCTTTTCATAAATTCATCAGCATCCTGAGTTTCGTCTTTTAATTCTAAAATTTCGCGCACCATATCCAATTTTTCATTTGAACTAGTTTGTTCTACACCCTTAAAATTACCTCTTTTATAAGCCCAGTGAGCGGCAACACCATATTCGGCAATTTCATGCATTTGTTCAGTTCTAATTTGTATCTCAAGTGGGCGGCCGCCAGGACCAATAATAGTCGTATGAAGAGACTGATAACCATTTACTTTGGGAACAGCAATGTAGTCTTTGAAACGGCCAGGCATTGGCTTCCATTTCGTATGAACAGCTCCTAGCACTGCGTAACAGTCCTTAACTGTTTTAACGATAACCCGTACAGCTAACAAATCATAGATTTCATTAAAATCCTTATGTTTGTTAACCATCTTTTTATAAATAGAATAGATGTGCTTGGGTCTGCCATATATTTCATATTTAATTCCTAGACTGTCCAAGCTTTCCTTAAGTGTCTTGATAGCATCTTGAATATATTTTTCTCTTTGACTACGCTTAAGGCTCATTAAATTAACAATGCGATAATAAGCTTTAGGATTCAAATAATGAAAACTCATATCTTCAAGTTCCCATTTAACTGTTCCAATACCCAGACGATCTGCTAAAGGTGCATAAATATCCATTGTTTCTGAAGCAATTCTGCGTTGTTTATCGGGACGCAGATGCTCTAAAGTATGCATATTATGAAGTCTATCAGCCAGTTTAACCATAATTACCCGAATATCTTTAGCCATTGCTATTAGCATTTTCCTGTGGTTTTCAGCTAAAAATTCCTGGTGTGATTTATACTGGTATTTATTTAGTTTAGTAACACCATCAACAATAAAGGCAACATCTTTGCCAAATTTTTCTTTTATATCATCATTTGTAACTGGCGTATCTTCTACAGTGTCATGCAAAAAGCCTGCAGCGACAGTGTCAGGGTCAAGACTCAAATTAGCAAGCGTACCGGCAACCTGAGTAGGATGAACAATATAGGGTTGTCCTGAAGCTCTTTTTTGTTCTTTATGCGCGTTTGCAGCAAATTCATAAGCTTTTTCGACAAATGCAATTTGATCATCATTCATATATTTTTTACAGGTATCTATCACCTGCTCATGTGTCATTTCAATGTACTTTGACATATAAATCGACCCTTCTAATACTATGCATAAATTTGATTATCCATTACGCCAAAAATTTCTAAAATGAGGTAGATTAACCCAAACAGAAAGTTGTAATTGGCATATTTAATTAAAACGATTAAACAAAAACACCCAGGCATTAATAACAGCCAATAATGTTTGAGATTACGTTTTTTAATTAGTTTACCAACATGGTAACTGATAAAGCTGTTAGCTAATATAAATAATAAACTTACACGCCAAATAGTCCCTATTGAAAAAAGACTAAATAATAACGGTAGGATCATGACTAAAACGCTCCAGTAAATGACTGGTGTCACCTCATAACTATTTAACTTCTTAATTACAGGTATATTTTTTATTTTGTCAATCAACTTGCTAATCCCTTACTAATTTAATTATCTATTATAACTCATTTTAGTTATCTTTTCTTTCAATAATTAATCCTACCCAGCGGCCACTTTGCATTGATAGGACAACCTGGAAGCCATTTTCGCTTAAAGCTTTCTTTATTTTAGCAGCCTGAGAACAATCTATTCCTGAAAAAATGACTTGTCCACCCTCATAGAGATGCTTATTTAACTGCGGAATCAAATCAAGGAGTATTTCCGCTAAAATATTAGCAACTATAATATCATATTTACCCTGAACATTATCTAATAAGCTGGTTTTTTTAAGTTTAATATTAGTTAAATCGTTCAAAGAAATATTTTCACGAGCAGCAGTAATTGCTTCGTCTGAAATATCAGTTGCCAGAACAGAACTGGCTCCCAAAAAAGAGGAAGCAATAGCTAAGATTCCTGAACCAGTGCCAACATCACAAACTTTTTTGGGTCTTATAAGTGTTTGCTCAAGTCCAATTAGGGCTAACTGCGTTGTCTCATGCGAGCCAGTGCCAAAAGCCAAACCAGGATCTAATTTTATTAACCTTTGATCTTTAAAAGCCGGCTGATATTCTTCCCATTCAGGTACTATTGCCAAATGGCGGGAAAAATCAATTGGATGATAAAACTTTTGCCAAACAGTATTCCAGTCCTCATCTTTAATGTAGGATGTACTTATTTCTGCTTTACCTATTTTTAAACCATAGCTTTTTAATTCAGATAACTTTTGCTTGTATTCTTCAATCAATTTTTCTTTATCTTGATCACTATCAAAATAAGCTAAAAACTGTAAATCTTCTGGTAAATCATTTATTTCATCAAGCTTAATCATTGTTGAGTCGGATTTCCAGCCAGCATGTTCAAAGTCAGACCGTTTTCGGGTCTCAGTGCCCAAACAATGCAAGACATCATTACTAAATATGTTTAAAGCATCTTCAACTTCGTGACAGGTTTCAATTTTAATAATCAATAATTTCATTATTTTTTAAACTTCCTTTTTATTTTCCCTTTTTGTAATGCTATCATGAAAAGGGTGATCTATATGTCAAAAAAGAAAAATAATATTGAAAAAACACTTGTCGAAAAAATTTTAGACAAGAACAAGATTCCATATCGTCAAGCAGAGTTTGCCACCCACGAGGATTCAGGTGGTGTAGCACAAATGGATACATCCATTTTAAACGAGAAAGAACATTTGGTCTATAAAACTCTCGTTTGTTCTGGAAATAATACTAAAGTTCTGGTAGGGGTTGTACCAGTAACAGAACATTTAAGCATGAAAAAACTAGCGCAAAATTCTGGGAACAAAAAATGTGAAATGTTACCTTTAAAAGATTTGGAAAAGACTACAGGTTATGCTCACGGTGCCAACACGCCTATTGGTATTTATTTCAAACATCATTTTCCTATTTTTCTTGATAAAAGCATGTCTAAAGAAAGCGAGATAGCAGTTTCAAGTGGTAAAATTGGCCGCAGCGTCTTTTTAAAACCACAAGATTTGCAAAAAATTACACATGCGAAGTTTTGCGATTTATTAGAGTAAGAAAAAATAAATATATTTTTCTGATATTCTGAAAAATATTTTATTTTAAAAAGTTGTTTAGGTTATAGTATTAAAGCGCTTTTTCTAATATAATTAAAATAAATGTAGAGTATGAAGAATAGGAATAACCAAATGACATTGTTAACAGATGAGCAAATTGCAAATATTGCACATGACTATTTTTTAAGTAAGTTAAATATTGCTGAAATTTCTAAGAAATACAACCTTTCTCGTTATCTTATTGCAAAAGCAATAGACGAAGCGGAAGACAAGGGTATTGTAAAAATTAGTATTTATCAAAGTCCCAAAAGAGCGCAAAATCTTGAACGGGAGTTTCAAAAACTTTTCGATCTGAAAGAAGTTTATATCTTAGAAGATAAAGAAACTAAAAATCAAGACAATGAAATGATTGTCAACTTTGCCGCCAAACAAATTCAAAACTATATTAATTCTGCTCACGTCGTGGGATTAACTTGGGGGACACTTTTAAGAGACATTATTGATGATTTTTCAGCCGAAACTCGCGCTGACCTGACATTTATTCAACTATTAGGTCAAGTGGTAAATTCTAGTAAACGCAAGCAGCCGCTTATTCAGCATGCTGCTGACAAATTTAATGCAAAAAGTTTAACCTTCCCCGCACCTCTTTATGCAATTGATCCGAGACTCGTCAAAAAAATTCAGCAAGAACCTTATTATCAATATATTGAAAAATATTTTTCACAACTTGATCTGGTATTTGCAAGTATTGGTACCATGCAATCACTGGAATCAGGGCAATTTTTTATGGATTATTATGCTGATAAACTGTTTACTGGAATTGAAAAAAATCAGTTAGCAGGAATTATTTTTGGCAGACCTTATGATATTAAAGGTCGTTTTTATAGTCCAATTGAGCCTCATATATCTGGCATCAGTCTTTCCGACATTTTTGCAGTTCCTGATCGGTTTGTAATTGTTAAAAACCGGTTTAAGGAAGATGCACTTTTGGGGGCTCTTAGATCTGGCATAATAACGCATTTAATTACCACTTCGGGTATAGCTGAAAGAGTTTTACGCAAAAATGAGGCACTTTAATTTGCGGAATTTTTACAGAACTCTTCATTATATAAGCTTGTAATATAATTTTGCAGATCTGCCACTGAATGTGTTCTTGAGCGAGCGCATTCTTTAGCGGGTTTTGAACATAAAAAGCATTTGCGAACAGGCAAGTCCAGATCTTTGCGGGATATTGCCTGTTTTTGCTTTTTAATTAATACATCGGCATCAAATAGCCGATTAATTTTTTGTTTATTTTCAAATTCAACTGCCCTTTTTTTAACTAAACGATAATCAGCATTAACGAGATAGAAGTTTTCTGAACCTGCTGCTCTCTCCCAATGTTCATACAAAGTAAAAGGTAACTTGCTATTTTGCAAAATTTCTTCTAAATTTAGAATACCTGAAGCAAAAATTTCTTTTAAATAGCGATTGTTTTTAATAGGGCCGGGAATGTTTAATTTAACATCTAGCAGCGTACATTCAGGAAACTTGTGAAATATTGTTTGTTGCAACTCTACCCTTTCATCCTTATTAGCTAATACCTCTGTAATACTCTGTGGTTCTCCTTCAGTAAATATTGTTTTTACCATTTTATCATCTTCTTTCTCTTTTTATATTAGAACTAAAAAGTGTGAGAACAAGTCTTACCCTCATTCTCACACTTTAGCAAAATAATTAGTTAATCTTTTACTTGCTTAATTGTATCAATAATAGTACCATCCCGATACTGAATTAAAGCAACAACACGATCAGTATATTCTAATGGCTTTGGTGTTCCAACCTGTTTTTGTGCCATTTTTTGCAGTTCTTTGATTTCAACAATATTGAGTTCAGGAACCTTAGCAAAGGCAGCTATTAAGTCTTTACGGCGAGGATTAATTGCAATTCCTCTTTCAGTCACTAAAACATCAATTGAATCTCCTGGTGTAACGACTGTTTCAACCTCTGGGACTACTGTAGCGTTGCGTCCACGTACTAACGGAGCGGTGATAATAGTCATTTTTGCTGCAGCAGCATCCTGGTGACCACCAATAGCGCCACGAATAACGCCATCGGAACCTGTCATTACGTTAACGTTAAAATTGGTATCGATTTGCAAAGCTGAGAGAATGGCCACATCTAAGTTATTTACTACGGCACCCTTATTATGAGGATCAGCATACCAGGAGGCATCAATTTCCTGTTGGTCTTTATTCTGAGCCATTGAAGCTGCAGCACCCTTGTCAAAGTCCTGAACATCCATAATTTTCTTGACCAGGCCTTCTTCAAGGAGATCAGTCGTAGGCTTAGTTATACCGCCTAGCGCGAATGATGCCTTAATCCCATCCTTTAGCATAGATTCTCTTAGGTATCTGGTCACTGCCAATGCAGCACCACCGGATCCAGTTTGGAAAGAAAATCCTTGTTTATAATATGGTGAATTTGTAATTACCTGATTAACAGTTTGTGCAATTTTCAGTTCTTTAGGATCTTTGGTAAAACGAGTCGCTCCTGAACCGATCTTATCAGCATCACCAATTTGATCAACCTTCACAACATAATCTACTTGAGTTTGTTTAATTGAGGCAGGCGTATTTGGATAATCAACTATATTGTCAGTCAGCAAAACTACTTTATCAGCATATTGTGCATCAATCAAAGCATAGCCCAGAGATCCAAAAACTGCGTCCCCTTCTTGACCATTGGCATTACCAGCTGGGTCAGCATTTGGAACACCTAAAAATGCCACGTCAATTTTGATTTCTCCTTCTTCAATAGAACGAGCTCTATTGCCATGAGAACGGAAAATCACTGGGTTTTTCAAACCACCATGGGAAACAAAATCTCCCAAGCTGCCCCTCATTCCCGATGAAGTAATATTTGTGATAACACCCTTTTTTATTGCTTCAATCACCGTGTCATTCATAACACCGGTTAAGGAAGATGGAGCTAATGTTAAATTTTGATAACCCATTTTAATAATTAGATTCATTACTTTATTAAAAGCAAAATCACCATTTCTAAAATGATGGTGGAAAGAAATAGTCATACCATCTTTTAAAGTTTTCTTAATAACATCTGCTAAAGAATCAACCACTTTTGATTCTCCCGTAGTAACTTGCACCTTAGGGGCCACTCTTTTCACTTCAGGATTACCTATTTCCACAGATGCAAATGGTTTAAGATTCATTTTTGTCATCAAATCATCAGGCAAATTGCGTTTTACTTTATTCTCCAATGTAATTACCCTCCTTATCAATTAAATTCGATGCTTTAGCTGTTGCAATAACACGGTTAGCCTTCTCAACAACTGGTTTGTCGACCATTTTACCGTTCATTGAGATAACGCCTGAGCCTTTTGCCTTTGCTTCTTGGATAGCATTTTGGACAGAAAGAGCATTTTCAATTTCTTCCTTGGTAGGGTTAAATACCTTGTTAACCATAGGTATTTGTCTTGGATTAACTAAAGACTTACCATCATAACCTAGTTCATAGATATATTTGGTTTCGCGGTAAAATCCTTCTGTATCATTCATATTAGAAAACACAGTATCGAAAGCATAAACATCGGCTGCTCTAGCAGCTTGCAATACCATGTTGCGGGCAAATTCTAACTCACGTCCATCCGGATAACGGTGTGTGTGCATATCAGCAGTATAGTCTTCACCAGAAACGGCTAAGCCCATCATTAATGGTGTAGCTGTTGCAATTTCAGGAGCATTAAGAACACCTTTTGCACTCTCAATCGCTGCCATAACACCAATTGAGCCCTTTTGCACTCCATATCGTTCTTCAGCATCTTCCATATCCGCTACTAATTTTTTAATCATAGCGGCCGATTCAGTTTTAGGCAGGCGAATAACATCCACTCCAGCGCGCACCATTGCCTTTACGTCTTCGTCATAAAAAGGAGTGTCTTGACCGTTAATTCTAACGACTATTTCAGCGCCACCAAAATCAACTGTTTTAATAGCATTAAATACTAACATTCTGGCTGCGTCTTTTTCAGTTAATGAAACTGCATCTTCTAAATCCAGCATAATAGAGTCAGCTCCATAAATGCCAGCGTCTTTAACCATTGCAGGATTATTACCTGGTACAAACATCATTGTTCGACGCAAACGATTTTTAACATAAGTCATTTATTGCAATACCTCCAATCTCGGCTTGTCAGTAGTTTCAGTTGCTCTTTGTGCAGCTGCTAATGTTCTTGCAGCAATTACGCAGTCAAGAGCTCCTTTGTCTGTAGCCTTAACTTTTGCGTTAGTAATACCAAATTTATTTAGGGTTTCAGTTATTACCTTTTTGATCTGATCACCGTATGATTTAGCTACTTCTGAATCCAGATCAACTTCAATTCCTTTTTGACCAGCAGAAATCATTATCTGAATATCTGAAGATTCTAATGTTCCTGCTACTCCAACAGTTTTAATTTCCATCAATGTTCATTCCTTTCTTTATTCTTTCTTGTAAAATTTGATAATTTTCATTTATAAAATTCATTGTAGTTGGTGGAACTAGAGTGGAAATATCTTTCAAATCACTATTTTTGACCAATTGGCGCACATTAGTTGCCGTAATTATTTTCTCGTTATCACGAAAGCGTTGGACAATTTTTACCTCAATAGTGGGACTAAGTATTTTTTGTAAACTTTGATTATAGAAATTAGTCGTCCTTGAAAATGGCTCAGTACCCAGATAACGTTTCTTAATTGTCAATTTTGGTGCAATAATATTTCTAAAAATTAAAGCGTCAATCGCCGTTTGTGTTGTAATTAGTTCATCAGGTGACTTTAAAAAATAAGCCGGAAATGTCGAGCGTGAAACTTGGTAATCTCCACCACTGACTACCACCACGTTTTTAAAGTTGGCAGTTCCTTTTTTTACTAAATCCATTCTTTCAGCTGTTTTAAATAAAGAAGCATCTGTAGCCACTACAAAAACATACACCAAATCATTTTCACTACTTGCCAGTTGTACTAACTTTTGGTGGCCCAAAGTAAATGGATTAGCATTCATTACAATTGCCGCAACTTCTTTTTGATTTTGGTTTTTAATTCTAGGCATTTTTGTTAAAAAGTCTTGAATACTTGGTGTTCCACTTTCTAAAAAAGCCGCAGTATCAGTATGAGCCAACTCATTAAAGCCTAAATGGGCGAAACTAGACGAATATTTTGCCTTGGTGAATACGAATGAATGATAAATTTTCTGACCAAAAAGGTATTCTTGCAAAGCCGACACTATTTGATTAAAGCGTGCCCCGTGAACAGCTTCATCATTTGACACTGCTATGTATTTAAGAACTTTGCCCGCAATACTACCAGTTCCAACCAAATGGCCATCTTCATCTATTAAACCAATAGTATGATCAAGAACGTCAACTTCGCGGAAGCTGAAATCTGTAATTCCCTGATTAATTAAGAAATTTTCCCATCTTGTTTTTGTGTCTGGAAAATTTAAATTGAGCTCTATTGTTTTATCCATTTATTTGGTTCTCACTTTAGCTAAAATTCTTGCAAAAATTTCATGATTTCTTGATACATTTTCAGAGGCTGTTCCGCCTGAATTAAGTGACCGCAATTTGCTATTATTCCTGTGTCAATTTTAGGATTCAATTCTCTTGTAGCATAGGCAAAATGATAATCAAAAAAGGGTGAATTTTGTCCTGCTAAAACGAGCATAGGAACTTTTAAGCTAACTAAAACGTCCCGCCAATCCTGCTCAGCATGATCTATTCGACAAAGATAATTTTCTTCAGCATTATACGGATATTTTTGGGCTTCAATTTTGGCCTTTTTAAACATCTCATCATTGATATGAGCATAAATACCACTGCCCTGATCTGCCTTTAAATAATCCGGATAATTTTTCCAAGTTAAATCTTTAAACCCATAGTGCCAAGTGCTGTCTTGAATCATTTTGGGAGGTTGATCTAAGTCAACAATTGCCTGCAATCTTTGCGAGCCAAATAGTGAAACATAAGCCCAAATGTTTGCGGCTCCCATGGAATTGCCAACAGCAATAATATTGTTTAAATCTAATCTGCTAATGAGCTCGGCTAAATCAGCTGCATGGCGACTAATACGTTGCCCCTTAAATGTTCTTTGAGAATGTCCCTGATTTCGAGGATCAATTATGATAAAGCGATAATCTTCTGTGAAAAGCTTTACAGCTTCTTGCCATAATGTTGCATAACTACCTATGCCAGGAACCGCTAAAATAGGCTGACCACTTTTTAATGTATCGTAATAAGTTATTCGAATGCCATCATTTGTTATAAAATTGTTTGCCTTAAGCATTTACCAAATTCCAATAACTTTCATCCATAAAGTGCCTATTACGCCGAAAATCAGTAAATAGAGAATTCCTAAAATAAAATTATATTTCCACCATTCACTCTGCTTAATGTAACCAGTTGTAGCTAATATAGAAGCCGGTCCGTTAGCATAGTGAGTAGTTGAAGCATTAATTGCACCGGTAAATGCCAAGAGCATAGCTGATAATCCTAATGGAGCTCCTGTAGCAACAGCAACAGATAAGAATGGCAGGTATAATGCTGTCATATGTGCAGTACCACTTGCAAAGAAGTAGTGGGTGTAAAACATCAAGATCACTAAAACGGCTAATACTATTTGCCAGCTTATTCCGTGAAGACTAGTCTGAATAGTCTTGGAGAACCAGTCAATGAAACCAAAAGAAATAAGTTTACTTGCCATAAATATTAAAATTGACAGCCAAATTAGAATGTTCCAAGCTCCAGTTTGGTTTAAAGCATCTTTCATAGTTAAGACACCAGTTAATAGCAACAAGCCGACAGCTAAAAAGGCTACAAAAGTAGAATCTAATTGAGGAATTTTGAAGATTCCGGATAAAACCCATAATATAATAGCCAGCAAAAATACTATTGACATAATCATTTCAGGCTTTGTCACTGGTCCCATTTTTGCTAAACGGTCACAGGCCCATTTTTTAGCATTGGGAGTTTCTTTAATTTCTGGAGGAAAAATCTTATAAATCACAACTGGAATAATAATAGTTGCAACTAGAACAGGAACTATCGCAGCTGTAAACCAGCTGATCCAGGTCATATTATAATTTTTCTGTGCCGCCATTTGAGAAGCAACCATATTAGGAGCAGCACCTGTAATAAACAGAGCAGTTGACAGAATGTTGGCTTGGAAGGCTGTAAAACTAAGATAAGCTCCGATTTTCTTTCTTGAAGGATCATTAGGATCAGAATCATAATCTTTAGAGATTGATTCTGTCACCGGCCAAACTACACCACCTGTACGTGCACTATTTGATGGTATTAAAGCTCCTAAAACTAATTCCAAACCGGTAATAGCATAGCCAATACCAATGGACTTCTTACCAAATTTCTCAATCATCCAATACGCTATTCGATTACCTAAACCGGTTTTGCTAATACCATAAGCCATGATAAAAGCCATAGCAATTAGCCAAGAAGCAGAATTACTAAAGGCGCTGAGAATGCCAGATGTCACTTTACCAGTTTTGGGATCTACAACATCTTTGATTGGAGCCAAACCAACTAAAACCGTCACTATCAGTCCGATTAAAGTAGTACCACCTATGGGCAAAGGCTTTGTAATACAGCCAACAATAGTTGCTACAAAAATGGCAAACATCTCCCATGCGGAAGCTGACAAGCCGCCAGGTCTCAACGGTGTGATGCCCCATAGAATCACGCCAATCACTAAAGGTAAAACAAAACCCTTATAATTAACTTTTTCAAGTGTTTTCATAGTAATTACCTATAATTTTCCGGGCGATAAAAATCGTCGATAATTTTATAATTCTTATTCTTTAATTCGTCATCAAGCCAATCTATATTTCCTGAACCATCATGAAAACTAGCTGCTTTTGCCTCATCCTTTTCATGAAAATTCTGAACAATCGGCAACAATTCAGTTGCTTCTTCCAGAGCAATTTTGATAACACCGTCAGCGTCGCCTAAAATGACGTCACCTGGGTTAACACTTACGTTACCACAAGAAACCGGTACATTAATTTCTCCTGGTCCTTCTTTATAAGGGCCATCTGGAGTGGTACTTACAGCATAAATAGGCAAATCCCAGTTGCTTAAACTATCAATGTCTCTTATTGGCCCATCAACTACTACACCAGCTACATGTCTTTGATCCCGTAGCCATGTCATCATAACTTCACCAATAACTGCCCTGGTATTATCATTTTCATTATCGATGACCACCACATCACCCTCTTGGCAATATTTTAAAGCTGCATAAATAGTTAAATTATCACCTGGGCGGTTATGAACTGTAAAAGCTGGACCACACATTTCTTCATGTGGGTGCGACATCAGCCTGATTCTGGGCGACATTGCACCTGTCCTATTCATACAGTCAGCCACATTTGATGAGGGCAGCTTTTTATATGCAGAAACTACTTCTTTTGCGGGAAGCTTTCTTTGTAAAAAAATTCTCTTACCAACCTGCATTATTCATGCCTTCTTTTTAATTAATCTAAAGCAATATTATTTAGTACTTCTTGCATTTTGGCAGCCGAATCCACCATTTTTGCCTTTTCAGACTCTGAAAGTTCAGTCTCAATCACCTGGCTGATTCCAGACCCGTCAACTACTGCAGGTGTGCCTAAATAAAGTTCGCTTTTAATGCCATACTCACCATTAATTGGTGCAGATAAAGGCAAAGCAATTGAACGGTTAGTCAATATTGCGGTAACAATTTGCGTTAACATCATCGCAATGCCATAAAAAGTTGCACCTTTATTTTCAATTATTTTTCCACCTTTTTGACGAATATTCAGTTCAACTTGGTTCAAAATATTATCATCAATATGAGCAAATTCTGTTAGTGGCTTACCGCCCACAGTTGACTCATCAAAGTTTTCAAATGAAGTATCACCGTGTTCACCTAAAACCATGGAATTAACCCCAGCCACCGGAACATTTAATCTTCTGGCTAAATCAACCTTTAAACGAGCAGTATCTAGTGATGTACCTGTCCCAATTACTTTGTTTTTCGGAAAGCCAGATAGTTTTTGGGTTAAAGTTGTCAATATATCAACTGGATTAGCAGAAACTAAGAAAATACCATCAAAGCCCGATTCGACTACTGGTTGAATGATACTTTTCAAGATGCTAACATTTTTATTCACAAGATCAAGCCGACTTTCTCCTGGCTTGCGGGGAACACCTGCTGTAATTACCACCACAGCAGCATCTTTTGCATCAGAGTATTCACCAGAATGAATATTACACTCCTCTGTAAAAGGCAGTATATCTTCCAAATCCATTGAATCTCCCACCGGACGATTCTTGACCACATCACAGATTACCAGCTCGTCAACACTAGTATGTTGCAACAAGTCATTTGCAAAAGTTGAACCTACAGCTCCGTCTCCAACCAATAATACCTTCTTATTCATTAAGTCATTTCCTTTCAAATTTTTTAAAAATGTAATCCTTTACATCCACATTATAAATTTTATTTCTGTTATTTGCAATATTTAAAATAAATAATTTATTTTTTAATTTTTTAAAAATAAAAACAGTCTTACATATTTAAAATTCAGTTTGTTAATAAGGTAAAAATTAGTATTTTGGGCATACCCGTTTACCTAAAAACCTAAAATAAAAAAGCCCTTCGTCGCTACTGGACGACAAAGAGCTTGAAAATTGCTAAACATAATTTAGCTTATGTAAAATAAAAAACAGTAGACAAATTATTGGCAAAACCCCAGCTTACAAAGCGTAGAAACTAACAAAATACCTAACAATATTATCAACGGCTGACACTTTTTTTAAGCGCCAATTTAGTTAAATTATAGTTATTGGTTTTTGACAAACTTGCTCATTTGTATTCCTGCCTGCCTACCAAAAATGACAGTTTCAGCAATCGAGTTGCCACCAATTCGGTTATTTCCGTGTAATCCACCTGAAACTTCTCCCGCAGCATAGAGGCCTTTAATAATGTTACCGTCTGTATCATAAACTTCGGTCTTGGGATTGATATGGATACCGCCCATAGTATAGTGGATAGCCGGGTTAATATGAATTGCAAAGAATGGTCCCTGCGCAATTTGATGCTCCATTCCTGTTGTTCTGCCAAATTCTTTATCTGTTTTATTGGTGACAGACTCATTCCAATTAGTAATAGTTTCATTCAAGTTCGAAGCTGTGACACCAATATTTTGAGCTAGATCAGAAATTGTTTCTCCGTGACTAACCAATCCTACGTGATCATAAAATTCAACAGCAGTAAAGTTATTTCTAATACCTTGATCGAACACCAAAAAAGCACCGTTCTCATTTAAGTTGCTAATGGCGTCAGAAACAATTTTACGTGTACTTAACTCGTTGACGAATCTTTTACCAGATTTGTTAACGAGAATAGCTCCTTCTCCTCTTAAGCCTTCTCCGATCAAGTAGACGTGGTCAGTATCAGTTTGTGCAGTTGGGTGCACTTGAATAAAGTCCATTTGCTCTAGTTGTGCATCAATTTGACTAGCAAGTTTTAAACCATCGCCAGTAGCCCCAGGCTGATTCGTAGTCTGATAATTTACAAGATCAGGACGGTATTTTTTGATTAATTCTTTAGACGAGCCAAAGCCACCTGAAGCCAATAGCACAGCGTTTGCACTTACTTTTACTTCTCCTTTTGGAGTAACAATTTGGACACCCGTAACTTGCTGTTTGTTATCTTGTAAAAGCTTAGTTACTTTTGCATTATTAAAAACTGGTATTTTATCTTCTTGTATTTGCTTTAAAGCACCGGTAACCAAATAATTGCCGACCGGGGCCATTGAAGCTGGACGGTGAGCTCTCTTCTTGCTCATCCCACCAGTAATAGTTAAATTAGTTAGCTCTATCCCGTGATCCATTAGCCAAGCTATTGCAAGAGCAGAATGATCGACAAAGTAGCGTAAAAGTTCACGGTCATTCATCATTCCTCCGCCTTTAAGAGTTTCACGGTAAAAGTCTTCTTTATCGTCTATAATTCCCTGTTTTATTTGAACAAGACTTTCAGAAGCATTCATTCCAGAAGAAGCTCTGTTTGTGTTTCCACCTAAATCAGAATTCTTTTCAAAGACTGCAACCTTCAGCCCTAATTCATGAGCCTGAATAGCTGCAGTTAAGCCGGCACCACCTGCACCGATTATAATTGCGTCGTAACTTTCTTGTATTTCAGAAGCCTTATTAGGCGTAAAAACAAATTTACCCATTGATTTCTCCTCTACAGAAATTTAAAAGATTTATTTTTCAGGATTAGTCTGAGAGATATTGGTCATCTCCATATAATCCATCCATTCATCATATTCCTTTTCAGTTAATTTGCCACTTTTAAGGGCTGCTTCTTTAAGCGTTGTACCTTCTTTATCCGCAGTCTGTGCAATCTTAGCAGCTGCATGATAGCCAATATGAGGTGACAAAGCCGTCACTGTCATTAAAGAACTTGCAAGCAAATCGTCCATTTTTTCAGCGTTTACCGTTAAGCCGGCAATCATTTTATCAGCAAAACCATTAATGGTACCGGTTAAAATGTCGCAAGAATCCAGAAAAGCTGTGATCATGACAGTTTTATAAACATTCATTTCAAAATTGCCTTGGGAACAAGCAAAAGTGATAGTAGTATCATTGCCAAAAACCTTTGCAGCTGCCATAGTCACCGCCTCAGCCTGAGTAGGGTTAACTTTGCCAGGCATAATTGAGGAACCCGGTTCATTAGCCGGAATATTAAGTTCGTGATAGCCTGCTCTGGGACCTGATGCCAAGAATCTTATATCTTGGGCTATCTTAAACATATCGGCAGCCAAGGTTTTTAAAGCACCATGGACAACATCTATGCCAGAATGGTGAGCTAACCCCCAAAACTTATTGGTATTAACTTTGAAATCATGGCCGTAGACTTGAGACAGTTTGTCAGCAATTTTGACAGTCATTCCAGGTGCAGCATTAAGGCCTGTCCCAACAGCAGTACCACCAATCGCCAGTTCATACAATGTAGGCTTAAGCTCTTGAATATAAGATAAATCATGTTTTAAAGCTGAAATATAGCCTGAAACCTCTTGCCCAAAAGTTATCGGAGTAGCATCTTGCAGGTGAGTACGGCCAACTTTGACGGTTTTCCAATACTTGTCCTGCTTAATTTTGAGTTCGTCAATTAAGTGTTGCACAGCCGGTTCAAGTTTATCTAAAGCTTCCACTGCCACAATGTTCATTGCTGTGGGATATGTATCGTTTGAAGATTGTCCTCTGTTAACGTCATCATTAGGCAAAATATTCAAATTGGGATGCATCTTGTTAGCTAAATTTGCTACTACTTCGTTAACATTCATATTGCTCTGAGTACCAGAACCTGTTTGTAATACGTGTAAAGGAAAATCTTGACGCAATTCATGATCATCTAATTTTAATAGTTGATCAATCGCTTCCTCAATAGCTTGTCCTTTTTCTGCTGGTTCAGCGCCAACTTCTACATTTGATTCGGCTGCAGCTTTTTTTAAATGTAAAAAAGCACGAATAATTGCAAGTGGCATTAATTCGCCACTGGGAAAATTGTTACGACTCCTCTCAGTTTGAGGACCCCACAGTGCATTTTTAGGAATTTTAACAGGACCAATTGTATCACTTTCAACACGGTATTCTTCTTTACTCATACTAAATCTCCTTTTTCAAATGTTAGTATTTAAGCTATTAAAGCAGTAATATTCTCTTGCACTTATAATACAGGTTTTTAGTATTATTTTCAATATTTTAAAATAAAAGGGGTATCATTTTAAAATTTTAAAATTTATTTTATTTTAGCAAAAAAGCACTCTTATTGAGTGCCTTAACTAGATATTTATATTTTTAGTGTTTCAGCATTAATAGCTACGATAACTGTTGACAAAGACATTAAAATCGCTCCCACAGCAGGTGATAGCAAAATTCCCCATGGTGCAAGTATACCCGCTGCCAGTGGTAAAGCTATGATATTGTAGCCTGCTCCCCACCATAAGTTTTCGATGGTTTTTCTTTGAGTATGCTGAGCAAGGTTGAGGAAACTAATAATATCAAGTGGTTCACTGTTCACTAAAACAACATCAGCTGAGTCCACGGCAACATCAGTTCCTGCACCAATAGCTACACCAATATCAGCTTTAGCTAAGCTAGGAGCATCATTGATGCCGTCTCCCACCATCATGACTTTGTTTCCTTTTTCCTGAAGGTGCGCGACAATTTTTTGTTTGTCAGCTGGCATTAAGCCTGAGTGAACCTCGGAAATTTTTAGTTTCTGCGCAATACTCTGAGCGACTTTTTCATTATCGCCGGTTAGCATCACCGGGGTAATGTTAAGATCTTTAATTTGCTTAATCAAAGCTGCTGCATTTTTCTTTATTTCATCACCAACTGCTACGTAACCTAAAAGTTCATTTCCTGCAACTAAATAGCTGGAAGTGTAATTTAAAGCATCAATTTCCGGGAAATGACTCACCAAACTTCTAGCAGCTTTTTCATTTACAAGTTGATATTCCTTTCCATTTAAAGTTCCAGAAACACCTTTACCATCCAAAGTCTTACTATTTGACAATGGATAGAGCTCAATATTTTTTTCCTTAGCAAACTGTAAAATGCTTTGCGCAATCGGGTGATTAGAATCTTGCTCAAGTGAAGCGATCAGTTTGATGATTTCAGCAGAATCATATGCTTTATTTAAACTATCATATTTTCTTACCTGAAATTTGCCTTCAGTTAAAGTTCCCGTTTTGTCTAAAAGAAGATAATTTATTTTTGAACTAACACTGATAACGTTGCGGTTTCTAATGAGCAAGCCGTTTTTGGCACCAATCGAGGTACTTTTGGCATTTACTAAAGGAATAGCCAAACCGAGTGCATGAGGACAAGCAATAACTAATACAGTTACCATCCGTTCAAGACCGCCAGAAATTCCCCGTAAACTGGTCCAAACGATTAAAGCAATAATACCAAAAACAAGTGCGGCATAAAATAACCAGCTGGAAACCCGATCGGCTAAGTTTTGCAGCCGTGATTTATTCATTTGAGAAGATTGCACTAACTTATTAACATTGGCCAAGAAACCTGAATTTGCGGAGCTAGTAACTTTGACAGTTAAAGTACCAGAGCCATTTATTGAGCCACCAATTACCTTGTCATTTTCTTTGCGCGTAACTGCACTTGATTCTCCAGTAACGAGCGATTCATTTACTTGACTTGAACCATTTAATACCACGCCATCAAGTGGGATACTTTCACCGGCTTTGACTAATATAACAGCATTTTTTTGGACAGCATTAATTGCTACGTCTTCTGTTCGGCCATTATTTTGAACGTGAACTTTATCTGGCAGAAGTTTTGCCAAATCATGAACTGAGCTATTCGCATTCATCACGGACTTCATTTCAATCCAATGTCCTAAAAGCATAATTAAAATTAAAGTTGCCAATTCCCAAAAGAAATCCATTACATGGACTTTACTGCTTAGTAAATTGTTTTCAACGAAAGCATAAATACTATAAATATAAGCAGTAGTGATGCCTAAAGAAATCAAAGTCATCATTTCAGGCTTTTTTGCTTTTATTTCATAAAATGCACCTGATAAGAAGGGCTCACCGCCATAGAAGTAAAGAATTGTGGCAAAAATGGCTACGACCCATTCAGAACCTGGAAATGAAAATTGAAATGGCAAATGGACCCCCATTGCAGGGGACAAAAAGATAATTGGCAAAGATAATATTAATGAAAGCCAAAACTTTCTTTTCAAATTACCCATATGCATCATATGACCGCCATGCATCATCATGTCATGACTACCCATTTTCATCGAAGAGTTGGCGTCCATTGAATGATTCATATTTTCACTATGATTCATGTTCATATTATTCAAAATACTCAATCCTACCTTTTACATTAACAAAACTGCTTTTTCTTTAATCTACTTTTATAAACAGTTGTTGTCAAAAGATGCGCTTGAGAAATCGAACAATATTTACACAATTAATTACTTTTTTGCTTATGATAAAAGTGAACAATAAAACCGATTGCTAATCCAATAACTGCCGGAATAACCCAGTCCATACCTATGTCAGCAAAAGGAAGAAATTGTAATTGGAATGCTCTTAATTGTAGTGCCCATGCTTGTTTGCTAACTAGCGCAGGAAAAGACGCAATCATATCCAAAATGGCTGGAATAAAAGTAAAGACGATACTCCAGAAGTAAACAACTGGATCATGGTCAAATAACGAACCAGAAATCGACAATATAATCAAGACCATAGCGATTGGATATAAAAACATTAACATTGGCGTTGACCAGGAAATAATTGTGTCCAAACCAAAATTAGCAGTAATGAAGGAAACAATAGTCATAATTGTCAGCCAGCCATGGTAACTAATTTTACTAAAACTGCGGTGAAAGTCTTGCGCGAAAGCGGCAATCAAACCGACAGCTGTAGTTAAACAGGTTAGTGTAACTAACGTAGCAAGTAGAGCATGACCAAAGTCACCCAGATAATAAGTCACTATTTGGTTAAAGACAGTACCGCCTTCAGCAGAAATTTTAAATTGGTTTAATGTCGTTGCTCCAACCCAAATTAAACCAACGTAAATGACACCAATTGCACTTGTGGCAATCACACCGGCTCTGGCAGTCACTTTTGCGTTACTTTTCGCCGAAGTTTTTCCAAGTTGGCGTACGGCTGAAACTATTGTGTAGCCAAAAGCCAATCCAGCCAGTGCATCCATAGTGTTGTACCCTTCCAAAAAACCATTAAAGAAAGGTGCACTTTGATAAGCCGCAGTAACATTTTGATTTTTGGCAGCACCCATTGGAGAAATAGCAGCTAATAAAAAAATTGAAAATAACAGCAATAAAAACAAAGGATTTAAAATTTTGCCGATACTGGTCAAAATCGTAGATTGCTTATAAGAAATAATAAAAGCCAAAATGAAGAATATTGCCGAGAATATTAAAAGTGCCGGCTTAGTGGCTGATTTCGGCAATACCGGCTGCAAGCCAACTGAAAAGGAAATACTCGCAGTCCGCGGTGTGGCAAATAATGGTCCTAAGGTCAAATGGATTAAAACCATAAACGCGAGAGCAAAACTATTTCCTAAAGGTTTGCCAATATCGTAAACCCCCTTAGCATGACTGGCACTAATAGCTAAAACGGCTAATAGTGGCAAAAGCACAGCCGTTACTAAAAAGCCAAAAGTGGCCATTCCCCAATTTGCTCCTGCAAGCTGGCCTAAATGAAGTGGAAAAATTAAATTACCGGCACCAAAAAATAGACCGAATAGCAATGATGCAACTACTAAATATTGTTTCCATGATAAAGGCTTGGTATTAACATCTCTTTCAATTTCTTCCATTACAGTTCCTCCTGAAAAATATAAACACTTAATATAGATAAAGGGCCTTGATGAATTTATTTAGGTAATAAAAAAGCACCCTTGATTTGAAAATCAAGGGTGCTTAAGCACGGTACCACCTATATTACTGCAATAATTATCATTAAAGATGACAAAAACACAGTCACTTCACGTACGGCATACTGCGATACGCTAACACGTTAATGGGTGTACCCAATAATAGCTACTAACTTTCACCATATAGCTCAAAGTTACTTTCAGCTTACCATCACGGTCCCTTTTCAGCAACAGGACTCTCTAAAACGTTACTTGCAAACTTACTTATCTTTTCATCGCTTTATCAATATTAAAGATATTTTAATCAATGACTTATTTCCTGTCAACTATATTTTAGTCAAAATAATAAAAGCACTACCTAAATTTTCTTATCCAGCTGCTGTAGACAAATAAAACTAATGTCTTATTGCTTAAAGTGGCTGTATATTTTGATGTGCAACTATTTCTCAGTAATCAGACTTTGACCTATGTTAAAAATTAATTTCATTCAACAATTTTTGTACCATGTAATTGGTCTACCTGCAATCTTTCAGCAATTAAAGTGCTATTTTTAGCGGTAATGCCACCACCTGGTAATATTTCTATCTTGCCGTTTGCCCAGTTAATAATTTCTTTTAGATGAGAAATGGTATTTAAAACAGGAGTTGATAACTCTCCGCCATGTGTCAAAATTCTCTTAACACCATTATTCGCTAACCAGTTTAGTCCATCTTCTTGCTCAGTTAAAGGCATTGCGTCAAAAGCCATGTGCATGACAACATCAATATTTAAAGATCTGGCTAATGAAATAAGACGCTTCATTTTTACTTTATCCAAATGATTTTGAGAGGTTAAACAGCCAAAGGTGACTCCTTGAGCACCTAATTTAGCTGCTATTTCTAAATCACTGGCCATTATTTCTATTTCACTTTCACTATAACAAAAATTTCCACCCCTCGGCCTAATCATCACAATAACTGGTATGTGAAAATTAGAGGCATAAGTAACTGCTTTTTTGATAACTCCATAAGAAGGCGTGGTGCCACCTAATGTTAAGTTATTATTCAGTTCAATTCTGTCAGCACCTTTATTAATCACATAAGGAATACTAGTAAAATTTTCTACACATGCTTCTTTTAACATCTAACTTCACTTTCTTTTTAACAATGATTACTTTACAGGAGCTTTGATTTGCTTTTGGTAGTCATCTAACCAGGCTTGAGAAATTGGTTCAATTTTGGTGTTATTGTGCAGCCCCGGATTTGCCATTAATATCTGAGGTTCTTGCTTTTTAGCAGCAATACAAAAAGGAAACTCCACGTTAGTAGCTACACCCCACTCGCCTTTTTTATTCAAGGCAATGAGGGAAATTTCGCCTACTTGACCATAACGCTTCTTTAAATCATTACAAAACGGATAAACTGTAGCATCACAGGCTTCTTGGGGAGACTTTCCTTCTGCCATTTTACGGACTATTTCGTATGAAAGGCAGCCCTTCATGATGTCTTCTCCTAGGCCAGTTGCAGTCGCAGCTCCAATGTGACTATCCGCATAAAATCCAGATCCGGACAGAGGTGAATCGCCGATTCTACCATTTTTCTTCATAAATAAGCCGGAGGTTGATGTAGCAGCTGCCAGCGAACCATTTCGATCAAGAGTTATTGCTCCTACGGTATCATGACCATCATAAGGATGCAGGTCTGATTGAAGTTGCTGTTTTACCTTGTTCTGCCAGATAGTTTTGGCCCTTTCAGTCAACATATTAGTCATTTCAAAGCCATTCTGCATTGCATATTTAGTCGCTCCTTCTCCGACTAAAAAGCTGTTGGTCTTATTTAAGCTTAGTCTTCGAGCAACTGAAACAGCATGTTTTACGTTCTCAATTGCAGCTACAGAACCTTGTGCCAAGGTGTCACCGTCCATGAATGCAGCATCCATTTGAACAACTCCGTCTTCGTTAGGAAGTCCGCCATATCCCACGGATTTATAAAGGGGATATGATTCGACTTTTCTTAGCAAATTTTCAACAGCATCCCCAGCACTTTTATCCTTTTTCAACAGCTCTGCCGCTTTCACCAATCCGTCATACGACATACTCCAAGTTGATATTACAGCCCAATTATTCATTTAAACCGCCTTTTTAATTCAATCTAATGCTAATAATACTAAACTAAAGCAGCAAAAAACAAGCACCTAACACAATTTTCAGTAGAATATAGCCTGATCTAGTGAGAATCGTTGCTGATAAACTATTTTTTATAAAAATGAATTTAAATAATGCTAGAAGATTAAGCTTAATAAAGCAATTAAAAAAATATTTAGTACATGAGCATTAAAAGTTCTGCAATATTAATTGCAATTGTTTTAAGCCAGAAATTTATTCTTTAATAAAATCAGACCGGATAAGGAAAATGGATTAGATACAAAAAACACCCCCAAATTTTACAAATTTGAAGGTGTTACTATAAGCTAATGCTTTTCTTTTATACAATAACTTTGAACAATAATGCAGCAATTACTCCGCCTAAAAGTGGGCCAAAGATTGGAACCCAGCTATAAGCCCAATCTGAACCACCTTTATTGGCAATCGGCATAAATTGGTGAGCCAGTCTAGGTCCCAAATCACGGGCTGGATTAATCGCGATTCCAGTCGGTCCTCCTAAAGACAAACAAATCGCTGTAATCAAAAATCCAGCTAACAATGGATTAAATCCTGGAGCTAATTTTGTATTGGTCAATCCCAACAAGCCAAATACCAAAACAAAGGTAGCAATCGTCTCAGTAAAGAAATTCCAACCGTAATTTCTTATAGCTGGTGTCGTAGCAAACGACCCTAAAATGCCATCTTGATCAGTTGTTTCTTGCCAGTGAGGAAAATAGGTTAGCCATACTAAGATACCACCGATAAAGCCTCCAGCTGTTTGTGCCAGCATATAAGGCAAAACGGATGACCATGGCAACTTATTGGCAATTGCCATACCTAGTGACACTGCAGGATTAAAGTGACCCGGGCAAAGCCAGCTAACACAGAATACACCAAACGTCACGGCAAAGCCCCAGCCAAAAGAAATAACGATCCAGCCACTGCCCTTTGACTTCGACTTATTCAAATTGACACCGGCACAAACGCCATCTCCAAGCAACACCAAGATAATAGTTCCGAGGAACTCTCCCACTACTTGCATTGTTAAGCTATTATTCATTTTTAATCTCCTACTTCGATTATTGGACTTCCTTTTGAAACCCAAAATAATGTTTAGTAGTAAATTACTCCCAGATCCAATATATTATAAAATTCTACCTATGTAAACCCTTTCTTTAAATAAAACTATCTTTCCAAAAAATCTCAATTTGTTGTTATTTTATAACATAAGATTTAAAAGAGTTTCTGAATTTTTCGGCTAAAATTAAGTTAAGATACGCTTAATGTTATTTTTACTCAATATAAATCTGGTATTTATTCTATTTCTTTAGGGCTAGGGGCTTAAGCTGTCCTTCTATCTCCGTTAACTCGACCCCCGCCTCAATTAAAGTAGCGGCAGTATAAGCCCCTTCGATAAAGGCTACATCATATAGATGAATCTTTTTAGATGTCATTTCCGTTGCTAGTTCAAGATTCATTTTGGCACTGCCTAAATCATAAAATGCCAATATTTCATCAGCTTTATTTTCAGAAAAAGCCTGCAAAATTTTGTCCATACTGGTGCCAAGATCATCAGCGTTAGTTCCACCCGCAGTGGTAATTGACACATCTTTTGCAACCTGTCCCAACAGCTCAGACAAACCGGTTACAATCTCTGGAACATGGGATACTAAAGTAATGCCTAAACTCATAAGATACCTTCTGTTTCAAGTAACGCCTCAAAAAGGTACCCACTTGATTGCGAGCCAGGATCAACATGGCCTTTTGATCTTTCGCCTAAATATGAAGCACGACCTTTTTTGGCAACTAAGTCTTTGGTTGCCTCTACAGCTGAAGCGATTTTTTCCTGTGTTAGCTTATTGGTTTTAGCTTCTGGAACTAATGCGGTCCACACATCAACCATGGTTTTATCACCAGGTTCAGCACCACCACGTTTTTTAATACCTGTCAATGCAGCAGCCAGTAAGTCTCCTATGTCTGAACTTGTGCTGCTTTTCTTCGCCATTTCCAAGAAAGCAGTTCCATAAAGTGGACCAGAGGCCCCACCAACTGTAGAAATGAGAGTCATAGCGATTTGCTTAAAAGCATCTGTGATGGTTTTGGGCTCAGTACTTAATTTTTGACTAACCGCTGTCATACCTCGGCTCATATTAAAACCGTGGTCACCATCGCCAATCGCAGTATCCAGATCACTTAAAAATTGCTTATTTTGTTCAATTTTAGCAGAAAAATTATTCATCCATTCAATCACATTTTTAACTGTTAAGCCCATATTAACTTCTCCTTTTACCAAGCAATTGTTTCTACTGGCTGATTGAGATAATCAAGCCACTTGTCATCAGCTAATTCAAATATTGTGAGTGAAATACCTGCCATATCAAGCGAAGTCATGTAATTACCCACTTTCATGAAAGCTGGCTTGACATTGAACTCTGCTAGTTTGTTAAGTAAATCATTACTAAAAATGTATTGTTCCATTAATGGTGTAGCGCCCATACCATTTACCAACACAGCATATTTCTTATTTTGGTCTAAATGCATTTCATCATTTAATTTGCCCACTAATTCCGTTACTAAATCTTTAGCAGGTTTAATCTGTTCACGCCGGTATCCAGGCTCTGAGTGAATACCAATACCGTATTCAATTTCATTATCTTTGAGAACAAAACCGGGTTTACCTGTTTCAGGATTGGTAGCAGCAGACAAAGCAACCGCGATTGTTTTAATATTAGGCAATACCTTTTTGGCTGTCGCATCAATCTCGTCTAGACTGGCACCATTTTGAGCCATTGCTCCTAAAATCTTGTGCATGAACAAAGTTCCTGCTACTCCTCGTCTTCCTTGGGTAAATGTACTATTTTCGACGGCAATATCATCATCTACCACAATTGACTTGACCTTAATATTGTCCATATCAGCCATATCTTTAGCCATATCAAAATTCATCACATCGCCTGAATAATTTTTAATTACTAAAAAAACGCCCTGACCTTGATTAACAGCCTTAATAGCCTCATATACTTGATCTGGAGTTGGGGAAGTAAAAACTTGTCCGCAAACAGCTGCACTAAGCATTCCTTTGCCCACAAAACCAGCATGAGTAGGTTCATGACCTGAACCTCCGCCACTTACAATACCGACTTTTCCCGTCATAGAATCTTTATCTGCTCTCATAACAGCTTCAGTATCCTTAACCTTGGCAATATACTGGGGATATGATCTGACCATTCCTTCAACCATTTCCGGTACAACATTTGCTGGATCATTAATAATCTTTTTCATGAAACTTGCTCCTTAAGTAAAAAAATGTAACGCTTACATAATTATTATATCAAGTAAGATAGCCATAAACCATTCTGGCTTTAATAAATTTAATTTTCTTGTCAAAAAAACTGTAGCCACATCAGTTAAAAATAGGACTACAGTTTTAATATTAAGTCTTTTAAAGCAGTTATTTTCTTACAACTTTATATCTATTTGACCTGTCATCATTTGGTTGCTCTGCAGCATGTCCGCAGGCCACAATGACACTAGTTTCAAAATCTTCTGGAACTTCCAACTTTTGTTCTAAACTTTTAGCAGAATTTAACACATTTGCTGCATTCATTAGATAAACTGAACCCAAGTTAAGTGTTGCTGCCTCTACCATCAAATTTTCTGCAGCAACTGAAGCATCTCTCTCACCAAATTCATTACCTTTTTTGACATTAATAATAAACAATAAAGGAGCATTGTAACAAGCATTGCTTGTTACCTGTTCAATTTCAGATAACAAATTCTCATCTTCAACCACTGTCATCTGCATCACATCAGCTTGGTGCATACCACAAGGTGAAGCTTGAAATGCTGCAATCAATACTTTTATGTCGTCTTCAGAGACTTTTTCAGCCGTATATTTCCTGATAGCTACTCTCTTTAAAACTGCATCAGTCATTTTAGTACCTCTTTCTGTAAATTTTTAACTACCATTATTATAAAGCAATTTTAATTAGTCTTATGAACTAAATCAGACCATTTTAAAAATTGGGTATTAGAAATTCCCGCAAATTTTTGCCCATTAATTTTCTTCAGGTAATAGACGGGAATCTTTACTCCTTTTTTAACAAACGGATATTTATTTCCTATTACCACTAGTCTACCCTTTTTGTCGTAAACTTTGGCGTTTTTCTTAACTTTATAAACTTTAATTTTTAGAATTTTAACATTTCCTGGTTTAATATATTGTTTTTTCTTACTTTTAGTACTTATTTGTAAAAAGCGGTTTCCTTTAGCAGTATTAAGACCGGAAACATATATAATTGTTCCTTTTTTTAGTTTTTTATTTTTTATCTTTTTGCCTTTGTTATCATAAATATATGCTGGCTTTTTTAATATGACACTTTTTTGCAAATACTTTAAAACTTTACTTAAATTATTAGTATTTTTGGATGAATTGCCAGTAGTAGATGTTTCGTTTGAGTTAGTTTGTTCCTTATTGCTGTCACTCTGAGTTGCAGTATTTGTTTCTTTAGCTGTAGCAGGATTCTGTCCTTGAATTGACGAATTTGCAGCTACAACTGGTTTGCTAACAGATAGTCCCAATATTAAAGAAGTAATTCCAGTTAAACTTAGCAATAATTTTTTCTTCATGTTAATACCTCTTTGTTAAAACTTTATTTATATACATTCTACTACTTTGAATAAATAATTTCCTTGGTAAAATCTAAGACAACAAATTTAGTTATGATATTTTCACACTATGTTATTTTTACAACTTATATTATGAGGTATCTTAACATGTTTTGCTTTATACTAATAAATAGTGAAAATAAACAAGAAACTGGTAAAGGAAGACTTTATGAATAATCCTCAAAAAGAACCGATCGAAATATTGGTTACTATTGACCAAAACTATATCAAACCACTTGAAGTGATGATGTATTCCCTCAGACTGAACAATATGACTGAGAAGTTCCATGTCTGGTTAATTTACGATAATATTGATCAACATGCTCTAAATAAACTTAAAAAATTTGGTACAAAAATTAGAATTAAAGTATCAACCCTAACTATGAACAAAAAAATTAAATTTCCAAAATCATTGCTAAACTTACATGATTACCCCAAGGAAATGTACTTTAGGCTACTTTCAAGTAAAATTTTGCCTGCAAACTTACATCGAATTATTTACCTTGATCCGGACATATTAGTTATAAACTCAGTCGTGCCATTATGGCAATTAGATCTTGAAGGTAAAATGTTTGCTGCTTCGGTTCATGAGGGTTTAACAGATATTATGAGTTCAATCAATAATATCAGACTTGGGACTTCAACTGGATACTTTAACTCTGGAATAATGTTAATGGATTTGGACCAAATGAGAAAAAAGATCAAAATTGAAGATATCACTCAAGCAATTGAACAACATCATGATACCCTGATTTTGCCTGATCAGGATATTCTAAACTACTTATATGGCGAGGATATACTCAAAATTCCTGAAACACGTTGGAACTATGATGCAAGAGCTTTTTCAGTTTACTTGACTAGAAGCACTGGTGAAATTAACACAGAATGGGTCATGAAAAACACTTCAATTTTGCATTTTTGCGGTAAACCCAAGCCTTGGCAAAAAGAAAAACATTCTCGCTTCAAACCTCTTTATTTGAACTATCTGCAAATGGTCAACCGCTTGTTAGATCAACAAAAATTAAGTTAACATTTAGCTTTTTACTATTGAAGGTAGCATTATCTGTGCTAAAATAATAAAAGTTGCCGGATATCAAGCGACACAATGCTTTAGGTGGATTAGTATAGAAAAATACGAACTATTTAACAGCATTGAATAAGTATAAATTTTTATAGAAAAGAGAAGAATTATGGCTTCAATTAACAAATCTGAACTCACTAAAGAGGTTGCAGCAAGAGCAGAACTTAAGCAAAACGTGGCAGAAAAAGTCATCGATGCTTTAATCGGATCAATCAAGGATAACTTGGCTAAAGGTGAAAAAGTACAAATTATAGGTTTTGGTTCTTTTGAAGTACGTAATCGTGCAGCTAGAAAAGGTAGAAACCCACAAACTGGCGAAACTTTAACTATTCCTGCAACTAAGGTTCCTGCGTTTAAACCTGGTAAAGCTTTGAAAGATGCAGTTAAATAGCTCTATATTTAAATACGAAAAAAACAACGAGTTTACCTCGTTGTTTTTATTTTTTTATATTTTTTAGCGACTTTGATGATTTAACTTCTTAGCGAAAAAGTCACCGATCACTTGAATGATAAATATCAAAATGATAACCAGCACTGTTGCTACAAGTGTGACATCATTGTTAAAGCGATTGTATCCATATGAAATTGCTGTATTACCCAAGCCGCCTGCACCAATGGCTCCAGCCATTGCAGTTAAACCAATTAAACTAATAATTGTAACGGTAGAAACACGAGCAAGTTCTGATCTCGCTTCATTTAAATAAACACTAAAAATAATATCCCAAATCGTTGCACCCAAGCTCTGTGCTGCCTCAATTTTACCGTGATCAACGCTTTCTAAAGCCACTTGAACTTGACGGGCATAAAAAGGAAAAACGCCCAATGTTAATGGAACCAGAGCCGCTTTTATACCTATCTGAGTTCCGACAATTTTTTGAGTAACTGGTGCTATAAACGCTAGCAAGATAATAAACGGAATAGCACGAAAAATTGAAACTATTTTATCGCAAACATTGAACCAGAATTTATTAGGTCTTATTCCATCACTTTTGGTCAGAACCAAAATTACACCGAAAATTAAACCTAAAATTCCCCCAAATATTCCGGACCAAAAAGTCATATATAATGTTTGAAAAATGCTGGTTCCCCAGCCAGTATCACCTAGCCAGCCCAGTTGCACAACATTGGGAAAAACTCTGCTAAACCAACTACTCATAAAGATCCCCCTTTTCGTTCAAACGAGTAACAGCGACTTTTTCTTTTCTCAAATAATCTACTGTTTCTTGCTGTTTTGTCTTATCACCTTTAACTTGAACAAGCAGAGTTCCAATTGGCTCATCATCAAGCAGTTCTACGTTACCATATAGCATACTAGCTTCAACCCCGACTTTACGGTATAAATCAATAATAATAGTTTTAGTAACGTTAGCCATACTATAAACAAGTTGATAAATAGCTTCATTATCGTTATCTAATTTATTAATCTTAAGAGACCTTAGAGTATTAATAACTTCCAAAGATCCACCAACAAAACTCTTAGTTAAATCTTTTTGCGGATGCAAGACTACTTCACGGAGATTGCCATTTTCGATCACCTGACCAGATTGCATTAGCGCTACTTTGTTACAGATTTTTTTGACTGCAGCCATTTCATGTGTGATCAGTACGATGGTTAGGTTAAGATCTTTTTGTAACTTCTTTAATAAAGTTAAAATTTGCAATGTATTTTGAGGATCGAGTGCACTCGTAGCTTCATCAGAAATCAATATATCTGGTTCGTTTGCTAGAGCCCTGGCAATAGCAACTCTTTGCTGCTGACCCCCAGAAAGTTGAGCTGGGTATGAATTTGCTTTATCTTTTAAATCCACCAGGTCCAACAATTTTAATGACTTTTCTTTAATTTCTTTTTCTTTCAATCCAGAATGTTTCAGGGCAAAAGACACGTTATCAACTACGCTAATTTCGTTTAATAGGTTGAAATTTTGAAAAATCATGCCGATCTTTCTGCGAGCTAGTTGTAAATCCTTATTAGCAATTACTTGCTTACCATCTTTGACAAAGTCAGTACCATTTACCTTAATATTGCCTGCAGTTGGTTTTTGTAAAAGGTTGACTGTTCTAACTAGTGTAGACTTACCTGCTCCGGAAAAGCCTACAATGCCATAGATATCACCCTTTTCAACTGTTAAGCTAACATTATGAACAGCCTGAACAATTTTGCCTTTTTTACTAGGGAAATCCACACTAACGTGTTCTAAATCAATAATACCCATTTACAATCTTCTCCGATCATTAAAACTTAACGTCCCAAGCAGGTTTAGTCATATCGCCATAATATTTTTTGTCTAGACGCTTAGTTTCAGCTGTTTGATATGCTTTTACCACTGCCTGGTAATCTTTATTCTTTTCCTGACCTTTCTTTGCACAAATGATGTTTACCCATTGCAGAGAATCTTTGTTAACAGGCTCAACAAAAATTGTCTGCTTCTTACCTAAACCTGCAGGACCGGCAAAGTCATTGTTAACCACAGCGGCATCAACAGAATTAATTACTCGACCACATTGATCAGCACTAACTTCTTTAACTTTGATGTTCTTAGAAGTTTTAATTACGTCTGCAGCAGAAACTAAAATTTTACCTTTACGTAACTTAATCAGACCAGCATTTTTGAGAACAAAGAGTGCACGAGATTCATTACTTGCATCATTTGGCACAGCTATGGTTGCACCCTTTGGAATATCACTGAGTTTGTGGTACTTCTTAGAATATAGTCTAATAGGGTTAATTTCAGTTCGACCAATTGCAACTACACCACCGTGATTTGCTTTGTTCCACGCTTTCAAAAATGCATAGTGTTGAAATGAATTAAGGTCGATATCCCCACTTTTAACTGCCTTGTTAGGTTGATTGTAATCGGTAAAGTTCTTGATCTTAATCGTTACTCCATATTTTTCTTTAGCCAATTTTGCAGCTTTGTTCCAAATAACTTGTTTTGGCTTTGTTTCACTAACAATACCCACAGTAACAACGTGATTGCTCTTTTGGTCACCACTTTTTTTACCAAAACTAAACCAACCGACAGCAATAATTATAATTGCTGCAATCACTCCGATAATTATATTGCGACTCTTTTTTGTCATCAGAAAAACCTCCCAATTTTTCAATAAAAAAAGCACTCTTCCTCAAATAAGGACGAGTGCTTCGTGTTACCACCTTTAATTTGTCTATTACTCACGTAATAAACCTCAACAGCTATCTAACAATAGCTTGCAATTATAACGGATGCAATTCCGCCACTAGCTAAATATCACCAGCAGTCATCATTTCAAGCCCATGTTCACTAGGTCTTGTTAACTGACTCTCACCAAACGTCAGCTCTCTTTATTAACAAAAACTTAGCTACTCTGCTTTTCAAGATGTATTAATTATTTAATTGTTTATTAATTTAACATTGAAAAAATATTCTGTCAACCAAAAAAATAAATTATTTTTTGGTCGATTGGTATGATTTTATTATTGCGAAAAAATATTGTCCAACAGCAAAAGTGACAATGGCCATGCCAATTACTTGCCACCAATAGTTATGATTTAAGTTTTCTGCCAGAAAAAAGCTGCTAATTAAGATCATAATACAGATTATAAAAGTGATCGTTGAAGTAATAACTTGTTTCATGTTATTTCTCCTTTCTCATATATGTTAGAAATTTATAAGGATAAAGATTAACGTTGTCAGGCTGATGAAATTCTTTTTTGACTAAAATGAAGTCATCATAATTAATTTTCGTCATTGTGACATCAGCTTTAAAAGTTGCTATTATTTCAGTTTTTTCTAAACAATCTACCTGATTTTTTAAAGCGTTAAAAACCGAATTACCACCTATCACACAGAGGTTTTGCTGTTTATGCTCCTTGATCCAGTCCTGTAATTCTTTGACAGATTTAATAATTGAAACCTGGTTATTATCACGATATTTATTTTTTAATGTTAAGCTGGTCGTCAAAACAACGTGTTTGCGCCCAGGTAAAAGATGAGGCAAGCTCACGAAAGTTTTGCGACCCATGATAATTGGATGTCCATAAGTAATTTTTTTAAAGTGGTGTAGATCTGCAGGCAATTTCCAAGGTAAATGTCCATCTATACCAATTTGGTGTTTTTGATCTTCTGCCCAAACAAAAGTAATCATTAATTCGCCTCTCTCTTTATTATAGCGCTTTATTTAGCGGATTTCTTAGCATCTGCTTAGCTTTACCAATTATCTGGAATTAAATCTACGTATTTTTATGTGATTTTTACCTATTTTGTTGCTATAGTAATTTAAGTATCTGAATAATTCGTTGGAGGGAAACATGGCTAAAACAAATCAACTAACTGAAGAAAAATATCATAAAATGAAAGAAACAGAAGCCGATCTTGTACGAGATTTACAAGCAGTTGTTAATGATCCCAAGCAAGAAAAAGTTTTAAGTGCTGCTATTTTTAAAAATCACCAAAAATGGCTGCAGATCATCATGCCAAATTATTCTACTAAAATTCACTTGGGTATTGTTAATGCCTATGATAATGATACGCGCTATCAATATTATTACGATGATAAGGCCGGTAAGGGTGCAACTAAAATCTTAAGTAAAATTGTGAAAGAACATTTGGAAAAATAAAAGAAGTCTTGTGCACAAAAGACTTCTTTTTTGTTAATGAAACCAGTGGACATGCTTATCAGTAAAAGCAAGTAAATCATTGGTTAAATACAAAATATACGTTAAAAATAATGTAAGATTAGCGTCACCTTGAAAGGCAGTAACTCCCCATAAAATAATTGAAAAAATTCCTTGCACAGTCCAAAAGTAATACTGCTCGCGAAAATGCAACATACAAAGAAGCGAGCCGGTAATCCCTATTGCACCCGCAGTTGCATCAATTACAGGACGTGGACTAATAAAAATTTTAGTGTCCAACAGATAAAGTAAAGCTAAAACTATAGTAAAAAAGCTAACTGTCATAAGCCATTTTTTCAGCGTCAACCCATGAATATGTTTTTCCGTATCTTTAGACCATGACGATAACATTAAGACTGGCAGATCTAATAACAAAATATAAATAGTTTGCAAAATCACATTAGCGTAATTTTTCGCATAGACAGAAATTATAATATAAATTGCAGCGGAAACTAAACCCAAGATGCCGTTAATTTGCCTAGCGTTAGTGATAGCAAGGGTGCACGTAAAGCCCAGAATAGCAGCAATCATCGTTAACAAAGAAATTTGACTGATGGGCGATGCCACAGTAGCACCAATGATAATGCCTATTCCCAACATTAATAATAAATAGGTTTTAAAGCTCCAACCCCGCATTTGCTGAATATACCATCTTAATTTAAATATTTCAGCTCCTGGCTGAATTTTCATTCGACCTTCCTACCTTCTGCTTAAATTTAACATTAAAAAATATGTTTTCCATATTATCATAACTTTTAAGCAATTTTAAGAGATTTGACTAGATGGCCAGGCAAATGATTATGGCCTTAGTAATTGGTATTTTGGAGTTTCATTACTTCTGAGCCATTTTTGATATTGACCATTTTAGGAGAAAAGGCGAGACTACAGTGGTCATAATGATTGCTCCGATTACAGTTGAATAAGCCGCAGGTGCAAGTAAATGGTTGGTTAAGCCCATTTGCGCAACCACAAGAGCCATTTCACCGCGCGAAACCATTCCGGTTCCAACTATTAAAGAACTAGAATTACTAAAACCAGCAATTTTGGCTCCTAAACCAGCTCCCACCAATTTGGAAAAAACACTGCCAATTACTAAGACAAAAAACAAAATAAAGTCATTTAAAATACCTTTAATACTCATGTTTAAGCCAATACTAACAAAAAAGATGGGAATAAAGCTGCTGTAGCCAATTACCGTAAAATTCTTTTTGAGAGTTTTTTGCGCTGAAGTACGATTCAATGCCAGTCCGGCAAAAAAGGCTCCAATCACGTTACTAAGACCTACCTTCTCAGCCCCCCAAGAAGCCAATACTACAATAATCATTGCCACTAATGTCTCCGGGACCGGCAGTGTCAGACGCTGACTTAAATTTATCAAACGGGGTATAACGTAAACACTAACAAAAACTAAAAGTATCAGGAATGCTGCTTGGGTCAGTAGGCTTAGAATTAAATCTTTACCCTTATTTGAGCCAGGTTCAGATACACCCGTTAGTCCGCTAACAATGCTCAAAAGTATTATTGAGAGCAAATCATCTGCTACCGCTGCGCCTAAAATTGTCATGCCCTCTTTTCCTTGTAAGCGCCCCATTTCTTGCAAAACAGCAACAGAAATCGAAACAGAAGTGGCTGAAAACGTTAAACCTAAAAATAAACTCTCCACTTGAGAAAATGCAAAAAGAATACCAGTGAAATAAGCAATAATAATTGGTACAATCATACCAAATCCAGCCACCAATACACTGGGACGCAGTAACCTTTTCAAAGTTTTCAGATCACTGTCAAGGCCAGCCAAAAACATTAAAAAAATCACACCAATATCGGAGAATACTTTTATAATTTCTGTAGGTTGCACAAGATTAAGAACTGCAGGACCAACTATTATTCCAGCCAGCAATTCACCAACAACTGCCGGTAATTTTAATCTGGCACTAAATTGTCCTCCAATTAGCGTGGCTAATAAAATAACGCTCAGCATACCTAAAAATCTCATTTGCACTACCGCTTTCTCCAGCAAAAAAAGGCCTTCACAAATTGCTTTGGCAACCCAAACCAAAGAACAATTCTTGAAAGCCTTAAACTCCAACCAAAATATTTATAATATTAATATTCTACCATTTTTAACTTAAATTTTCTAAATTAAGCGTAGAACCGTTAAAGATATTATGCCTACAATTACAATCACTAGCAAAGATTTACTAATAATTGCTGCTACCACAGTTGGTACCGAAGCAATTAAAAAATCTACTCTTACCTTGGGTAATTGTCCTGGTTGAGCTATGAATAAATTGCAAAACCACATAGTTGACATTATGACAATTGGCACAAATGATAAAAACTCAATTACCACTTTTGGTAAAGAAAATTTTTTTAATAGAAAAAAAGGCAGTACCCGGGATAACCAAGTTGCAATTCCACAACCGATAATTGTTAAATATATATAGTTAGAAGAAGACACGTTTTATTACCATCCCTAATGTACATCCGATAAGCGTAACAACAATAATAACTAAATTGGCGGGCAAAAATATCGTTAAACCGTATGTTAACGCCAATGTCAATAAAACTACTATTGCTTGCAGCAGCTTATTTAGATTTTTATCACCCTTTATTTGCAAATATAATAACCCAATAAACATTGCCACATTTGCAAAATCTAGTCCTAATTTTTGGGGATTTTTAATAAAATTGCCCAGCACCGCACCGATCATTGTTGCACTAACCCAGGCTGCATAAGAAATGATATTTTCGGTATTAAACCAGGTAAAATTCATTTTACCGTTTGTATAATTAATTTTATTCATAGCTAAAGCAAAGCTTTCATCAGTTAAAAGCGTACCAATTAAAACGCCCTTACCCAAACTATCTTTTTTAAAATAGGGCACAACAGTCGTACTCATTAAAATCATTCTTGAGTTGACCATAAATGCGGCAAAAATAATTGAACCTATTGGACTACCCACCGCCAGCATACTAACAGTAGTAAATTCTGCCGAGCCAGCGTACATAATAAGCGACATTAAAATTACAGTAATAGTCGAAAAACCAGTGGCTCGACCGATCACGCCAAAAGCAGTTGCAATTCCCAGATAACCACAAACAGTTGGAATAGTATCAGACACAGCAGCACGTTTTGATAATGAACTTCCCATATAACACTTTCTTTAATCATTAATACAAAATATTAATTAACCTAAATTCAAATATTCTGGCCTTTAATGCTAAAAAAGCACATTCGCTAACATTTTAAAAGCATGAAATTAAAAAACTAGCATACTTGTTAACAGCAACTAGTTTTTATCATAACTTTATTCACTCTTATGAGACTTAGTGAAATCAATTCCGCGGTCTTTAAATACTTGTTTTGCAACAGTAATCGCATTCAGGACTTTAGGAAATCCAACATAGGGAATCGTTTGAATAAAGGTTTCAATTACCTCTTCAGGAGTTAAGCCAACATTTAAGGCACCATTAATATGAACATTCAATTGTGGTTCAGTGTCACCTTGCGTCAACAAAGTTGTGATAGTAATCATTTCTCTTTGCTTCAAATCTAAAACTTTCCGGTCATAGATGTCACCGAAAGCAAATTCAATAATATAGCGGCCCACATCTTCTGATAAGCCAGAAAGTGAATCAATAACTGACTGCCCTCCTTCCCTGTCCACTTTCTCTAAATTTTCCAGACCCTTTTGATAGCGTTCATCGTTTGTCATAGTTTTCTCCTTTTCATTTTGTTTTCTAATATTTAACAAGTTTCAGAATAATTGCTGGAGTATAGTCCATGTCAACTACTTTTCAAAAAATTTTGAAGTAATAAAATATGACGATATACTATTTATTGAAGTCAAAATTATTTTTGAAAGGAAATTAGATGAAGTATTCAATTGGTCAATTTTCAGAACTTAGTGGTTTTTCAATTGACACATTACGCTATTATGAAAAGCAAAAATTACTTTTCCCGAAGCGAGATGAGAACAATCGCCGGGTTTATAGCGAAAAAGATGTAGCTTGGATCAGTTTTATCTCACGCTTAAAAAAGACAGGCATGAGCATTAGAGAAATGCAAAAATATGCCAAATTACGTTATGCGGGCGATCAAACTATCCCCGAAAGATTAGTTTTATTATTTAATCAATTAGATAATCTACATGAAGAAGAAAAGAAAATTGAAGATAATATTGAGTTTGTAGAACAAAAAATCAAAACCTACCTCAAGACAATTGGAGACTTAAAGGAATAAGAGTGGGATTTTCATGAATTTCAATCTTATCTTATTAGCTAATTTAGAATTAAAAATATGGCCTCCGAAATTGTCTTAATTTCGGGGATCATATAGTCTTATAATCTGTTTTTAAATTAAACGCAGAACCGCTAGGGAAATCATTCCCACTATCACAATGACTAATAGAGACTTACTAATGACTGCAGCCACAAAGGTTGGCAGGGATGCCAGAACATACTGCCAATTAAATTCAGGCAAGTGACCTGGCCTAGCGATAATTAAATTACTGAACCAGAGTGCAGCCATAATTACTATGGGAACAAAAGATAGAAATTCAACCAACCTTGGTGGCAATGAGAATTTTTTCAATAAAACAAATGGTATCACTCTTGAAAGCAAAGTGGTCACTCCGCAAAAAGCTATCGTTATTAAAATATATTTAGAAGAAGACATGTTTGAGCACCATTCCTAAACTGCAGCCGATCAAAGTAACAACTATTACTACTAAATTAGCGGGCAAAACAATTGTCAATAAGTAGGTCAGCGCAAAAGATATTAATATTACAATTATCTGTAATATCTTATTAAGATTTTTGTCACCCAGCACCTGCAAATAAAGTAGTCCGATAAACATCGCTACAATGGCAAAATCCAGTCCTAACTTTTTAGGATCTGTAATAAAGCCGCCTAATATAGCACCGAGAAGTGTTCCAGCTTGCCAAGTCAAATAGGAAATAATATTGACAGTATTAAACCAGGTAAAGTTTAATTTACCATTGGTGTAATTTATTTTATTCATACTAAGAGCAAAACTCTCATCGGTGAGGAAAGTTCCAATCAAAATATTTCTTTTTAAATTTTCTTGTTTTAAATAGCCTGCGACAGTTGTGCTCATCAGGATTACTCGTGAATTAACTAAAAAAGCCGCTAATACAATTGAGGCTATAGGGCTGCCGGCAACCAGCATATTGAGAGTTGTCAGCTGAACCGATCCAGCGTAAATAATAAGTGACATTAAAGATACTTCGATGGTAGAAAAGCCACTTGCTTTACCGATAATTCCAAAAGCTACACTGATACCAATGTAGCCAAATATAGTAGGAAGTGTTTCTTTAATTGCTGCTTTTTTAGTTAGGTAACCGTCCATTGCTACACCCTTTTCTGCAAGCTGTCTAAATAAAATATTAATTAAGTTAATTTTAAATTAATTTGTAGCTTAACATTTATTATTATTTTTTACAACATTATCTTTTTCATTACACGATAATTAAAAATGCAGAATACTGACTATTACCCAGTTTTATGGATAAACAACAAGTTGAAAAAAATTTTAGATAAGGTATAATGTTATTCGTTACGGAGAGTTGGCAGAGTGGTAATGCACCGGACTCGAAATCCGGCGAACCAAGTTTTTCCTTGGCGCGCAGGTTCAAATCCTGTACTCTCCTTAAGTTAAGTTAAAAAGCTTGTAATATCAGATATTACAAGCTTTTATTATTGTTCCGCACGGCATTCACACGGCATAAAAATAATAAAGAGCAATTTCCTAAATTGCCCTTTATTATTTTAAAATTTCAATTGGTTTTACTCCCTGCTCAACACGCTTTGTATTAGCAATGTTTCTCAGACGAATAGAAACCTCATTTGCATTTCTTATATATGGGAGTGTTTTCACCGTTCTGTCGGTAAATGTAACATAGATATAGCCTCCACTAAATATGTTTTCTCTTGAAGAAATGTTTTTAATACGATAAAGGTCAATGTTTTCTTGTCTTTTATTAATCAAACCATGTTTATAAACAACTACTCCAGCTTGATTGTCTAAATAATAATCTGTAGTGTAAATATCAATTAATTTTGGAATAGCTAAAATAAAAGCAGTAATCCAACTCCAACACAGTGTAGGTACTATGGCACGCCAATCTTTCTCATAACTAATATTCATAATTATTTTCCTTCTTAAATTTAAAATACTTAATTCAATTATCTGCTTTATACATACACTTTTCAACTTAATTATAATTAAGTTTACATCAAAAAAAACCACCCAGAAATGAAGTTAACCCCCAGAATTGGACAAAGATTCCAATTCGGGGGTTTTCTTATGTCTAAATATTTACAAAAAACAAAATTAGAAGC
>NZ_JACFPK010000010.1:0-61275 GCF_016102025.1 Lactobacillus sp. M0393 | reverse complement strand
GGACTTAAACATGGAAAAGAGGCTTAATGCGATTGTTGCCCGCGATACGGCGGCCTTTCCAGGATATTTGCGTAATGGTTCAGGCAGTGTAGCAACTTACCGGGGCGAGTTTGAACCATCTATGATTGAAGAGGGCCAGGAACAGGAATATTTAAAGCAGCTGTTAGTCAGTGATCGTACCGCCACTGATAAGGCACTGACCCTGATGTATCACAATATGCGCTAGCAAATGTTCTACGATGGTAACAAGTGAACTGCTCCAACCTGATAGTTCTGCCAAAGATGAAAAATTTCAATTTTGTCTTGTTTAGATAATTTAGACATAAAAATGACCCCCAAATTTGTCCTAATTTTGGGGGTCATATCATTTACTACGCCTAGTAGCTTTTTTGTTATTAAAATTATTCCGATAGTCTATGATTTGATACGCTCATTATGCCATTCTAGAATCATCTTGACTATGGCGTTAGCGACATTCAAGTTTTTTAACAACGGTCCGTGAGAATAGGTACCGATAAAATTGCGGTAGCGTAAACCTTCGACGTGGTCTTGGGGATTGTTGCCGTAGCCTTCAATCATTTCTCCTAAGGGATGCAGCTTATCTTGATCGTCAAAATAGGTTTGCCCGGAATGATTTTCAAAGGCCTTGACTTCGCCCCATTCACTCATGTAGCGGGTATCACCAATCATGCGCTTATCTGCCTTAAAAACGGTATGGAAAGGTAGAATATCTAACCCTTTGATTGTCACTCCGGCATTGGTTTTATAATATGTGCCCACTAGCTGATAGCCACCGCAGACACCTACCATAGGCTTGCCCGCGTTAATATACTTTGTCAAAGTTTCTTTATGACGCGGTAAATCTTTAGCAACAACAGTTTGCTCAAAATCTTGTCCACCGCCAAAAAAGACAAAGTCATAATCAAAAGCGTTGAATTGATCACCAAGAGAAATATTATCAACTTGTGTATCATAGCCCTGTTTTTTTAGCAAAAACCTGATAATTTTAACGTCGCCAGAATCACCGTAAGTATTCATCAGGTCTTCGTATAAATATGCAATCTTGATTGTTTTGTTAGCCATTATTTACCAACCCCTATTTTCTTGTTTAAAGTATATCTTAATAGTTAGAAGTGGGCAAAGAATAGTTATTTAAGATTTTGCTGCGCTGCAAAATGATTGATTGGACCGTATTTGGAGCCAACTGCAATTGGGTGAGCAATAGCTTCATAAGTAAAGTCCTTGGCTGTTTGAACGCTAGCGATAATCGATTGGCCTTTGGCTAATTCGGCAGCAATTACAGCAGATAGAGTGTCGCCTGTACCATTAATTCTATCTGTATTAATGAAAGGCTTGGTAAATTCGTGGAATTCGCCATCTGTAGTTAACAAGATGTCAGTCACTTGGGACTGCTGGGAGTTATCATGGCGCCCCTTCATTAAAACATTTTTAGCGCCCATTTCCTGCAGCTTTTTAGCACCTTGGCGAATTTCTTCTTTAGTATCTAAACTTAAGCCTGTTAACTTTTTCTGTTCATAAAAATTAGGCGTAATAATGTCAGCCAGTGGCATTAATTGCTCAAGAAACGCTTGGTAAGCATCATCATCAAGTAGGGTATCACCATGCTTAGTCATGATGACCGGATCAAGCACAATTTTACCCATGTCATATTTATGCAAATTGGCGGCAACACAAGCAATTACGTCTTTGTTAGCAAGCATACCGGTTTTAAGTGCATCAATTTTAAAATCATCGTTTAGGACATCAAACTGCTTTTGAATAAAAGGAATTGGCATGACTTCCTGGGCGTAAATTCCAGTAGTATTACCAGCTACTGCGGCTGTCAAAAGCCCCATACCATAAACTTGCCTAGCATAAAAAGAATGCAGGTCAGCGGTCATTCCCGCACTACCATCGCTGTCATTGCCAGCAATTGTTAAAGCAATAATTTCTTTTTTCATTTTTGATATATCCCCATTTTAATAAAAGCTCTATGTAACCAGTATAACTTAAAACAAGCATAATGTTATAATAATTTCTTGTAAAAGCAAGGCCTAGTAGTAAAATGAAGATAAAACCGCTTTCTGTCGGAGAGGATCAAAGATGTTAAAAGAATATATTATGGCAATTGATGAAGGCACAACTTCAACCAGGGCAATGATAATTGACCATCAGGGCAGAAAAATTGCCTCTTCACAAAAAGAATTCCCCCAATATTTTCCCCAACCGGGCTGGGTGGAACATAAGGCAGAAGAAATTTGGCACGCAGTGCAAACAACAATTGCCAATGCCATCATCAATTCTGGAGTGCGGCCACAGCAAATAGTAGGAATAGGCATTACCAACCAGCGTGAAACAACGGTAATTTGGGATAAAAAAACCGGCAAGCCCATTTATAATGCAATTGTATGGCAATCACGGCAGACGACCGACTTAGCAGAAAAGCTAAAAAAAGATGGCTATAGCAATCTGATCCACCAGAAGACGGGACTGATAATTGACCCTTATTTTAGTGCCACCAAAATTCGCTGGATTTTGGATCATGTCGCTGGGGCACAAGAAAAGGCCGAAAATGGCGAGCTGCTTTTCGGCACAATTGACAGCTGGCTTTTATGGAATTTAACTGCTGGTGAAGTTCATGTGACTGATTATACTAATGCTTCAAGAACGATGCTTTTCAATATTCATGATTTAACCTGGGATGACGACATTTTAAAGCTGCTTAACATACCTAAAGTAATGTTGCCGGAGGTAAAGTCCAATTCTGAAATTTACGGCTACACCAAGTCTTATACTTTTTTTGGTGGGCGCGTACCCATTGCCGGCATTGCCGGTGATCAACAAGCGGCTTTATTTGGCCAGTTAGCTCTGAAAAAGGGCATGGTTAAAAACACTTATGGCACAGGCTCTTTTATCGTGATGAATACTGGAGAACAACCAACAGAATCTGACAATAATTTATTGACTACTATTGCGTATGGTTTAAACGGCAAAATTTCGTATGCTTTAGAGGGTTCTATTTTTGTTTCCGGCAGCGCTATTCAGTGGTTGCGTGATTCGCTCAAAATGATTAAGACGGCAGCGGATTCGGAGAAGGCAGCCAGGCTATCAAAGTCTGAAAATGAGGTTTACGTGGTACCGGCTTTCACAGGGCTAGGTGCACCGTACTGGGACTCCGAAGCCCGTGGTTCTGTCTTCGGTATTACACGTGGAACAAATGACAAAGATTTTATCAAGGCCACACTGCAGTCGCTGGCTTATCAAACGCGAGATGTAGTTGATACGATGCAAGTTGATTCGGGCATTAAAATTCCGACTTTGCGCGTTGATGGCGGTGCTTCCAATAATGACTATTTGCTGCAATTTCAGTCTGACATCTTAGGTATTAAAATTGAGCGTGCCAAAATATTGGAAACAACTTCAATGGGTGCAGCTTTCTTAGCTGGCTTAGCCGTGGGTTATTGGCAAAATGTCAATGAATTAAAGGATATTTTCGTAGTAGGTAAAACTTTTGAACCGAAGATGCCTGAAAGCGAAAAGGAACATTTGTATCAGGGTTGGAAAAAAGCCGTGAAGGCCACCCAAGTCTTTGCCCACGGTGAGTAATTTTATGATAAAAGGAGGATAAGAAAGTGGCACATGATCGAATAATTGCATTAGATAGTCCGATGAACTTTCGCGATGTTGGAGGTTATCAAAGTGTAAGTGGTCAGACAGTTAAATGGAATAAAATTTATCGTTCAGATTCACTCAGCTCTTTAACAGCAAGAGACCAGGTTAAATTAGCTAAGTTACGCGTCACTGTCGACTGTGACCTGCGCTCTGAATACGAAAAGTCCTCTTCACCTGATATGTCATGGCCCGATGTGAAATATGTTGATTTGCCGGTATACTCAGACAATATCAATGATGTGCAAAATAACCGGTCAATCTACCGCTTTTTGCATCATATTCCTGATATGCATCATAATTTTATTGGTCGGATTTATCAACAAACTTTGCTAAGCTCCCACAGCCAGGAAATGTTTGCCCGCGTTTTTGCGGAACTGTTGGAATTGCCAGAAGATGAAGCACTGGTTTACCACTGTAGTGCTGGTAAGGACAGAACGGGAATGGTATCTGCCTTGATCTTAATGGCATTAGACGTAGACGATGACACTATTGCCCGTGATTATTTGTTAACCAATGAACTTTATGATTTTGCAGTTTCTCGGCAATTGCCAAGTAATGATGAAATTACGCAAATGGTTTCCAAAATGAACGTCACTAAAGGTGAGGGCATAGCAATTCGCGGCATTACGGAAACTGTTCGTGGCGGCTGGGGCGATTTTCCCACCTTTTTTAAAAAAGTATTGGGCTTTAATGATGATGACTTGGCTCAACTAAAACGAATGTACTTAGATTAGAGGCGAATCGTGATGGTAACCTTGCTTGATGTTGCTAAAAAGGCTAATGTTTCAAAGATGACAGTTTCGCGGGTGATTAATCATCCTGAACAAGTAACCGATGAATTGCGCAAATTAGTTGAACAGGCGATGGATGAACTGGATTATCACCCTAATTATGTTGCTCAGGCTTTGGTAAATAAGCGGACAAATGTGATTAAATTTGTCACGCTGGAAGATGTGGATACGACAGAGCCATATTATATGAACCTGTTATTTGGTATTGCTCGCGGGTTATCTAAAAAGCAATATGCCATCCAGCTGGTTACAGACAGAAATCAAATAGAAGATGGCAACTTTGACGGCTACCTGATTACTGGTGCCCGCTCCAGTGATTATGCTTTATTTGACAGCCTTAAAAAACCCTTTATTTTATTTGGCGAAAATCATCATGGCTATGATTATGTGGATAATAATAATCAGTATGGTGGAGAACTGGCGACAAAATATGCACTTTCGCGGTTATACCAAAACGTTATTTTCATTGGCATTGATGTCAGAGAGCCATTTGAGTATTCGCGTGAAACGGGTTATGTCAATACTTTACAGAAGCATAAAAAGGTCCCGCAAATCTACCGCATTGCTAATCACAGTCACGCTGCGCAAGAAGTAATCAAAAATAATTTCCACAAGTTTCCTAAAGATACTTGTTTTATCTGTGCCAGCGATCGTATTGCTACAGGAGTGGTCAGGCAATTGCAGGATGAAAAGGCTAAAGTTCCGGCTGACTTTGGTGTGATTGGTTACGATGGCGTTTTTCTGGATCAGGTTTCCAACTTGAAGTTAACTACCGTTAAACAGCCAATTTTTAAAATGGGTGAACTCTTGGCCAACATGCTCTTACGCAAAATTGATCAAAAAGGGTCTCCTCAAGGAGAGGCACTAATTAAGCCTTCCTTAGTTAAAAGAGAATCAACCAGGTGAAATATAAGTACAAACAGAAATACACATAATAATCAGGTATCGGCTTGATTACTATGTGTTTTTTGACGTCTAGTCTTTTTTAGGCAAAAAAAGTGAATGGACAGACAACATGTCTGACCACTCACCAACACTAAAGTAGATTATTACTTCTACTTACTTAATCACAAACTACGGTAAAAAATATGAATAACAGATTTACTTTGCACCCATTTATTTTAGCACAGATTAGCTTAAAATAATGATTTTAATATGTATATTTTTACGGTATGAAATCCGCGCAAGAGAATTGAACTGATATAAATAAACTCACAAAAAATGCCAAAACAACTAAAAAAGTTTTGGCATTAATTATTTAAAAATAAATATATCTTGCTTTTCCCAAATTTCACACATTTCTGGGGTATTGAACAAGAATTAAATTGTCCAATACCAAAATCTTATTATGAAATTAAGCCAAAGGCAAGTAAGAATGATATGACCCTCAAATTTGTCCTAAATTTGGGGGTCATATTTTCTGGAGAAAAACTAATTCTCTCAGACTCTAAGAAATGGTTTTAATGTAAGATTGTTTTCTTTATTATTCAGGTTTGTAATCAGGATCGATAATTAAAACAGGTTTGATTGTTTTACCAGAAATTGAATCAGCATTAGCCTGATTAATATCTTCAAATTGATAAAACTTTTCAGTCTTATCAAATGGAAACTTCCCTAATTGATAGAACTCAAGCAATCTTGGTATGTCAACTTGTGGAATGGCATCACCCATGTTAACGCCAACCACTTTTCTATCATCTACACAAAGATCGTTCCAAGTAGAAATAGTCAGGTTCTGAGCTGTTACGGCAATTGCTGCGCAAGTGCCGCCCTGTGCCAAGGCCTCAACAGCATTTTTAATAACGCCAGAAACACCAGTAGTATCAACTGTCCAGTCAACACCATATCCACCAGTTAATTCCTTGATCTTGGCAACTGGGTCTTCTTCTTTACTGTTGATTGTATGTGTGGCACCTAATTCTTTAGCTAATTCAAGCCGCTCTGGAACAACATCAACTGCTATTACTTTGGTGCAGCCACTAATTACACCAGCCATCATTGCAGCTAATCCTACTGCGCCAGTACCAAAGACAGCAATAGTATCGCCTGGTCTAGCTTTCAGAGTGTTGAAAACAGTACCGGAACCGGTAACGTAGCCGCAGCCTAGAGGGCCAACCTTGCGCAAGTCGATACTATCATCAATTTTTACTGCATTTCTCTGATCAACTACAGTAGTGGTAGTGAATGATGATTGGTTAAACATATCACAAATTCTGTGACCATCTTTTTGGAAATGATCATCACCATCTGCACGGACACCGGAAAGATTATAGTCGCTATAATGACGGCATTGGGTTGGGATACCCTTTAAACAATTATCACAAATACCATCAGCGTAGAAAGATAAAATTACGTGATCGCCTACACTGAAGTTTTTAACTTGGTCACCAACTTTTTCAACAATACCAGAACCCTCATGTCCTAGAATTACCGGGTAGCCAACACTTGAATCACCTTTGCGCAAGGCTTCATCTGAGTGGCAGATTCCGCTTGCCACCATGTGAATTTGCAAGTCAGTTGGTCCTACTTCGTGTAAATCAATATTGTCTTCGATCTCAAATGGATCGCCCATTTTTTTAACAACAGCAGCTTTTATTTTCATAAAAAAATCCTCCTTACCTGTTAGCGATTTCAAGATTATTGTGAACCTGTACACATAAAAATGCAATAGTTTTTTAGGAAAAAACATACCTGAATATACCGCACAACGCTAATTTAATTGAACTAGCGGCGATTTTTTTGATAGCGGTAACATTGCCATTACCATTGCCTCTCACCTGGTTTCTCAGCTAAACTTTAAGTGGAGGTATAAATTTATGACGCACTGGTATGAGCATGCAATAATTTACCAAATTTATCCCAAGTCTTTTCAAGACAGTAATGATGATGGTATTGGTGATTTAAATGGCATCAGGCAGAGATTACCTTATTTACAACAGCTCGGTATTAATACTATTTGGCTAAATCCTATCTTTGTTTCACCGCAGGTTGATAACGGCTATGATGTGGCAGATTACTTTAAAATCGATCCCCGAATGGGAACAATGGCAGATATGAAAGCTCTAATTGCTGCTTGTCATCAAGTAGGGATTCATGTGCTTTTAGATTTTGTTTTAAACCATACTTCTGATCAAAATGAATGGTTTCAAAAGGCCAAAAGTGATCCGCATAGTCAATACCGCGACTACTATATTTTTGCAGGTGCAAATAATCAGCGTCCCAATAACTGGGGCAGCTTTTTTGGCGGCAGCGTTTGGGAACCGGATCCGGCAGGTACGGGCCAATTTTATTTCCATTTGTTTGACAAGCACATGCCCGATTTAAACTGGCGTAATCCCAAAGTAAGACAAGAAATGCTCAAAATTGCGGAATTTTGGCTGGCTCAAGGAATAGATGGCTTGCGACTTGACGCTTTTATTCATATTGCCAAGGCAGATTTACGGCAAAGTTTTCCGGTAAAGAAAATAGCAAATGAAGATGACCAAACGATAGTTGCTGAACCCTTTTTTGCTAATTTGCCCCAAGTTCAGAAATGGCTGCGCCCATTTTGTGAGCAAATAAAAAAGGATTATCCGGAAGCTTTGCTTTTGGGGGAAGCTGCCAGCGCTAATGTTAACTTAGCAGCGGACTATACGATGAAAGATCACCATCTTTTAGATAGTGTTGTTACTTTTCGTTATTTTAAGGATGATCAAAGGCACATTGATCCTAACTTGCCTGCAGATTTTCAGCCTAAAGGACTTGACTGGGATGCTTTTAAGAAGACACAGGTTATTTGGCAGCAAACTCTGGCGCAGGTTTCTCAACCTACATTATATTGGAGCAATCACGACATGCCGCGACTGGCTAGCAGAATAGCAAAAACTGAAACACAGGCACGCAGCTTAGCAATGCTGATGTATTTGCAACGGGGAATCCCCATTATCTACTATGGCGAAGAATTGGGTTTAAAAAACCTGCTTTTTACTGCTGAAGAAGAGTTTAATGATCAAGAAGCGGAACGCTTTATCACGAAAGCTGCAGATTGGGATCTAACAAAAGCGGAAGCATTAAAAATGGTCAGTCAAACGCATAAAATGCCGGCACGAGGGCCGATGCCGTGGACAGCTAAAAAGCCAAATTATGGTTTTTCAAAAGTGAGTCCGTGGCTTGAAGGGCAAAGTCAAAATAACGCTAATGTTCAGGCCGAACTGGATGACCCTGACAGTATGTTTAACTTCTACAGACAACTGATTAGTTTGAAAAAAACGGCTTTGTTTCAATCAGGTAGTTTTTACATGCTAGCAACCGCGAATGACAGCTACGTTTATCAGCGGGATTTAGCAAATGATAGTGCAATCGTGGCTGTTTCACTAAGCAGTCAAAAATTAAAAATTAAACTACCTGGTGAATATAGGAAAGTCATGTTAACTGCCGGACAGCATTATTTAAATAATGATGAATTAATTTTGATGCCGTATTCTGGTGTGGTTTTAAGTAAATAATGGAGGAAAAAATGCAATTAGCAGCCCTGAAACATAGAACAGAAAGCGAAGACTGTTTTGTCATTAGTCAGCACCATGTGCGGATTCGGTTCCATAGTGCCAAAAATGATGTTAAAAAAGTAATAGTTCATTATACTGATAATTATCTTGATACCAAGACTGATAAAACCGTGGCCATGACTAAGGCGGGACAAGGGCAGGTAACTGATTATTGGGTAGCAACTTTGAAAGCTCCTTATCGCCGCCTTAAATATACTTTCGAAGTCATTGGCCAGGATGACGGCCATAAAATTGTTGGAGACCGCGGGATCAAAGACTTTACCGCAGCAAATTTAGCAGCTGACAGCAGCTACTTCAAATTGCCTTACTTGCATGAAATTGATCAAACCAAAACCCCTGACTGGGTTAAAAATACTGTTTGGTATCAGATCTTTCCTGAGCGTTTTGCCAATGGTGATAAAAATAATGACCCTCAAGGTACAAAACCCTGGAATCCGCAAGATCATCCCGGACGAGAAGACTTTTACGGGGGCGACTTACAGGGTATTATTGACCATCTGGACTATTTAAAGGAACTGGGCGTTAATGGGTTATACCTGTGTCCGGTTTTTAAAGCTAGCTCCAATCATAAGTATGATACGATAGACTATCTGCAAATTGACCCTGATTTTGGTGACAAGGATTTGTTTGCCAAGTTTGTGAGTGAAGCTCATAAAAGGGGAATGAAGGTAATGCTGGACGCTGTCTTTAATCATTTAGGCGGCCAGTCAATGCAGTGGCAGGATGTAATCAAAAATGGCACTAAGTCGCGGTTTGCATCCTGGTTTCATATTAATCATTTTCCAGTTAAACCATATCAAGGACCTGAGGCAGGCGGACCAAATTATGATACCTTTGCTTTTGAAGGACAAATGCCCAAATTAAATACTGCCAATCCTGCAGTCCAAGATTTTCTGCTGGAAATCGCAACTTATTGGGTAAAATATTTTGATATTGATGCCTGGCGGCTGGATGTTGCTAACGAAGTAGACCATCATTTTTGGCGAAAATTTCATGATGCGCTTACTGCAATTAAACCGGACTTCTATATTGTAGGTGAAATTTGGCATAGTGCACGGCCTTGGCTCAACGGTGACGAGTTTTCTGCAGTGATGAATTATCCGTATACTTTACAGATTGAGGAGCATTTTCTGCACAAAACAAAAACAGCCCAGGAACTAGTTGCGGCTCTTACTGATCAACTAATGATGTACCGCGACTGCACGAATCAGGCCATGATGAATATGCTTGATTCTCATGATACCGCCCGTTTACTGACACTTGCAGGTGAAAATAAAGCGCTGGCTTTGCAAACCCTGACTTTTATGTTCGTGCAGACTGGCAGCCCGTGCATTTATTACGGTACTGAAATGGGAATGACGGGAGGAGAAGATCCCGATTGCCGCAAGCCAATGGACTGGCAAAAAGAGGGCACGCCTTTTTGGTATGAAGTGCAAAAGCTGATTGCTTTTAGAAATAACCATGCTGCTACTTTAGGTAACGGCACAATCAGTCTAAGCGTTACGTCTACCGGCTTAATCAAAGTTAAGCGAATTGGTGCAGAAAAGATCACTGCTCTTTTTAATACAAGTCCTGATAAGATTGCTGTTGCCACAAAGGGCCAGGTAGTATTAAGTCAGAATTTTGCAGCTGGGCAACTTGCCGAGCACGGATTTGTCATTGAACTTGCAAATTAATTTTAAAAACAACTAGTTGGTGCTGGTTGTTTTTTTAAAACATGATTCTGATACCGTTAACAGCGATTTTGCTATTGTCAAATACCTCGTTTTTGCGAATAATGAAAGCGTAAACAAAAAACCTCACCAAAGAGGGAGCGAAAGTAAATGAAACGAATTTTTGAGGTTGACCCATGGAAAGTTGCCACACACAAGTTTTCCCCGGTGGATAAAAGGCTGCAGGAAAGCATTACTGCGATTGGCAATGACTATATGGGGATGCGCGGTAATTTTGAGGAAGGATATTCTGGCGATCAACTGCAGGGTACATACTTAGCAGGTGTCTGGTTCCCAGATAAAACGCGAGTAGGCTGGTGGAAAAACGGCTATCCGAAATATTTTGGCAAAACCATTAATGCCCCCAGCTTTATTGGAATTGGCATCACAGTTAATAATGAAAAAATTGACTTAGCCAAGATTAAATTTACAGATTTTTATTTTGAATTAGATATGCATCAAGGTTTGCTTAGCCGCAGTTTTATTTATGAGGGTGCAAATACTAAAATCAAGTTTGAATTTCAGCGTTTTTTACACATTAGGTTAAAAGAAGCGGCTTTAATCACTGTTAAAGCTACTGTACTTGCAGGTCAGGCAGAAATTGAGTTTAATTCAACGCTTGATGGCACAGTTACTAATGAAGACAGTAACTATAATGAACATTTTTGGCTTAGCTGCAATGAGAATGCTGCAAAGCGTTCTATTCAAGTTATAACCAAGCCTAATCCTTACGATGTGCCTCAATTTACGGTTTTATTAAAAGCAGGCCTGAGAAATAATAATCATGTTGTTAAGGGTACTGTTAAAACGGCAAAAGCAAAGTTAAGTGAGAAGTTGGCAGTTACTCTAAATGCTGGAGAAAGTTACACTTTAGAAAAAGATGTGATCGTAATTACCAGTCGTGATGTAGCACCCGAAAAGCAAAGTGATCGTGCGGATGAGTTGATGCAACAATTGCAATCAAAAAGCTTTGCAGAAAATTTGGCTGATCATACTGCGGTTTGGCAAAAGCGTTGGACTAAAAGTGATGTAGTTATTACTGGTAATGATGAAGCGCAGCAGGGTATTCGTTTTAACATTTTACAGCTATTCATGACGTATTACGGTGAAGACAAGAGACTTAATATCGGTCCTAAAGGTTTTACTGGTGAAAAATATGGTGGCGCCACATATTGGGACACAGAGGCTTTTATCTTTCCGATGTATCTTTGTATTACTAAGCCGAATGTCACGCGGGCGCTATTACAATACAGGCATGATCAACTTGACGGTGCCTATTATAATGCTAGGCAGCAGGGCTTAGCCGGAGCACTTTTCCCAATGGTAACCTTTAACGGGATTGAATGTCATAACGAGTGGGAAATTACTTTTGAAGAAATACACCGTAATGAAGATATTCCCTTTGCAATCAAACAGTATACTAGTTATACGGGAGACGACTCATACGTTAAGAACGAAGGCATGGATGTCCTGGTAGGCACTGCCAGATTTTGGGCTGATCGAGTCCATTATTCTAAATGGCGGCATAAATATGTTATCCACGGAGTAACAGGACCTGATGAATACGACAATAATGTTAATAATAATTGGTTTACCAACATTATGGCGCAATGGGTACTGCAATATACTTTAAAGAGACTGCCACTTGCGGATAAGGCTGCCCAGGAGCGTTTAAATGTAACTAAAGAAGAAAAGGCAAAATGGCAGGACATTATTGAAAATATTTATTTGCCTGAAGATAAAGAACGCGGCATTTTCTTGCAGCAAGATGATTTTTTGGATAAAGATATTAGACCGGCTACAGAAATTCCGCTTGACCAAAGACCAATAAATCAGCATTGGTCTTGGGATAAAATTTTACGGTCACCTTTCATCAAGCAGGCCGATGTATTGCAAGGTATTTATTACTTGGATGACAGGTTTACCAAGGAGCAAAAAGAGCGTAACTTTGCATTTTATGAGCCGTTGACGGTGCATGAAAGCTCCCTTTCCGCCTGTATCCATTCAATTTTGGCAGCGGAATTAGGGCGTAAAAAGCAGTCAGTAGAATTTTATGAACGCACGGCACGCCTAGATCTCGATAACTACAATAATGATACGAATGACGGCCTACACATTACTTCGATGAGCGGTTCTTGGCTGGCAATAGTCCAGGGATTTGCTGGCATGCGTTATGATCACAATCAATTGAGATTTAATCCTTTTGTGCCAGATAATTGGACCGGGTATAGTTTTAAAATTAATTATCGCGGCCGCTTAATTCAGGTGGAAGTGACGCAGCAGGAGACATGTATTACGTTAATTAGCGGACAAGAATTGACAATTTTAGTTAAAGAGCAAAAGGTTACTTTAAAAGAGGGTGAACAGAATTGCTTAAAGGCTTAATTTTTGATTTAGATGGTGTCCTAACGGATTCAGCCAAATTTCACCTGGCGGCGTGGAATAATTTAGCTCAAGAACTGGGTATTAAATTAACTAGCGCGCAGTTAGATTCTCTGCGGGGAATATCACGGATGGATTCTCTTAATTTAATTCTGAAGTATGGCAAGCAGGAAAATAAGTACACCAAGACCCAAAAAGAAGAATTTGCGGCAGAAAAAAATGAAAAGTTTTTAGAGCAGGTTGAAACCATGACGCCAGCTGATATTTTGCCCGGAATTACAGAATTATTAGCAGACGCCAAAAATGCAGGTCTGACAATGTGTATTGCTTCTGCTTCTAAAAATGCCCCCAAAATCTTGAGTAAATTAGGTATTGCTGATCAGTTTGATCAAATTGTTAATCCTGCTTTACTGGAACGCGGTAAGCCGGATCCGGAAATTTATCAAAAAGCACAGCAGTTGCTAAAGCTGCATAATGATGAAGTGATTAGCTTTGAAGATGCGGCTGCCGGTGTTGAGGCAATTAAGGCTGCGCACCAGTTTGCAGTGGGAATTGGAGATAAACAAATACTTAAAGGAGCTGATTATATCGTTAAATCTACAAAAGAATTAAAGCTGGATAAAATTGTGGCTGTATTTAAGAAAAATAATAAGAAGGTAGGTTAAAGATATGGTTGAAGTTGACTTAAACCATATGTGTAAAAAGTATGAAGGCAATGATCACTATTCAGTGAAAGACTTTGATTTACACATTAAAGATAAAGAGTTCATTGTTTTTGTCGGCCCCTCAGGCTGTGGTAAATCAACTACTTTAAGAATGATTGCGGGATTAGAGGATATTAGCAAAGGTACTCTTGAAATTGATCATAAGGTAATGAATGATGTGGCACCTAAAGACCGTCATATTGCCATGGTTTTCCAGAACTACGCGCTTTATCCGCACATGTCAATCTACGATAACATGGCATTCGGTTTGAAACTGCGCCATTATCATAAAGATGAGATTGATAAAAGGGTACAAAATGCTGCCAAGATTCTTAATTTGCGTGAATATTTGGATAAAAAGCCGGCAGAGCTTTCTGGTGGTCAAAGGCAAAGAGTTGCACTAGGACGGGCAATAGTGCGGGATGCTCCCATCTTCTTGATGGATGAGCCGCTGTCAAACTTGGATGCGAAACTGCGTGTTTCCATGCGGGCAGAGATTGCCAAGCTGCACCAGAACTTAGGTACAACTACGATTTACGTTACTCATGATCAGACTGAAGCTATGACCTTGGCTGACCGGGTAGTCGTAATGTCAGTTGGTAAAATTGAACAGATTGGGACACCGCAGGAAGTATATAACCATCCAGTTAATCAATTTGTCGCCGGCTTTATCGGTTCACCGCAAATGAATTTCTTTAATGTCCACTATCACGACGGTCAAGTCACTGATGGCAAGGGCCTTAATCTGGGAATACCTGAAGGCAAGTCAAAACTGCTTAATGAGCAGGGTTATAATGACCGCGACTTGATACTGGGTATTCGGCCAGAAGATATCCACGCAGAAGAGGCCTTTTTAGAAACTTGGCCTGACGCGGTGGTCGAATCTGAAGTCGTTGTTTCTGAACTCTTGGGAGCTACTATTCAGCTTTACCAAAGAGTGGATGAAACTGAGTTTGTAGCTAACATCAATGCCCGAGATGTTTATCAACCAGGGCAAAAGGTCAAGATGGGCTTTGATTTAAACAAAGCACACTTTTTCGACAAGGATACAACCTTGGCTGTAGTTAATTAGGGAATAAAATCAGTGACTTTAGTTGTCATTGATATAAAAACATGTTGTTTTATATTAGGAGGTAAATAACATGAATATTTGGAAGAAAGTAGCTTTAGGAAGTACAGCAGTTTTAGCTGCAATGTCACTTGCAGCATGTTCTAATGGTAAGTCAGACTCTTCGTCAAGCAGCAGTAGTAATCAAAATACTAAGTTGACTTTATGGGTTGATACTAACCAGGTATCATACTACAAGAAAATTGCCAGTGATTTTACTAAATCACATAAGAATATTTCAGTGCGCGTTACGCAAAATCCAACCGGATCAGCTAATGCTAAAACTGATGTGGGTAAGGACCCTTCAAAAGCAGCCGATGTTTTTGAAGCACCAAATGATCAATTAGGTCAACTGGCAGATTCTGGTTATATTAACCCGCTGTCACCAAAAGATAGTAACAATATCAAGTCTAATTACATTGACGTTGCAGCTAAAGGTGTAACTTGGAAAGGCAAGATCTATGCTTATCCTTATGCACAACAGGCACAAACAATTTATTACAACAAGTCTAAATTATCAGCAAGCGATGTAAAAGACTGGAAGACTTTAACTTCAAAGGGAGTTGTGGCAACAGACTTTACTAACGCTTATGTTATGTGGCCGGTATTCTTCTCTGCTGGTACAAAGCTTTATGGTGACAGTGGTGAAGATTTGAAGGGCTCAACCTTTAATTCTGCTAAAGGTGTTAACGCATTGAAGTGGTTTGCAGAGCAAAAGAATAACAAGGGCGTAATGCAGACCTCTAATGCTTTGAACCAATTGAAGAAGGGCAACGCTCAAGCCATCTTGGATGGTCCTTGGAACGCGGCTAACATTAAGAAGATTTTAGGTAAGAACTTTGCTGTTGCTAAGTACCCAATGATTAATGTTGGTGGCAAGAATGTGCAAATGCAGGCCTTTTTGGGAATCGAAGGGTTCGCTGTTAATGCTCATACCAAGAGTCCTAAGGCTGCATCACAATTAGCAGCATTTATTACAGATAAAAAGTCACAATTAATTGCGCACAAAGAAGCTGGTCAAATCCCTGTTCTTAAGGAAGCAGTTAATGACCCAGTAATTAAGAATGATCCAGTTGCTGATGCGGTTATTGAAATGTCTAAACCTGGCAATTCAGTCTTAATGCCGAAATTACCACAAATGTCTGTCTTCTGGAACGATGTTCCTCCTCTAATCAATGGTGCATATGATGGTAAAGTTAAACCTGATCAATATAAAGCACAACTTGATAAATTAGCTAAGCACTCATCAAAGAAATAGTTAATTAAAATACTTAAAGGTTGGACAAGTAGTGCCCAACCTTTTTGTTCAAGAAGAGGAAGAATTATGTTTAGAAAGAAAAAACATGCGGCACCTGAGGCAACCTTTAAGGAAGTATGGTCTAAAGGCAATATTGCTACTAAATTATCATTCTTTTTTATGGGTTCCAATGCTTTGGCAAATAAGCAATGGGTAAAAGGCCTAGCATTATTGCTGGCAGAAGTGGCCTTTATTGCTTGGTTTGTTTTTAGTGGCATATCCGCAATTAGTATGTTGTCAAGTTTGGGACCAATTAAAAGTAAAAAGGTTGTTTATGATAGCGCACAAGGCGTTTATATTACCAAGCAACCTTCAAATTCAGTTTTGATTCTTTTGTTTGGCTTACTGGCAATTATTGTTTGTATTGCAATGGTTTACTTATACATTGTCAATCTGCGCTCTACCAGAAAAAATTATGTGCTCCAGCGAGATGGCAAACACATTTTAACCAATAAAGAAGAACTGGCAAACTTGTTTGATTCTCGTTTGCATGATACTCTGATGACTTTTCCAATCATCGGTATTCTTTGCTTTACCATTTTGCCAACAATCTTTATGATTTCAATGGCATTTACCAACTATAACCGGCAACACCCAATTGCCTTTTCTTGGACAGGATTTCAAGCTTTTGGCAATGTCCTTAGTGGTGACCTCTCAGGCACGTTCTTTCCGGTTTTGGGCTGGACTCTTGTCTGGGCGGTAGCTGCTACGGCAACAACATTCTTTTTTGGAGTTTTGCTTGCCTTGCTGATTGAATCTAAAGGAATAAAACATAAAGGCTTCTGGCGGACAATCTTTGTGATTGTCTGGGCTGTACCTCAGTTTGTTTCTTTGTTAATGATGGCTCAGTTCTTAGATTATCAGGGCGCACTCAACAATATCTTAATGAATATCGGCTGGATTTCTCATCCGTTACATTTTATTGACAGTCAAGCCTCACCTTTGGTAGCACGAATAACGGTTATTATTGTTAATATGTGGATCGGTATCCCGGTTTCAATGCTGGTTTCGACTGCGATTATTCAAAATTTGCCAACTGATCAAATTGAAGCCGCAAAAATTGATGGTGCTAATGCATTACAAGTATTCAAATCAATTACTTTTCCACAAATATTATTTGTGATGGCGCCTTCTCTTATTCAACAGTTTATTGGTAATATTAATAACTTTAACGTGATCTTCCTGTTAACTGGAGGAGCACCAATGAATAACAAGTATAATGGTGCGGGTTCTACCGACCTGTTGGTAACGTGGCTGTACAACTTAACCTTTGGTCAGGAGCAGCGCTACAATGCATCAGCGGTCTTGGGTATTCTCATCTTTATTATTAGTGCGGTATTTTCATTAATTGCATACCGCCATACCAATGCTTTTAAGGAGGGCTAAAAATGAAATCATATCAAAATCAAAAACGCCTTTCACTCATTTTTCGTTATCTATTATTAATTATCCTGGCCGTAGTTTGGATTTTACCAATTATCTGGATAATATTAGCCAGTTTTTCCTATAATGATACGGGATTTGTTTCAACTTTTTGGCCTGAAAAATTTACTTTTGACAACTACATTGGTATTTTTACTAATTCACAGTACCCACTAGTCAGCTGGATTATTAACACATTGATTGTTTCTATACTATCAATGATCATTTCTACTTTTTTAACGATTTCGGTTGCTTATGTTTTGTCACGGTTACGCTTTTCGTTTAGAAAGCCGTTCATGCAGATTGCACTAGTCTTGGGAATGTTTCCTGGATTTATGTCAATGATTGCTCTTTATTACATTTTAAAGGGCTTAAACATGTTAAACCTGGGCGGCCTGCTACTGGTATATGTCGGTGGCGCCGGACTAGGATTCTACGTTGCCAAAGGCTTCTTTGACACGGTACCATTTTCAATTGATGAAGCAGCTGAAATTGATGGGGCCACTAAATGGCAAATCTTCATGCACGTTGATTTGCCATTAGCTAAGCCTATGATAGTTTACACTGCTTTAACAGCCTTTATTGGTCCGTGGACTGACTTTATTTTCTCGGGAATTATTTTGTCAACCTCTGGCAATCCTAAAACATACACAATTGCGTACGGACTTTATAACATGGTGCACAACACTAAAGGCAATGCTACCGCGTACTTTGCGGAGTTTGTTGCTGGTTGTGTGATTATCGCTATTCCAATCACGATCTTATTCGTCTTCATGCAGAAGTTTTACGTCAACGGTATTACTGCTGGCGCAGAAAAGGGATAGGACTTAGTAAGAAAAATGCGGCTCACATGGGTCGCATTTTTTGTTTGGGTAATATTTTATGAAATCGTTAAGTGGTCGTTAACATTCAATTTGTAATAATAGTTAGGCAAGTTTGTTAATCCAACTATGCCATTCTTGGATATAAAAATTAGAGTCACGTGGATCCATTTTAGGAATATAGAAAGTTGAATAATTTATTTCTTTAGAATAATGAACTGCATTATTTGCACTGCCGAAAGCACTGAGTTCTGAAATTGCGGCAGTTTTAACGTTTCTTTGAGCAATGTTACTCAAATACTGCATTAGATACTGATTGTGAATCATTCCCCCATCAGTATGAATTTCATGGTTGACATGAGGGAATAACTTTTTGAACTCAGAAAGGATATCTACAATCTGATAAACTAAGGAATTTAGCGTGGCTTTTATAAGTTCATTTTTACCAGTTGAAGAGGTCATTCCTACAAACGCTGCTTTCATGTTAGGTTTCCAATATGGGGCACCTAATCCGGCAAATGCTGGGATGAGATAAGTGCGATCGTTAGGATTGGCACTAAGAGCTAAATTACTTGTTTCTTCTGGAGACTTGATTAAATTCAAATTATCTTTTAGCCAGGTAATGCAAGCTCCTGCGTAATTAATATTGCCTTCAAGTACGTACGAAAGCTTGCCATTAAGGGACCAAGCAATAGAAGTATTTAATTTATTATTGATATTGTCTGGTAGTTTTTGCCCGATGTTTAACATAACGGAGGAGCCTGTACCAAAAGTAACTTTAAAATCGCCGGGATTAAAACAGCCCTGAGCAAATAAAGCTGCTTGTGAATCACCTAAAACACTCATTATGGGAATTGGTTGGTCCAGCAAGCCAAATAAGTCTGTGTCACCAAAATAAGCATTTGAATCTACTATTTCAGGTAAATCATCCAATTCAATACCAAAAATTTCTCCTAATTCTTTATCCCAAGTTCCTGTATGGACATTCATTAATTGAGTGCGACACGCATTTGAGGGCTCGGTTTTAAAGCTCTTTCCGTTAGTTAATTGGTAAATTAACCAACTGTCCATAGTCCCTAGACATAGGTCATTGTTTTGGTGTGCTTGAATGACTCTAGGCTCATTTAAAAGCATCCAACCCCATTTTGCACCTGTAAAATAGGGTGAAAGGGCTAAGCCAGTTTTTGCTTTGACAGTGTTAACTAATTCAGGATATGAAATACGGTTTATCAATTTTTCTGTTCGATTATCTTGCCACACTATTGTAGGACAAAGAGGACTACCAGTCTTTTTTGACCAGGCAGCAGCTGATTCACGCTGATTAGTAATTGCTAGCCCTGCGAGTTGGTCGGGGCTTATTCTTTTTAGCACCATCTTGAAAAGCACACTGAGATTATTCTTAATTTCATTTAAATCGTGACTAATCCATCCCTGATCGTTAATTATTTGTTTATGCGGTAAATCTGCTTTCCAAACCAGCTTCATATGCTGATCAAAAAGAATTAATTTAGTCGCTTGGGTACTCTGATCAATAGTTAAAATATATTTTTCAGGCATATAATTACCGGCTTCTATTCTGACAAAAAATCTTTGACTGATTGCTTAATACCTGCAGTATCTATACCATAGTGGTGAAAGACTTCGTCTTGTGTTCCTTGAATAGCAGGCTTGTCTGGAAAGCCTAAAATTCTCAGTTTAGCATGACTATATTTAGCTGCCTCACACGCTACTGCCGCACCAATACCGTTGATAACATCGTGTTCTTCGACAGTAACCAGATAGTCAAAATTTTGTGCTAATTTAGCAATCATTTCAGTATCAAGCGGCTTAATAGAAGCAAGGTCAACTACTGCTGCATTAATATTATCATTAGCCAGTTTCTTAGCAGCCTGAAGGGCAAAGTATAAAGTCTCACCTGTGGAAATTAAGCACACGTCTTTACCAGAAAGGATTACTTTAGCTTTACCAGGAACGAACTCGAAATCTTGCTGATAAACGTTGTCAAGCTTGCGTTTACCAATACGAACATATGCTGGCTTATCGGAATTTAACAGGTATTTAAATAATGCCCGAATTTGGTATTTATCACATGGTTGATAAACTTCAAGGTCGGGAATTGCTCGGGTGATTGCTACATCATTAAGAGAATGGTGAGTGTTACCCAGCCAAGTGTATGAATTACCGCCTGAAATACCTATTAATTTGACATTATTACGATTAAATGCCACGTCAACTTTAACCTGTTCGATTGACCGCATTGCTAGAAAAGATGCCGGAGAAAAAACATAGGGATGTTTGCCTTCATGAGCCATTCCGGCGGCAACTGTTACCGCATTTTGCTCTGCTATTCCCATTTCTATAGTTCTGTCGGGATGAGTGTTAGTAAATGGCACTAAACCGGCTGAACCACGGGAATCACAAGTGATAACTATTAGATTAGGGTCTGTAATTGTTGCCTGATCTAATGTTTGAGCAATAACTGTATTCGCGGTTAATTTTTCATCTACCTTAGTCATTATTTAAAGCCTCCATTTGTGCGTCTAATTCTTTTAATCCTTGTTTGTATTCAGTTGCACTTGGAATCTTATGATGCCAATCTGCTCTGTTTTCAGCCATTGAAATACCTTTGCCTTTGACAGTATTAGCGATAATCAAACGTGGTTTATTGGTGTTATTTGGCTTGGTTAAAATATTAACCAAGTCACTTATGTTATTGCCGTTAACTTCTACGACATCCCAGTTAAATGCTAAATATTTATCATTTAATGGATTGGAACGCATTACAGAATCGGTAGTGCCTGAAATTTGTAAGTCATTATGATCAATAATAGCTACTAAGTTGTCTAAATTATAGTTTCCTGCAGCCATTGCTGCCTCCCAGACAGATCCTTCTGCTTGCTCTCCATCGCCCATTAAAACGTAAACATGTTTACTAGATTGGTTCATTTTAGCTGCAAGGGCGACTCCAACACCTAAACCTAATCCATGACCAAGAGAGCCTGTGTGGAACTCCATTCCTTTAACTTCAGTTGTAGGGTGACCAATATAAGGGCTGTTAAAGGTTGAGTATCTCTTTTCGAGATCATCACGTTCGATATAGCCTTTATCCGCTAGTATTTCATACCAGATTTCTACTGCGTGTCCTTTACTTTGAATGTATGTATCAATATTTTTTTCGCCAATATTTTCCGCATTTTGGTTCATTACTTCATAATATAAGGCGACTAAAATATCAGTACAGGATAAATCAGAACCGGTATGACCATTTTGGTGATTATAAATTAATTGCCATGTTCTTCTACGAAGTTCAACAGCTTTCTTTTTTAATTCAAGTTCATTCATAAAAACACCTCATTATTAAATAAATACTTGTAATTGCTTACAATAATAGGTTATCATGTTTATATCTAATTTAGTTGCATTGATTAGTTAGTTTAGTTTAAATTAGTAAAATGTGATGTTAAAGAGATGATTTTTTTGAATCTAAAAATGAGCGATATTGCTAAAATGGCAGGGGTCTCTAAAGCTGCTGTGTCTTTTGCGTTAAATGGCAAGCCAGGTGTGAGTGAAGAGACAAGGAAAAAGATTTTTAAAGTGATTAAGGATCATGGATATGAGCCATTACGTAAACATAAAAGAGGAGGAGTACGCAAATTAGCCAGTATTAGCTTGATAATCATTCGTGATAAAACTGGAATGATGAATCGTAGTTATGCTAGCTTACCCTTTTTTGATGCTTTGGTTTCTAAATTGACTCAAAATGTGGGTGGTTTTGGCGGTCAGGTTCAAATAGTACAACTAGATATAAATCATTTGCGCGATGACTTAAACAAAAATAAGGCCTTAATGCAATCAAAAGCTTCGATTGTTTTAGCAACTGATTTGAATAAAAACCAAATTGAATTACTAAATAGAAACCTAAAAAACGTGATTTTTATTGATAATTATTTTGAAAATGTAAATGCGGATTTTGTGTCAATAGACAATTTTCAAGGAGCTTATCAGGCTGGCAAGTATATTTTAGAAAAGGGCTATCGTAGAATAGGTTATGTAGCTTCCAACCACATTATTTCTAATTTTTTACAAAGAAGATCAGGATTTAGGAGAGCACTAAGAGAAGAAAAAATTGATATTCCACCTGAGTTTGTTTATAGTCTGAACCCTACCGAACTAATGGGTGATTTGCCTGAATTTTTGCGGTTGGATAAGAAATTTCCAGATGCATTATTTTGTGAAGACGATTATATGGCTTTGCGCCTATTAAAAGAACTTACACAAAGAGGGATAAAAATTCCCGAAGATATTGCAATCATGGGTTTCGATGATATTTTTGAAGATACAATGGTTACACCGGAATTAACTACGATACATGTTCCGATCACCCAGATAATCAGTCAAACAATTAATCAGTTGCAAAGTAAAGTTGCGGATCGAAAATGGTTACCCCAAAAATGCTTTATTTCAACTAGATTGGTTAAAAGAAAGTCATTATAAAAAATGTAGTTTAGTTTAATTAAGTAAATACAGTATTGAATAGTCTACTAGTTTAGTTTATATTTTGTTTTGTAAGCGAATACAAAATATAAATAAATTAGGAGGCTATTTTTGATGGTAAGTAAACAAGGCTTGCAAAAAATAAAAATTGGTTTTGTTCCAACACGAAGAAACATTTTTTCAGCAACTGCCGCCATTGAGTTTGCTGATAAAACGCGTAAAAAATTAGACGAGTTAAGCATCAACTATGTAGATATTAAGGATGTTAATGCAGATGGGCTTCTCTATGATGATGAGGGACTAGAAAAGGTTACGGCGAAATTTAAGAAAGCCAATATTGATGGTCTGTTTATTGCAAATGAAAATTTTGGTACTGAATATGAAGTTGCTCGTTTGGCAGCAAAATTTAATGTTCCTGTACTTCTGTGGGGGCCTAAGGATGAAGCTCCGGCGGCAGACGGTTCACGGCAGAGAGATACGCAGTGTGGCTTATTTGCAATTGGTAAAGTGTTAAGGCATTTCAATGTCCCATTCACTTACATCAGAAATAGTGATATTTCTGATCCGACTTTTAGTAAAGGTATAATTGACTTTATTAAGGTATGTAACGTAGTAAAGACGTTTAAAAATACCAGAATTTTACAGATCGGTCCTAGACCATTTGATTTTTGGTCAGTAATTGTAAATGAGGGCGAACTGTTGGAAAAGTTTGGCATTCAACTTTCACCTATTCCATTAGGAGAACTTACTTCCTATATGAATAATCTGATTGAAAATAATGATTCACGTATTTCTGAAACTAAGAAAACCTTTAAAAAATGGGCTGAAATTGAAATTAAAGAGGATGATTTTACTAAAGTTGCAGCTCTAAAACTGGCTATGCAGGATAAAATGAAGCAATATGGTTGCAACTGCGGGACTATTCAATGTTGGACTGAATTGCAGCGTGAAATAGGTATTTTGCCATACGCTTCTGAGGCGTTATTACAAACAGAAGGGATGCCAGTAACTTGTGAAACGGATATTAACGGTGCTATTTCGGAAGTTTTAGTAGAATCAGCAACTCTGGGGGACGAAAAAGCGTTATTTGCAGATGTTAATTGTCGCCATCCTGATAATGAAAATGGTGAATTATTACAACATTTGGGTACTTTTGCTTTTCAAACTGCCAAAAACCGTCCGGTTCTGCCACCTTCACACTTCGTCTTTGATTATCCTGGTTCAGCTGCTTTTGAGGTCAAAGATGGCACATATACTTTAGTAAGATTTGATGGCGATCACGGAAAATATTCACTGCTCTTAGGTAATGCCAAAACGTGTTCTGGCCCTTATGAACAGGGAACATATGCCTGGTTTGAATTTAAAGATCTTAACAGGTTTGAAGCCAAGTATGTTTATGGTCCATATATTCATCACATGGCCGGTGTGCGAGCAGATGTTGTACCGATACTTGCTGAAGCATGTAAATATATCAATGTTACGCCGGATTATTTTGATCCAATACAAGATAAAGTAGCAGCGTATTGGTATGGTGACTGCGACACTATTTTAGATAATTAATAAATTATTGGAGGAAATCATGTTAAAGGCAAAAGGTAAATATTTATTTAATGATGATAAACGATTTTTTTACTTAGCAGACACTTGCTGGGGTGCATTTAGCAGTATTGAAATGCCAGATTGGCGTTATTATCTTGATACTCGCAAATCAGAGGGTTTCAATGTCATTCAGATTAATACACTACGGCAGTGGGATTCAAGTGCACCATTACCAAATAGAGAACCTTTCGCAGTTACTGAGTATGATAATGGCAGTTATGAATATAATTTTACTGAAATAAATAAGCAGTATTTTAATAACGCTAAAAAAATGCTGCAAGAAATGAAAGAAAGGGAAATGACCCCAGCATTAGTTCTATTGTGGGGGAATTATGTTCAAGGAACATGGATGAGTAAATTTGTTAAAAATAATACGATGCCTTTTGACCAAATTGAGCCCTACGTGACCTATGTAGTTAAGCAGTTTAAACAATTCAATCCAATTTGGTTCATCAGCGGAGATGTTGGGTTTACAAATAATGGTAAGCAAGATCCGTCAATTGCAACTAAATATTATAGAGAAGTGCTAAAAGCAGCAAAAGCAGCAGACCCTGAAGGCCTATTTACATTTCATATTAATGGTGAAAGTCATGATTTACCGCAAGAATTTGTTAAGCAAATTGACTTTTATAGTTATCAATCAGGTCATGGTTACACGGGTCAGAATACTGCTTTTACAATTCCGCTTTCTTTACGTGGCTCTCAAGATTTTAATGGTCCAATTATAGACACTGAACTGTGTTATGAAGGGCTAACTAAAATGAATGCACCTACACCTGAAAGATATAGTGCTTTTGAGGTGCGAAAAGCAGCGTGGAGAGCTGTATTATCGGGTGCAGATGCAGGATTGGGTTATGGTACATTCGGCATTTGGCCCTGGAATGATACAGTTAGACCAGAACAGAAACTTGAGCCTAACTTTAATGTTCAGTTAGTACCATATGATTGGCGCGATTGTTTGAGGTTTCGTGGGGCAAAAGATATGGGCTTTCTGAAAAACTTCATTTTAAAGTATGCTCCAGAGGGATTGGAACCTCTTAAGCAAGGCATTAAGGATAATTCTTCAGTTAGGGCAGCGGAATCAAGTCATTATATTTTTATTTATCTGCCGATAGCAGGTATTGTTAATTTTTCTCAGTTAGGATTAAAAGTGGATCACTGTAAATTAATTGATTTGAAAGAACATACTGTAATGGATGGTAAAATCCAGAATAATACGTTAAAGTTGTTACCAATTACGGAAGATGGACTAGTTGTGATTAATAAAGATTAACTTAATTAGACTAAAATAAGAATCATATTTAAGTTATCTACTGAAATCGATTTCAAATATGCTATACTAAAATTGAAATAAATCATCGGATTGTTACATTAAGTTGGCAAGACCATATTGAACTATATTTTGGCTCTTTTGGTCTTGCTCTTTTTTTGAAAGGCGTGAATATCTTGATCGTAATTAAAAGAGTACTAAACAATAATGCTGTAGTTGCACAAGATAATCATGGTCAAACGATAGTAGCATTAGGCGCAGGTATTGCGTTTCAACGTAAGGCGGGACAGACTATACCTCCAGAAAAAATTGAGAAATGTTTTTATCCTAAAAATAAAGAAGTAACAAATTCAATTAGTGAAACTTTAGCTCAAATCGAACCACAATATATTGAATTATCTGATCATATTATTTCTGAAACTGCTGCCAGTTCTGGAAAACAAATGAGTGATGATATCTATATTTCATTACCTGACCATTTGCAATTTGCTGTAGAACGTATAAAAAGGGGAATCCCGATCCAAAATAAGCTGACTATTGAAACTATGCAAACGTATCCGGATGAATTTCAAATAGGCAAACGCGTTTTAAATTATTTGACGGAAAAAACTAAGTTAGTTTTTCCTGATGATGAAGCAACTAATATTGCTATGCACCTGATTACTGCAGAAGAAGGTGATTCTCTAGAAAATACGGAAGGTACAATCGAGTTAATCAACAGGTTCATAAAAATTATTGAACAAATGCTTAATAAAAGTATCAACCCTCAATCTGTATCTTATTATCGCTTGGTGACTCACTTAAAATTTTTTATTCAGAGAATAAGAAAGAATGAAGTACAAGAGTTACCCCTTGATAAAGATTTATATAACATGATTGTGCATAGTTACCATAAAGAATATATTATTGCACAGCGAATTGCGGGCATTATTTTATCAGACTATGATTACAAAACTTCGGAGGATGAAATAATGTTTTTGACAATACACATTCATAGAGTAAATTTAACGGAAAGTGATGTTAATGAACAGATATGAAGAAGTAGCTCAAGCTATTTTGAAAGCGGTTGGTGGCAAAAACAACATTGCAGAAGCTTTTCACTGTGTAGCTAGAATCAGACTTTTTTTAAAGGATCCAAGAAAAGTTGCTGATTCTAAGCTGCAACAAATTCCAGAAATATATGAGTTTAATTTTACTGAACAGCAACTGCAAATCTTAATAGGAAATGATGTTAACCAATACTATGAGGCATTAATGAAATACATTAATAGCAATAAAGATTATTCCAATGCAAAGAAAGGAAAAATAAAAATGTCGCGTTCAATCGAAAGGGATAAAAAACTGGCTGACCAAATTGTTGAACTGGTTGGCGGTAAAAGTAACATCAGTAGTTTAATCCACTGTGTTACTCGTTTGCGTTTTAAATTAAAGGATGAAAATAAAGCAAATGATGAGGCCATTAAAGAATTAAAGGGTGTAATGGGAGTAGCACATGCAGGTGGTCAATATCAAGTTATCATTGGTAATAATGTTGCAGATATTTATGATCAAATCATACCTTTATTAGATACAAATATTAAAGAGAAAACTTCTGATAATGAAGAGGGTAATACTAATATTTTTAACCGGTTTATTAAACTGCTAACCAGAATATTTACACCTTTTTTGGGAACTTTAGCTGCCGCAGGTGTATTAAAAGGCTTTTTGGTTTTACTAACTGTACTACATGTTCTTAGTGCAAAAAGTGGTACATATCTGATTTTAAATGCTGCAGGAGATGCTCTATTTTACTTTTTACCAATAATGGTTGGCTTTTCTACTGCAAGGGCGTTTAAGATAAATGAATTTGTTGGAGCTGTGATTGGTGGGGCCCTATGTTATCCGGCTTTAGTGGCAGCTTATCAGGCAAAGCAAAGTATTGATTTCTTGGGCATACCCGTAGTTTTGATGAGTTATCCGCAGACATTAATACCGGCAATTGTAGCGGTCTGGCTTGCTTCTATTTTATATAAATTTTTGAATAAATACTTGCCAGCTTCTCTTAGACTGATTTTTACACCTTTGATAACAATAGCTATTTCCGTACCGCTTACTTATTTAGTAGTTGGACCGATTACGTCCTGGCTTAGTCAAGGCTTGGCCAGCATTGTGCTTTGGATCTATGCTCGTGCAAGTGTACTTGCTGGATTTGTTTTAGCAGGAATTTGGCAAGCAGTGGTATTAATGGGATTACACTGGGCGTTTATTCCGATTTTTTTAAACAATATCGCTACTAAGGGATTTGATCCAATTAATGCCATGCTTTATTGCACAGTTTTTGGCCAAACCGGTGCAGCACTGGCCATGGTTATTAAAGCTAAAGATGTTAAATTTAAAGAAGTTGGTTGGCCGGCTATTATTTCTGGCTTCTTAGGGATTACTGAACCAATCATTTATGGTGTTACTTTACCACATAAAAAATCATTTATTTTTGGTTCTATTGGTTCTGCCTTTGGGGGGGCAATAGCGGCTATTGCAAATGCAAAAATGTTTGGTGGTTTTGCCTCAGGTGGTATCTTTGGTATTCCAATGTTCATTGATCAAAAAGCTGGAATTAATTTTAGTTTTATAGGCTTTTGCCTATCACTTGTTGCAGCATTTGTCATTGCATTTATTATTACTTTTATTTGGGGCGATAAGGTAACCTCGGGTGATGATAACAAAAAGCAGGTTCAGTTGGCGGAAGTGAAGGATGAAAGTATTAATGCTCCTGTTTCTGGAACTGTCGTTGAACTAAATCAAGTCAAAGATGATGTTTTTTCGGCTGGAACAATTGGCAAAGGCATAGCAATTATGCCAGATAATGATGAAGTACGTGCTCCGTTTGCTGGTAAAATTGTTTCGGTTTTCCCAACTAAACATGCTATTGGTTTAAAATCAGAAAATGGTGTAGAGTTACTTATTCATTTGGGAATAGATACTGTTAATCTTTCTGGAAAGTATTTTTCTTCAAAAGTTGCGGACGGTCAAAAAGTTGAAAAAGGTGATTTACTAGAAACTTTTGATCGGGCTAAAATACAAAAAGCAGGATATGATACAGTAGTTCCTGTTATAGTTACAAATAGTGTGGATTTTGATGAAATATTAATTGAAAAGAAATCTGGAACTCACGTTGGATTCACAGATCAATTGTTGATGGCCGCAGTTGACCAAGAAAAGAGGGCAGTCAGAGCTGTCCCTGCTTAGTATTGAATAGAGCTAGACAATGAAGTTTTAAAAAAGATAATGAGAATAATCCAGATTAGTAAAAATATCAAATTATAAGATATATTTAGTAAGTATTAGAAAAATGCGGCTCACATGGGTCGCATTTTTTATTTGGGTAAAAAATCTTTTTAGGTTTAGAATGAAAGAAAAGGGGGGCTATGCTTATGGAAAATATCAAAATTATTCAAGGTGACATTACTAAATTAACTACAGATGCAATTGTTAATGCCGCAAACAAGTCTTTATTAGGTGGTTTGGGCGTTGATGGTGCAATACACCAGGCAGCTGGACCGCAGCTGCTGGCCGAGTGCAGACAGCTTCATGGCTGTGAAACAGGCCAGGCTAAGATTACCAAGGGGTACAAGTTACCTGCTAAATTTGTCATTCATACTGTGGGGCCAATTTATTCAGGCTCTAAACAAGATAATGAGTTATTAAAGGACTGTTATATAAACTCATTAGATTTAGCTAAAGATCATAATTTGCATAGTATTGCTTTTCCGGCAATTTCTACTGGGGCTTACGGTTTTCCTGCTGCACCAGCTGCCCATATTGCTTTTGCAGCCGTGCGGAATTGGCTTACGGAATATTCCGACTATCAAATGGAAGTTATTATGTGTGCCTTTGATGTCAAAACAGCAGAGTTATACCGAACAGAAGTTAAAAAATAGGCTTGAGGAAAGATTAAGAAGGTTATTTTCAATTGTTTTTCAAAAATTAATCTTACTAATGTCGAGTTATCCCTTTATCTTTTTTATTAAATTATAATTAACTTGTCTATAAAATAATAACCAAGCCAGTAACATGACTTGGTTTTTATATAAAAATAGTTCTGAAAGTTGACTAACTATAAAGGTTAATTAGTTTGCGGGGCTTCGACTACTGGTAGAGTGTTGCCAATTTCGTAGTTGTGAGGCAGGACAAGCTAAAATTAATGCTAGATAAGCTTGAGCAAAAATGAAAAAAGTAATATTATTAATTAAAAATATTAATAAAAAATAAAAATTAGGAGGAATATGCCTTTATTCAAATATTTTAAAAGAGCTAAGTGGCAATTTAGTATAGTAATTGCCTTAACTGTTATTAATTCCGGCTTTTCAACACTTGCAGGAATTGCCAGTGCAAATGCCCTAACTCAGGTCACCAAACTGCATGCCCAACTGTTTTTTATTTGGGTCACAATTATGGCTGCTGCCTATGTCATGTACGCGATCTTTACCTACTTAATTTCAATCAATCAAACAAAATTGAAGCAGCAAATTGACCTGCTGATTCGGCAGGATGTGGCACAAAAGTTGTCACAATCGGATTATCAGTCTTTTCATCAGCAAACAACTGCAACTTACGCGTCATGGCTAACGAATGATATTAACACGATTAATGACTTTGGCGTAGACGACTTGATGATGATTGTGCAGCAAATTAGCGAAATCTTGCTGGGAGCAGTCACTTTAGCATATTTTCAGGTCAGCTTACTTGTCACTGTTGTTATCTTAACTACAATTATGGCAGTAGTGCCTAACTTGTTTTCAAAATGGTTATCTAAACGTTCGCTTGAATTCTCCCATGCGCAAGAACGGCTAGTTAATAAAATTAATGATGTCCTGAATGGCTTCAATACCTTATTTTTAGCAAATTTACCCCAGGTAATTGTTAAAAGAATTAATCAGGGATCTGAAGATGTAAAGAAAAATGCTGTTGATTACGTTAAGGCAGCTGGGTTCACTCAATCATTTACCAATTGTATTGCCTATTTAAGCCAAGTAATTGTTTTAGCCCAGAGTGGCTATTTGATTTTACGGCATCTTACGCCAGTGGGAACTATTAGTGGTGCGCAATATTTTGCCGGTACAATTTTTGCCGAATTAAGCGGTATTAGCTTTAACTGGCAAGAATTTAGATCACTTAAACCAATTATGGATAAGCTGGCAAATATTAAAACGGCCACGCAGCCTGATCAAAAAACTGAAATTGCTGCCAGTCAAATTCAAATTAAGGGTCTTTCATATACATATCAGGGGAAGAACCAACCAATTTTAGACAATCTAAATTTAACTATTGAAGAAGGGAAAAAGTACCTCTTGCTCGGTGATTCTGCTGCAGGCAAATCAACACTGCTTAATATTATTAGTGGTCTGCTAAAAAATTATACTGGTACGCTTAAATTGGGTGACATAGACTATGCTAAAATAACTGACACCCAGTTGCATCGAGTAATTTCTTATGTCGAACAAACACCCTATATTTTTGCGGCTAGTTTAAAATGGAATATAACTTTGGGGCAAAAGGTTACTCCTGCAAAACTAAACCAGGTCATTACAGCATGCGGCATTGATAAAATAATTGCACATCTTCCTGCTGGCGTCAACACGATACTGGCAAATCAGGGGACTAATTTATCTGGTGGGCAAAAGCAGAGAATTGCACTTGCACGGGCACTTTTACGTGATACACCAGTGTATCTTTTTGATGAGGCGACTTCATCATTAGATAAGGCGGCCAGCATTTCCTTAGAAAAGTTGATTTTGACTCAGAAAAATAAAACCGTTGTTTTAGTAACACATCATCTACAAAAAGAAACAGCTGACTTATTTGACGGAAATATTATTTTAGATAAATAGGCTGTGAAACTGAATTCAAAGCCCTATTTGTGGTAAAACAACGGCAAAGTTTCACCAGTGATAGCTTTTTAATTGCTAAATCTTATTTCGGTAATTTAGTCATAATAATACCCCCAAATTTAGGTGAAGTGCAACTAAAAAGTTAGACATTTTATTATTAAGCAAGACCTAACGCACGATTCCGATATTTAATCGGAGTCGTGTATTTTAGTTTGTTTGATCTTCTGATATGGTTGAACCAGTAAACGTAATCGCGCAGTACTGCCTGCATTTCTGCTAGTGAACTGATCTTAATGCGGTTGAGCTTCTCCCGTTTCATTAGGTTGAAGATGGTTTCGCCCGGTGCATTATCGTGGCAGTTGCCCTTGCGCGACATGCTTTGCTTAATCTTCATTTGCCTTAATTTAGCTTGATAGCCGCTGTGGCGGTATTGAAAGCCCTGGTCTGAATGCAAAATAGGCTGGGCTGTTTCAGGCAGTTTTTGCTTGAGCTCTGCCAGCATGTCATAAACCAGCCTCATGTTAGGCGAATAGCTGACTTGACAAGCCAGTATTTCCAGTGAGGCCTCATCAATGACCGGTGAAATATAAACCTTTTTGCCTGAAGTCAGCTTGTATTCGGTAATATCCGTGTGTAAGACGTGGTAGGGTCTGGTTTCATTAAACCGCTGCTTTAAAATGTTTTCCTTGATTACGCCTGCAGTGCGCCTGCTGTAGACTCTGGTCTTTAGTCCCAGCTGCCGCATCAGCTTGCGCACGGTATTGGGCGCATAGCTAAAGCCTTGATCTAAGAGTGCACCATGCATACGTCGATAACCGTAAGTCTCATCACTTTCTTGGTAGAAGATAGACTTGATTACGCCTTTAACAGCAGCGTATTTATCTAATCGGTTCAATCGGTGACTGCGGTTGTCGTAATAAGTTTTGCGGTTAAGGTGTAGCTTGGCAAGCAAAAGCTTTAACGGCACCTCAGGTCGCTCAGCCCGAATCTCCACGGCTATTCTGGTTTTTTGCCGGTTGGTGAGCGTGGATATCGGGCAGCCACTTTTTTTAGGATTAAGTTATCCAATTCTAAGTCGGCTTTTTGTGCCTCTAGCTCAGCGACCTGACGACGCAATTGTTCTACTTCGGTTAGCTTCTTAGTGGGTTTAAGCTTCTTCTGACGCTTCTTTTTAGTCATGGTTGGTGGTCGTCTCCCCTTGGATTTTGGGAGCAGCCCAGAGTAGCCTGCAGCCTGATAAGCCGCCAGCCATTGTCTTACTACTGACCGCGAAAGATTAAAAACTGCGGCTACCCTGAGTACTCCCATGTGATGTTCATGATAGAAGCGTACCACATTTAGCTTGAATTCAGGCAAATAAGTTTGTCGGGTGTGAGTAACCTTTAAAGCGGCTAAGCCATGTTTACGGGCACGTTCTGCCCAGGCCCTAATCTCGGTATGATCAATGCCGTATTCGCGTTCTAGTTTAGCTAAAGAGTTTTGGTGGGATAAGTATTTACTGCAAATTTCCATTTTCAAAGCAGTTGAATATTTAGTCATGAAAAAAGTGCTCCTAATAGTCAGATTAATGTCTAACTATTATGGAGCACTTCAAGGACAAATTTGGGGGTATTTTCACAAAAATAAAGCTTTTATTTTACAATCAGGGCAAAGGCCTCATATGGCCTTAAGTTAATGCTATTAAGTGATTGCGGTGCATTATAGTTACTAATTAAAACCTGGTCAATTTTATCTGGTGCAGAAAACTGTTCAGTACTACCAGTCAAATTGGCAACGACTAACCAGCGCTTACCAGCAAGTTCACGATAATATGCCAAGACATTAGGACTCGCAGGAACAGGAGTAAAGCTGCCATTAGTGATAATTTCGTTTTCATGACGTAATTTAATGAGTTTTTGATAGGTATAAAAAATTGATTGTGGGTCCGCCAAAGCAGCTTGAACGTTAATATCGTGATAATTAGGATTAAGTGCCAGCCAAGGCTTACCAGTAGTAAAGCCAGCAGACTTAGCCGCAGACCATTGCATCGGTCTGCGCGCATTGTCGCGTCCTTTAGCATTGATTGACCTGATCAGTTCTTCTTTGGTATAACCTTGCTTGATTCGCTCATTATACATATTGATACTCTCGAGGTCTTCAATTTCTGAAATATCCTTGACCGGACAGTTAGTCATACCAATTTCTTCACCATTATAAATATACGGAGTACCACGCATTAAATGTAAGGCAATGGCAAACATTTTGGCAGACTGTACGCGGTATTTGCCGTCATCACCCCAACGTGAAATGACACGGGGAATGTCATGGTTTTCCCAAAATAAACTATTCCAACCGTGGTTATAATCTATTTGCGTCTGCCATTTAAGCAAAACTTCCTTAAGATCACTGGCTTTAAACGGCTTGAGATCCCATTTTGGTTTTCCCGGTTGCTTATCAATATTCTGATCTTCAAACTGAAAAATCATTGAGAGTTCATGTCGAGCGGGATCTGAATATTTACGGGCGCTGTCAAGGTCGGCACTCCAGGTCTCACCAACAGTGACTACATCCCGGTTAGCCAAAACAGCTTGGTTCATTTCCTGAAGATAATGATGAAGCTGTGGACCATTTTCGCGAATTTTGCGATCAGGCTCTTTGCCAATCAGTTCGATTACGTCCATTCGGAAGCCGCCAATGCCTTTATCAAGCCAGAAGTTCATCATGTCGTATATTTTGTGCCGTAATTGCGGATTTTGCCAATTCAAATCTGGTTGTTGCGGGGCAAAAAAGTGCAAGTAATACTGGCCCGTTTGATCATCGAATTGCCAAGCAGAACCTGAAAAGTCAGATTTTAAATCATTAGGTTCATGACCGGCAACAGGATCACGCCAGATATAAAAATCGCGGTAAGGATTATCTTTACTTTTGCGAGCTTCAATAAACCACTGGTGTTGATCAGAGGTATGATTAACAACTAAGTCCATGATGATCCGAATGCCGCGTTTTTTAGCCTCACTAATCAACTTATCCATGTCTTGCATAGTGCCATATTGCGGATCAATTGCTTCATAATCAGCAATATCATAACCATTATCGATGCCGGGAGATTTGTAAATTGGCGAAAGCCAAATTGCATCGATCCCCAATTTTTGCAAATAATCCAAGTGACTAATAATGCCGGGTAGGTCTCCGATACCATCACCATTGCTATCTTGGAAGGACTTGGGATAAATTTGATAAATTACTGCATTTTTCCACCAAGGTGTCATATTAATTCTCCTTTGCAATCGCTAACATTATCAGTTAATTATAACACTGCAAAATAATGAGAATTAATGTTACCGGTATCTGATTAAAGTCCTAACTCTGAGCGTAATTGCATTGCTTCTTCGTCATTGCCCAGTTGCAATAAAGCATCTTTTAAGCATAACATGGGCTTGCCGTCACGATCTGGCGTAGTTTGTGCATGAGCCAAAGAACTGAGAATGGCTTCGTTAACTATATCAACTGTAATCCTAAAGTAGCGGTCAATTTTGTCATCAGTAATTGCCTGAATTGTGCTTAATTCCTGGTCAGGAAAATGACTTACGCGGTTAGCAGTAGAAAAGGCCAGGGTAACCTCACCGCTGCCATTACCACTAAATGAGCCAGTGCGTGTAATGCCAATACCAGAACGCTTGGCAATGCGTTTTAATTGTCTCGAGTTAAACGGAATATCGGTAGCAATTATTGTGATAATGCTGCCTTTTTCCTTACTGTCCGTATTATCCACAAACTTTTTACCAATAGCATGGCCGTAAATATTGAGATCGGTACTAAGACCAAAATTGGACATGACTAGCGCGCCCATTGTAAAGGTCTTACCGTCAATCTCGACTTGCCTTGATGCAGAGCCAATACCACCTTTGAGTTCATAGCAGCGCATACCTGTACCGCCACCAACGCCGCCTTCAGCGAAATCAGTTGCGGCCGCGGCAAAAGCATCGTTAACATCGTCTTCGGTGACACCCAAATCGCGGATATGATTAATTGAGCTGTCATTGCATTCCATAATGATCGGATTGACACTACCAGTTGAAAGGCCAATTTCAGGGTTTTCGGCCAGCATTCTTTTGACCAAAGCCATCGAAGCAGTGCCAACGCTGAGAGTATTGGTTAACACTAGAGGCGTTTCGATTGTACCCAGTTCATTAATTTGAATTAAACCTGTACTTTTGCCAAAGCCGTTAATCACATGTGTAGCGGCCGGCATTTTTTCCCGAAAAATATTATCTGGGCAAGGGTTGATTACAGTGACACCGGTTCTGAGTCTATCAGTGACAACTGTCTTGTGACCAACTGTCACTCCCGCAACATCTGTAATTAAGTTTTTTGGTCCAGGCTTAGTATCGCTAAGCGCAAATAAAAGTGGTTTGTTAAGTCCCATTTTTACTCCTTTTGTTTTTTAAAAATTTTCTTCTCTTATTAAAACGGTTTGCCAATTTTAATGCAAGACAAAATGGTTCTACAAAGACAATCTGATGCAAGGCTAGGTAGTCAACAAGCGCACAGCTTTTGGCTGCGCCAATTTATGCAATCTGCTAATCAGGATTAGATTGGCAGAAAACAAGGCAAAGGAAAAAGAACCAAACAGTTTATTAACGGTTTGATTCTTTTCGTTTAATTTTTATCAACTGGTTTTGACAGAGAGCTAGAACTTTTTTATTTAATTATTTTTAAATTGCTAAAAATTAGCTTTTTTAATATAACGATTCTTACCAACAATATAGTATAACTTATGATTAATTTTAATAGCTCCACCATATGTTGTTAGCGTATATTTCTTTTTCAATACCTTGCGGCCCAAACGTTTAGCTTTTTTAGTGTAGATGTAAGCATTATGCTTTAATTTACGGTTAACTCCAGTTATATTAACTGCTTTGACAAAGTCATTATTGCCCAAATCATAGTATTTTTTGCCTTGAATTAGCTTAGTGCCATATGTTTTGACCGTTTCGCCAGCAAAGTATTCTCTCGTTTTACGGATACCACTATCATCATAAACATATGAATTATGGAAAACTGTTCTTATAATATGACTTAAACCGGTATCATTTTTAGTGTAAATATAATTAACGTCTTGACTCTGGTCACTGTAAAAGCCAGTAGCATTATCAGGCCTGGTCTTTAGCGTATAGCCTGCAATTTCTACAGGAGAGGTAATGTAGCCATCGCCGGCATTGCCTTGTAATACCATATCAGGTGCCAATTTATTGCCTCTTTCATCTTGATAATGAACAATTATATTTGCAGCTTTGACTGGGGTTGAAGCGGCTGGAATAGAAGAGACGGATACGGGAACAGCGGAATAAATAAACTTGACACTTTGCGGTTGATCAGTGAAAAAGCCAGTGGCGTTAGAGGGAATTTCCTTGATAACGTATCCTGGAATTATTTTAGGTGTCAGTTTATAGCTGTTACCGATTTTGCCATTTAAAGTTGTTTCATCCGCAATAGATTTGCCGTCAATATCTAAATAAAAAGCCTTAATAGGTGCACCCAGACGGATATACGTGTCACCAATTCCTTGGGCAGCTAAAACATTAGAAGATAATTTCTGGTTTGCTTGTGGTGCGTCTTCAGTGCCATTGCCAACATTAACCCACGTACCTGGAGTATCAAGATATGACTCGTTAATATGAGTACTTTTACCTAGTTTAAGGGTGTTTAATTTAGCAAGTCCCTGTAACATATAACCCTTGTCAATACCGGGATCTATGACGAAACTGCTGAGATCAAGTTCTTTTAAATTACTACAACCATTAAACATTCCAATCATATCGTTTACTTTAGAAGTATCAAAGGATGATAAGTCTAACTTGGTTAAGCTGGAACAATCTTCAAAAACCCTTATCATATTGGTAACATTACTAGTATTAAATTTGCTAAGGTCTAGAGCAGTTAAACTGGAGCACCCACTAAACATGAATTTCATACTGTTTACATTAGCTATTGTGAATTTAGGTGAAAACTTAATGCTCTGCAAATTTTCACAACCTTGAAACATGCCTTCTACATATTGTGTATTGGTGGTATCAAAGCCGGACAAATCCAGGTCAGTCAATTTACCGCAATCTTCAAACATATAAAGCATATTAGTAACTTTGGGAGTCTGTAAATTACCAATGCCGTCTATGCTGGTTAAATTTTCACAATTTGCAAACATGTACCTCATGTCAATGGCATCAGATGTATCAAGATTTTTTAGACCGGTAATTTTAGTTAAATTAGGTAAGCCCCTGAACATTTCTGCAGCCGAATTAACTTTTAATTGACCAGTAAACTTGACTTCCTGAATATCATCTTTGTTAATGCCATTAATATAGGCCATAGATCCGGGTTGAGTAACACTGCCGCCGGGAACAGTAACTACGTGGTTGCTATAAGTGACGTCGAGGTTTCCCCACTTAAAAGTATCAAGACTTGGATTAGGGGTTAAATCTTGAGATTGAGGTGCCTCTGGAGTGTTAACTTTTGGTTGATCGTTTGTGGAAGATTTAGGGGAAGCAACTGTATTGTTAACATAATTTTTACCAGCAACAGTTTGCGTGGCAGAGGTTATAGGCACTGTCTCATCGGCTTTAACTGTTTTAGGGGTTATAACTAATAAGCTTAAGGTGGCAGCAGCAATGCTAAAGTACACTAATGAAGTTTCTGCTTGCTTAGAATTCTTTTTCTTCCTCATGTTACTATTCCTTCTTCAACAATAAAATAAATGTATACATGATTAATATTTAGCTTATACTTTATTACAGGTATTATACATCCTTTTAGTTTATTAACATAATTTATACACTTTTATTTGAAAAGAACAAATAGTTAATTTGATTAATAAATTGCCAAGCTGGCTTGCTTACACACTACGAGTTATTATGCCAAGCAAAAAGAAACCCGATTAGCAGCGACACCTACTAATTGGGTTTCTTTATTTATGAAAAGTATTTTTTATGGCTCTATAATTTATCCTGTTGATGACTTATCCATGTAGTAAGCTGTTAATAGGTTTTTTAGCACAAAATCCAAATGCGCACAAGTCGCCAGCCAATGGCTAAAACAAAAATAACATTAAAAACAATGATTACCGACTTGATGAAGGTCATATTTTGGTAAAACTTTGGCCGGGCTGCAGGCCGAACCTGCTCGGACTTTTTAATCTTTTTCTGGTCTTTTTTGATTGATAAAGATGCATGGCGTCTTTTTTTACTTTGCGTTGGCTTAGCGCTTAATTCTGTAGCAATTAAGTTATGTTTTGTTGCTTTATTTTTAGCGATTAAGTCGCCTTGCACAACCGTCCGGTGCTGGCCGTAGCCATACTTAGAGGTATTAAAGTCAGAACAGGTAATCAGCGTGATCATGCTTTTATCCTGCACGTTGTTTTCGACTTCAACCTGAGTGGGTTTAATGGCAAAAGAAATTGTTTTGATTTTATACGTATATATATGATGTAAGTCAGTTATGTAAATGAGGTCGCCCGGGCGTGATAAGTGCAAATTATCTAAAACGGCAGGACCATAAGACCCCATGTAGTGTCCTGCAAGTACGTAATTATTAGCACCACCCATGACACGGTCGGGCAGGCAAGTTACCACACCGTATTCTAAATTTTGATTCTGGTCTCCATAACCGGCAAAAAGGGGATTATGAATATTGACACTGGGAATAGCAATTCTGCCAATGGCATAGGCCTTAATTTGTTTAGCTCTGAGAACTTCGGCTGCACTGACTGACTTAGTTTTGCTGGCATCGTAATTTGTTTTGCGTTTTTTATTTCTATCTGCTTTCTTTTGTGTTAAAGTGGTATTTGCTTTTTGCGCATTTTGTTGAACGACATAGGAGTTACCGAACCCGGAACCAAAAAAGATCAGAGTTACTCCCAGGTAAAAAAGGGCTCCTAATAGTAATACACGAATAGTAGACCACACTTGATATTTTAAAGAACGTTTTTGCTTTTTATTTGCCATTGAACTATTTCTCTTTAAACTTCTATATTAGGTTTCTGCTATTATTTAAGTATAAATTTGCGTAAAGCACAATTATTTGTTTTGTAGGAAACACTTAAAAATAATAATCAAATAAGTATTGAAATCGCTTATGCACTACTTTATAATATCAGCTGTAAGTAGACGTGTTACTGATTTGATCAGGCATTAACCTATGAACAATACTTATTTTGGTACTGTTTGTAGGTTTTTTTATTGGAAAGGAAGTAAGTTGAATGAAATTTGTAAAAAATTTTAACAACAATGCTGCCTTGGTGTCTGATAAATCAGGAGTAGATTGGGTGGTGATTGGTAACGGGATTGGTTTCGGCAAAAAAGCCGGCGATCCCATTGATGAGGACAAGATTTCGCGCCGTTTTATAGCAGTTGGGGAAAACCTTAAAATGGTTGACAGCGTGCGGGATATTGATCAGAGAACTTTAGCATTAACTACTGCTGTGATTAATTTGGCCAGCAAACAATTGCAGATAACTTTTTCGGATTATCAGTTTATGGTATTAGCAGATCATATCGACTTTATGTTAACCCGTGCTACTGAAAATATTGAATTGGGTCAGGATACGCTTGGCTGGGAAATGCGGAAATTGTTTCCTAAAGAATACGGTACGGCTCAGGAAGCGTTAAAGTTAATGCAGGAAAAAACCAAGCTTGATTTTCCTACAAGCGAAGCAGCATATCTGACATACCATTTTATTAACGCTGGCTCTGGTCAGACCAAACTGCAGGATACTATCAAAATTACTAAGCTTATTCGCGGAGTAGTTGATATTATTCAGTATCAATATGGGATGCAACTTGATACTGAATCATTTAATTTTAACAGGTTCATGACGCATTTACGTGCCTTCATGGTAAGGCATATGTGTGGCGAATGTGAGAAGGATTCGGGTGAAGAACTTGATAATTCTTTAATTGAACTGATGAAAGTCAAGTATCAAAAGGCGTATGACACTGTCCAAAAAATCGGCACGTACTTATATAAACAAACAGGCTGGAAAATGCAGCCTGATGATCAGGTATATTTAACTCTTCATGTCTGGCGGGTAACGCACAGACAAAATGATGAGCAATTACGGGAGAGTTAATTCTACGATATTTTAATAATTAATTAGTTTAAACGGTGTGTTACTGTTTACAGGCATTAACCCGAGAACTTTAGGTGGAAGTCTCACAATAAATTAGTGAGATGTTTTCTTGAAGTTCCCGGGTTTTGATTTTTAGGAGGAAAAATGGCTTACGAAGATCTAAGTCGTGAAATTATCGCCGATATTGGTGGTAAAGACAACGTAGTCAGTGTAGTTCACTGTACTACCCGTTTACGTTTTAAGTTAAAGGACATGAAGAAGGCAAATGATGACAAACTAAAAGCCACTGATGGCGTAATATCTGTTGTCAAGTCTGGTGGACAATACCAAGTCGTTATTGGTAATAATGTCGCTGATGTCTATGATACTTTGGTTAAAGTAGGTGGCTTCGCAAATGGCGGCAGCGTTTCTGATGATGACGTTGACAACAGCAATATGAGCTTAGCTGATAAATTTATTGACTTGATTTCCGGTATTTTTAACCCACTTCTAGGTGCAATGTGTGCTGGTGGTATGATTAAAGGCTTTAACGCAATGTTTTTGGCGTTTGGCTGGCTATCAGCAACTTCTGGAACATATGTTATTTTAAACGCCATTGGCGACAGTTTATTCTATTTCTTACCTATTATTTTAGGAATTTCTTCAGCAAAAAAATTTGGAATCAACACATATCTAGGTGCCACTATTGGAGCTGCCCTTTGTTATCCTTCAATTGTGTCGATGGCAAGCAGTAAAACTGCACTGTTTACTGTATTTAAGGGCACATTCTTAGAAGCACCTGTTCATATGACTTTTTTGGGCATTCCGGTAATTTCAATGAACTATACCACCTCGGTTATTCCGATTATCATTGCGGTCTGGTTTGCTTCCAAAGTGCAAAAGGTTGCCCGTAAGATTATTCCAGATGTTGTTAAAACTTTCTTAGTACCATTTATCGTTTTATTAATTACTGTTCCAGTTACTTTTCTTGTTATCGGACCAGTTGCAACTTGGCTAGGTAACGGAGTTGCGGAAATTGTGAGTGCAATTTATAACTTTAGCCCAGTGATCGCTGGTATCTTAATGGGTGCTTTCTGGCAAGTATTTGTCATCTTTGGCGTTCATTGGGGCTTTGTGGCAGTTATGATGACTAACATTGCTGCTATGGGCTTTGACCCGATTATTGGTTTATCATTTGCAGCCTCCTTTGCTCAAACTGGTGTGGTTTTAGCTATGATTTTTCAAACTAAAGACGAAAAGACTCGCAGTCTGGCTATTCCCGCATTTGTATCAGGTATCTTCGGTGTTACCGAACCAGCTATTTATGGTTTAACATTGCCACGCAAGAAGCCATTCATTCTTAGCTGTATTGCTTCTGCTGTTGGTGGCGGCTTAATTGGACTCTTTGGCACAAAAACTTATTTGATGGCTGGAATGGGTATCTTTGCAATTCCTTGTGCTATGGGTAAAAACGGCATTGACATGGGTGTCTATGGCTTAATGATTGGTATGGCTGCGGCAATCATTTTAGGCTTTATATTGCAAATGCTTTTGGGTAAGAAAAGTGTAGATGAGAATTTAACTGGACAAGCTGCCGGTTCCGCTGCAACAAATGGTGCTGCAGATTCAGCAGCTGTTAAGCCGGAAGTTTCATCTGATAAGGAAGAAAAATTAGTGGCTCCGTTAAACGGACAGGTTGTACCATTAAGCCAAGTCAAAGATGAAGTCTTTTCCAGCGGCTCAATGGGTAAAGGCGTAGCGATTAAGCCTAAAGATGGTCAAGTTTGCTCACCTCTTGATGGTGAAGTAGTGATGGTTTTCCCTACTGGACACGCTATCGGCCTTAAATCCAATAATGGTGCAGAAGTCATGATTCACATCGGTATGGATACAGTTGAACTTGATGGCAAGGGCTTCACTACTTTAGTTAAAAAGGATCAGAAAGTTAAAAAGGGTGAACCTTTGATTAGCTTTGATCTGGAAGCCGTCAAAGAAGCTGGTTTTGAAACTACAACACCAGTGGTTGTTACTAATTCTAATAATTATCATGAAGTTAATGCTGTTGCAAATGGTACAATAACCATTGGGGATGCATTACTAGATTTAAAATAACGAAAGGAGACAATGATGACTACAAACAATTTTCCTAAAGGATTTTTATGGGGCGGTGCTACTGCTGCTAACCAATTAGAAGGTGCCTACCAAGAAGGAGGCAAAGGCTTATCCTTGCCAGACGTTTTACCTGGTGGTAAAGACAGAATGAAGATTATTGCTTCACCTGACTTTGATTTTAAGCTAAACCCAGACTATGTTTATCCTAATCATATTGGTATTGATCACTATCATCATTACAAAGAAGACATTGAGCTTTTTGCTGAAATGGGATTCAAGTGCTACCGCTTTTCAATTGCCTGGTCCAGAATCTTTCCTAATGGGGATGAGGAAACTCCTAATGAAGAAGGCCTTAAGTTCTACGATGCTGTAATTGACGAGTGTTTAAAGCATCACATTGAGCCTGTAATTACTATTTCACATTACGAAATGCCGCTGCATTTAATTACTGAATACGGCAGCTGGAAGAATAAGAAGCTGATCGACTTCTACGAGCGCTTTGCCCGCACTGTTTTAACCCGCTACCAAGATAAGGTTAAATACTGGATGACTTTCAACGAAATCAACAGTGCCGCTCACTTCCCAATTATGGGTCAAGGCTTAACAACAAGTAATGGCGCTAGTGACAAGAAGAATGTTTATCAAGCATGGCACAATCAATTTGTCGCTAGTGCTAAGGCTGTTAAAATTGGTCATGAACTCAATCCTGATATGAAAATTGGCTGCATGATTCTATATGCTACAACATACAGCTACGATTCTAACCCTAAGAACCAATTGGCTACCTTGCAAGATAATCAGGCTAATAACTTCTTCTGTGCCGATGTTCAAGTTAGAGGACATTACCCAGCTTACACTAAGAGTTTATTGGCTCGCCAAGGTGTTAAATTATCAGACCTTGATTACACTGATGAAGAACTGGCATTGTTAGCTCAATATCCAGTTGACTATATTGGCTTTAGTTACTACATGTCTTCTGTAGTTGACGTTACCCACGAAAACCAAGAAACTACTAACGGCAACTTGATGGGCGGCGTTAAGAACCCATTCTTAAAGAGCAGCGATTGGGGTTGGCAGATTGACCCGACAGGCTTAAGAATTGCCTTAAATCAACTGTCAGACCGCTATCAAAAACCTGTATTCATTGTTGAAAATGGTTTAGGTGCGGTAGACAAGCCGGATGAAAATCATTATGTCGCAGATGATTACCGGATTGATTATTTGCGTGAACATATTGAAGCTATTTCCCAGGCAATAGACGATGGCGTTGACGTCATGGGCTATACTCCTTGGGGTTGCATCGACCTAGTTAGTGCTTCAACTGGTGAAATGTCCAAGCGTTATGGCTTTATCTATGTTGATGAAGATGATGAAGGTCACGGCACCTTTAAGCGCTACAAGAAAAAGTCTTTTGACTGGTACAAGAAGGTTATTTCTACTAACGGTGCTGATTTAGGGTAAATGTTTTGATTTAAAAATTGACTATTAAGTTAAGGCAATGTATCGTGGTATATGAAAGCAGGTAACTAGAGTATCTGCTAGATGTTGATTTGAGATGGGTGGATTGGACTTAGTTGCACTCACTCAAGGAGTCTTGATAGGGTTGTGTGTGAACACCTCAAGCCAATAGTAAAACACTCATTGTTGCAAATAATAAAGGAACTCTTTAAAGGAGTTCCTATTTTTTTGAAAGAAATATCACAGACAGCCTGGTAATTATGTTTGCGTAACAGATTTTTTTAAAAAAATTATAGTTTAGGTCAAATAAACATGACATTATTGCAAACAACATTAATTGATGGTGCACATAAAAAGATTATTTTCAAAAATCCGTCCTATAACTCTAATATGAAATGATTCCCAAGTTAATTTAAATTGTACTGCTTAATAAAAAGTAAGTTTCAAATTGATATAACCCCCAAATTTAGGAGTCATATCAAAGTCCTATTTTGATTATTTAAAATTTAGTTGGATGTTCCATGTCATTAAACTGAAAGCGGGCATATTTTTGCATTAACTTCTCGGTGCTTAATCTACTTGGGTAATTGCCACTTTCCTCTTATTTTGTCACTTATACTATATTGCGTTAATCATAGACTCAACAAAAAATCCTGCTTTTGTGGATAATGTAATTGTGCATTATCTACTTAAGCAGGATCATTCACTAAAACTACTTTTTCATATTGCAATAGAAAATTGGATAAGTTATGCTTTTCTAGTCCTAACACAACTATAATGATGCCCATTTACCATTATTAAAATGATTAAATAAGCTTTTGTTTTCTTCCAGCAGCCCAATTATCTGTTGTCTATCATAAACGGCTACTCCATGAGTATTAAAGATAGCAACAATTTCTACTAAATCTTTTGCTTGAATATTTCCTAATTCTAATTGAATTACTTTATTATTCACAGTCAAATTTAGTTTAAAAAAGTCTGGATTAAAATCAATTGGGCTAATTCTAACTTTTTTACGATATGTAATTTCAGCCTTAGTGATATTCTCAAATAAATATGATTTTGTATAAATTTTTTTGATATGTAATAACTGCATAAGTTTTATTACATCATTTGAACTATAACTTAACACAGTAATTCCGTTTTTATTAATCTGCCAATATCCACTAAAACATGTTGGTAAAGTAATAAAAATTCCCACCAAAATTATGAGTCCCAACACCCACCAAGGTTGATAACCAAATCCAGTCATAAATAATGACACCAAAATGACTAAAACTAGTCCTAAGATTACATGCAGAATGTTTACTTTATGTCCAACAGTTACACTTTTATCCAAGTTACTAAATCCTGAATTATTCGCAGGATAGAGTTGTTGTCCTGCAATCATTTCTTCGTTTGACTTCATGATATTCACACTTTCACAATTTAGCAGTAACCATTTTATTTGTATTTAATTATACTACGTCTTGTTTTTTTAGAAAGCGTTTTTCTTAGCAGTAATGAATAATTTTTGCTGTTTAGTAGGACTTAGAATATAAAAGTTCATTATTCAAATTGATAATAAAAAGCTGGTTACCAGTGAATGCTGGAACCGGCTTCTATTTATACTAAATTGCCACCGGTTTTTTCCTGCACAATTTTTTGCAACTGCTTACTATATTCAGTCATGCCGATTAAGGCAAACTCTTCTATTTGCCTTGCGCAATTATCCAGATAAACCTGTTGGGGATCAAAATGATAGTTAATAATGTTTTCCAAGAATAATAGAGTCATCTTATTAAAGCAGGTTAGTGGCTGGGTGTGAATCTCATGGGATTTTTCCACCAACTGCTTTGCTTGCTGGTACTTGCTTTTTTCCAGACAAATGCTAATCATATTGATTAATATTCCCAACACTATAAATTGAAGACCGTCATTTTCGCTATCTTTAAATTGTTGAAAAATTTTGTTAGTAATGATCATATCAGTGGCAAAATCATAAAAAACCATGCAATTCAGGAAAATTTTGATAGTTTTCCAGTCAAAATTCTCTTCATTAAAGAATTTATTTTTTAGTTGCTGAATTTCCGCAGCGCTTAATTTCTCTTTAGTACCATCTATAATAGCCAGGATCGAGTTCACACGTAACATTAACTCATTTTTACTAGCAAGCCCACTACCTGCAATAGCCTGTTTGATTTCTTTTAGGCGTTTAATATCAAAATTATAATAAGCGTCTGTCATTTGGGCATTAATCTTCTTTTTGAGATTATCTTCACTTTCAGCCTGGTAATCAAGTTGCTTAAAAAAAGTAGCAATTTTAACGTGATTTTGCCGTAATAGTTCAATTAAATCTGCCGCTGAAATACGGGTCAGATCTTTTTCTACTTTAGAGTAAAAAGAGGGGCTGATAACATCGCCAATCCATGCGCGTTGAGTTTTCCCAGCTTCTAAACGGTATTGTCTAAGTAAAGCACCTATAGTCATAATTTAACCTCACTAATTTTTTGTTTCATATATGACACTTTTTTATTCTCAATTTTAGCTTAAGTACAATTGAAAATAAAGAAAGCTAAAAAGGAGAAAAAATTATGACCATCTTTTTTAAAAATAAAGAATATCGCAAGTTTTCAATTGCCAGTATTTTATCTAGTGCTGGAGATATTTTATTCTATTTAGCACTGATGACGTATGCCAGTCGGCTCAAAAACTATTCGCTGGCTTTATCATTAATCGCTATTTCTGAGTCAGTTCCCCGGCTGTTTTCTAGTGTTGGTGGCTATCTAGCTGACCGGACGCAGAATAAATTTCAAAAAATAGTCTGGATGGCCATGATTAGAGGAGCGCTCTATTTGCTAGTCGGCTTTCTTTTTAGCCAAAATATTGCCGGTTGGAATTTAGTAATAATGGTGATTATCATCAACTTTATTTCTGATACGGCCGGAACTTATTCTGGTGGTTTAACAACGCCTTTAGTTATCAGTCTGGTTAAAAAAGATGAGATTGCTGAAGCTGAAGGCTTTACCAGCGGTGTTTCACAGGTAATTACTTTGGTTAGTCAGTTTGTTGGGTCAGGACTTTTGCTATTTATGTCATATTCTGCACTGGCTGTAATTAACGGTCTGACTTTCATTGTGGCTGGGTTAATTTATTACAATATTGCTGGAAGTCAGCGTAAAAAAGGTATTGCAACAGCTACACAAGAAGTCGATGATCGCGGTTTTGGGGCTACCTTGGTCTTAGCATTAAAGCAAGTGAAAAAGGCTAGTGGCCTAATTACTACCGTACTGGTAATCGCCGTTTTAAACGGAGTTCTCAGCACGATCGAGCCCCTGATTTCTATTGTCATTGCGGGCAATCGTCAGGTGATGGTCATCGGAACCTATAGTTTTACAATCGCGTTAATTGGCGCTATGGCAGGAATAGGCGCTGCCTTAGGCAGTATTTTTGGTACAAATTTATTTAAAAAAGTTAGCCTTTATCTCATTATTATATTTGCCAATATTGCTGGTGCAAGTGTCATAATTGCGATCTTATGCAAACAAATCTGGTTCTGTTTAATAACTTACTGTATCTTAGGCTTTTTTGCGGGAACTGCTACACCAAAATTGACGCAGTGGATGGTAGGTGCAGTTGATCATAAAATTTTGGCGTCTTCCATTGGCCTGATCAATACGATTTTATTAATTGCCAGTCCCTTAATGACAACTGCTTTTACCACCTTATCAGCGATGACAAACGTGCAGTATTCTCTTCTAGGATTATTGATCGTCAGTGTTCTGCTTTTTGCAATTACCTTATTGGTGATGAGAAAATCCGCACAAAAAGCGTAATAAATAGCCATTTAGCTAGTAAACTTGCAGTTGCTTTTTGCCAGCATTTTTCTAAGCCAGATATAAAAAGCCGTCAAGATAATGATGTGAATCCCAAAATTAGGATACTTTATTAGTTGTTAACTGAGAACTAATTGCACTTATTTGATCGGAGTTAGTTCTTTTAGTTTGGTCTTAATTTGATAATTATGCCAAAGCTGATAGATTATAATTTTATCTTGTTTAGCTAATTTAGACATAAAAAAGCCCCAAAAGTTGGATAATTTTTGGGGTTCAGTACAGTTTTTGCTTTTTAAAAAATTGAACTAAAATTGTGCTAATTTTTTCATATTAGCTTCGTCTAATCTTACTTTGATATTACCTTTCATTTTGACAGTTGGATCTATCGCCCTAACATGCTGCAGCATAGATTTCATCTTGATCTATCTCAACAAATAAAGGTGATTTAACAGACTTTTCTGCTACTCTATATTTCTTTGGTGAAGATATGAGAACTGTTAAGACCGTGTTAAAAAAAGGACCAATCTTAGCTTCACAACATATCATGGAATTATCTACAAAAAACCGCTTGGCTAATCTTTCTGAAAAACTACTTTTACAATTTTGAGTATCTTTCCCATATAGTCATCAGGTAGTTGCTCTAAATATTGAAATGATCGATTATGATAATTGATTGTAACTAGCTGATCTAGCATGACTACGCCTTTTGTTTGAGATGCAGCAGGTAATTCTTGATATAATGGGTAGCGTCTTTTAGTAGTAGATATAGGAGCAAACACAGCAATATGAGCGTATTTTTCAACCCCTTTATAGCTTAAATATAAATAAGGTCGTTTGCCAGATTGTTCATGCCCCTGTTTAGGACTTAAATCCATTAATAGAATAGATCCTTGCTTAATTACCATTTTTCATTTCCTTTTCTCTCATCTGGTAACTTAATTTCGGTATCAAATTCTTCACCTGAATAATCTTTAAAAAGTTCTTCAAAAGTTAAATCAGGTGTATCATCTTGCTTTGACATTATTACTTTGTTGTCCTCAATTTTAAAGTTTAGCTGATCTCCTATAGTAGCGTTTAATGCTTGCAAGACTGCTTGGTTTAATCGGATGCCTTTAGAATTACCCCATTTAGATATAGTAGCACGAATCATAATTTTCTCCCTATAAAAAATAAACAATGTATATCCTGAAATGTAATAAAATTATACAATGTTTATCTACGGAGATCAAGCAAAACAAAAAAGCATCCTGAACGAAATATGATGTGACCACCAAAATTAGGATACTTTATTAGTTGTAAGTTAGTTCTTATTTATTAGCACTTTTTCTCAAACTGAAAAAGATAATGAGAATAAAGTTAATCAGTAGGGTAAAGCCTGTAGTCCAGAAAACAGTTGCGTAGTTGAACAGTCCCGAGATAGTGGAGCCCATAAGTGACCCAAACACAGAACCAACTGCTTGAAAAGACTGATTGTAGCTAAAGATACGACCAAAACTTTCGGCCGGAGTGTTCAGTGTCAAAACGGTCTGTGCTGCCGGTAACATGGCAGCACTGGCAATTCCGAGCAGAAAACGCAATCCTGCCAGCACCCAAGGTGAATGTGTCAAAGCCATAGGTATAAAGAGGATCGCACCTACAAATAGACCAAGACGCAATATTTTTAGCGGACCAATTTCATCCATTTTATGTCCGATTTTGGAAGCAGCCAGCAGTGTTCCGAGACCTGGGGTTGCAGCCACAATTCCCGCCACAAAGGCAATGTTTTTGCTATTAGGCATCATTGACTTAACATACAAAGAAACAATTGGATCAATTGACATGTTAGCGGCCTGCACTAAGAGAGTAGTCACGAACATCACCACAATCAGCTTAACGTTAGGCAAAGACTGCATAATTTCTTTCATTGGCTTCATTTCTGCACGAGAAATCGGGGTAAAGTTTTCATGAACTAAGAAAGTTGAGCCCAAGAAAACCAGCACCATTAAGAAGCCGGTAATGAAGAATGGAATGCGGTAGCCCCAGACTCCACCTAACCAATTACCGAAGAAGTTTGACAAAACCCCACCTAAAAGTGGTCCTACCAAGTTTCCTGCCGTTCCGGCGGTCATCATTTGACTCATCACCCAGCCGCTTTTTCTATGGGGAGTTTCCCCTGCGATTAAAGCGGTGGCGTTGTTAATGTAGCCGGAAAAAGCACCCTGAATAAAACGCATCACAATAATGTAAATAGCGTTAGGAGCAAAACCGGTAGCGGTAATGGTCAAAGCCATGACTCCAGAAGCACGCATGCACATTAACTTACGGCCCTTTCTGTCGGCCAAATTGCCCCAATAAGGTGAAACTATTGCCTGAGCAATAAAGGTCATGGCAAAAGCAAGACCGGAATACATGCTAATCTGCAACTTGCTGTAGTTTCCTAGGTCAGCGATAAATAATGAAATAAAAGGCATTGTCATGGAGTAGCCCATGCCTGTAATAAAGCAGCCTAGCCATAAAGTAACAAAAGCTTTATGCCAGCCAGCTGGAAATTTTTCGGAAACTGTCAAAACGTCCTCGCTTTCTTTTTTAAGATTTTTCTAAAAAATACGATATCTTTTCTATTTTAGCACAATAAATTTGCTAAGAATTTGCTAAATAGCTGATATTTTCATATTAATCATGTTAGGATATTATTTCTGAAAGGAAGGGGTGGCTGGTATGGAAAGAAATTCACACTTGACCAGGCAGGAATATCGTGAAAAATACAGTCAAAAGTCTCAGCTTCAAAATAAAGAAATGACTAAAACAGCACTCAGAGGGCATGATACCTCTCAAACTCGTGCCGATTATCGTCATTTAAAATTAAATTTTTGGGATATATTTGCAGATCGACCATATGTTGCGGTGGCCATTGTTGTTTTGGCTATTTTCTTAGTTATGGCTAAACTGTGGTGGCTCCTTGCTGGGCTGGCTGTTATTGTCGCAATCGGTATTTTCGTCATTGGCCGCAGTCACCATCCCGATCGCGTTCTTAGCCTGGAATTTAAAATGAAGTCATCTCGGAAATTAAGCATGTTACGAGCTTTGCAATTTGGCGGCTCGATCATCATGTTTCTGGCTACTTACATGAAAAAAGTAGTAACAGTCAATTTTTCTACTGCTGGTTCAACCGATGGGTTACAGATTGTGCAGGGGATTTTATCTAATCGTGGCGGTGTCTATGGTCAACAAGGATCATATTTCTTGAGTTTATTAAATACCCTAACTGGTGGACAACTTTGGGGTAAATATCGCTATGCCACTAATAGTGCCCAAATGATGAACAGTAGCGCTGGACGCTTAATTATTATGTGGATATTACTTTTAATGATTGCGCCTGCCTTTTGCGTTTTAGCACAATTTTTCCGTGAACCCTATTCACGCAATACGGCTTTAGCAGCTTCAATTGTGGCAACCATCAGTTTCGTGTTAACTCCCCGTTTACTAAGTAAGTGGATTGTAGAATATGCGGTAGAAAACCGCATGGCAAGTGCTCAGGCACAAGCCGCTATTAGCGTGGGGCCAATGGCTTATGTGGCAATCTTCTGCGCAATTTTAGTTCTAGTTATTTCTATTTATCGGGTAATTAAAAAGGACAGGTTCGTCTAAAATAGTCTTCTCATAACGTTTAACTTAAATAGCATTAATGCTGGCACCTTAGTGGTGCCAGTTTTTTTGTGAAATTAATTTCTGAAAATGAAACAAATATTTCAAGTTGTGAAATACGTATTCACTTTCATGGAAAGCGGATACAAAAAATAAGAAAGATGTTATAAATATAAAAGTAAGCTAGCTTAGAAAATATCAGCTCAGGTTGAGCAGAGTGAATTAAAGGAGAAAAATATGTCCGAAAAAGATAAACGTTATTCCGTAGTCATTGCAGGTGGAGGTAGTACTTTTACTCCAGGATTTGTTTTAAGCTTGATTGCTAACGAGGACAGATTTCCACTGAGAAAGCTGAAATTTTATGATAACGATGCCGAAAGGCAAAAGAAAATTGGTGATGCGTGTGCAATTATTATGAAAGAGCGCGCACCGCAAATTGAATTTTCGTATACGACTGATCCTAAAGAAGCATTCACAGATGTTGACTTCGTTATGGGATCAATTCGGGTTGGTAAATACCACATGCGTGAACTCGATGAAAAGATTCCGTTAAGATATGGCGTTAATGGTCAGGAAACAACCGGACCCGGAGGAATGGCATATGGGTTGCGTTCTATTCCAGCTATTATTGAGATAATCGACTGGATGGAAAAGTATTCGCCAAATGCTTGGATGATTAACTATTCTAATACCATAGCTATTGTTGCAGAAGCTTGCCGCAGATTAAGACCAAATGCTAAAGTAATTAATATTTGTGATATGCCTGTAGCAATTATGACAAGAATGGCTCATATTTGTGGCTTAAATGATTACCATGATCTTGATGTTAACTACTATGGCTTAAACCACTTTGGCTGGTGGAAAGAAGTTCGTGATAAAAAGACGGGCAAAGACTTGATGCCTCTTCTCAAAAAGCATGTATCTGAAAATGGCTATTGGATCGGTGGCGAATACGATAAAGAAACTGAAGCAAGTTGGGCTGAAACATATAAGAAGGCTAAGGACTGCTATGCTCTTGAGCCAGAAACTTTACCTAATACTTATATGCAATATTACTATTATCCACAATATGAAGTTCAAAACGCTGACCCTAACCATACTAGAACAGATGAGATTCGTGAATACCGGCAAAAGATTGTCTTCGAAGAATGTGCCAGAATTGTCAAAGCTGGTACGGCTAAGGGCAATATTTGGGAAGCAAGTGCAGAACATTCTAATTATATTGTTGATATTTGTCATGCGATTGCTTATAACACTCACGAAAAATTCTTTGCTAACATTCCAAATAACGGTGCGATTGCTAATATGGATCCTGACTCTGTTGTTGAAGTACCTTGCTGGTTTGGTGCTGATGGAGTCCAACCTATGGCAACTGGAATGGCCGGCAGATTCCAAAAGGGATTAATGGAAGAGCAACAAGCATGTGAAAAGCTGGTCGTTGATGCTTATGAACAACATTCATACACTAAGATGTGGCAAGCCTTTGCTCTTAATAAGACGGTTCCGGATGCCTTAGTTGCTAAGAAGATTCTTGATGATATGATTCCGGAAAACAAGCCATACTGGCCAGAACTTAAATAGTTGTTAGGGAGATGATAGCTTATGATGCAGAAGTTTCAAAAGTTTGGTGCAGCAATGTTTGTACCGGTGCTTTTGTTTTCATTTGCAGGAATTGTCGTTGCATTTGGTAGCTTGTTTACCAATCAGGCAGTTTTCGGCTCTCTGGCAAGCCCAGGAACAACTTGGAATTCAATTTGGGATACCATTAGTGCAGGTGGTTGGACAGTTTTTAAGCAGGAAGCTTTGCTTTTCGTCGTGGGTCTACCAATTGGTTTAGCAAATAAATCCAGAGGTAGGGCTGCCATGGAAGCAGTAATTACCTACATGACTTACAACTATTTTGTGGGTGCTATTTTGACTCACTGGGGCGCCAGTTTTGGTATTCCTAACTTTGATAAAATTCAGATTGTGGAAAATTCCACTAACCACGGACTAACAGAAATAGCAGGGATCAAAACGCTGGACACCAGTATTATTGGTGCTCTAGTAGTTGCTGGTATAGTAATTTGGCTGCATAACCGTTATTTTGATAAGAAATTGCCGGACTGGCTGGGAACCTTTCAAGGGTCCACATATGTTTATATTTTAGGCTTTTTCCTTATGATTCCGCTGGCACTTATTACTTGTTGGGGTTGGCCTAAAGTCCAGCTAGGAATTACGCAATTACAGCATTTTATTGTTAGTAGTGGTGTCGTTGGTATTTGGATTTACAACTTTTTAAATCGGGTTTTAATACCAACTGGGTTACACCACTTAGTGTACATTCCATTTCAATACGGTCCAGCTGTAGTAGCAGGAGGTTTGCAACCTTATTGGTTGAGACATCTGACTCAGTTTGCTATGAGTACTAAACCATTAAAACAGTTGGCTCCTCAATTGGGCTTCCAATTATATAGTAACGAAAAGATGTTTCTTGCTCCCATCATTTGTTTGGCCTTTTATGTTACTGCTAAAAAGAATAAAAAGAAACAAACTTCAGCTTTGTTAATTCCAGCAGCTTTGACTTCCTTTTTTACAGGTATTACTGAGCCAATTGACTTTACTTACTTGTTTGCGGCACCAGTTTTATGGATCATTTATTCATTACTTTCAGCTACTATGAACACTATTATGTTTAGTTTTGGCGTTGTTGGTAATATGTCTGGTGGTGCCATAGATACGGCCGCAGAGAATTGGATTCCTTTGTGGGCTAACCATTGGCAAACTTTTCTTACCCAAATTGTGATTGGGATTATCTTTGCAATTATTACCTTCTTTATCTTTAAATATATGATTGTGAAGTTTAATTATATTACTCCCGGTCGTGAAGAGGATACTGAGGAAGTCCACTTGATAAACAAGAAAGAATACCAAGCTAGAAAAGCTGAGCAAGCAGTTACACAAACAGATGAACAAACTGCGACTGATCCATATATTGAAAGGGCAACTGCCTTTTTAGACTTATTAGGTGGAAGTTCCAACATCAAAGAGTTAAGTTCTTGTGCGACCAGACTACGTGTCACTGTGGCAGATCCTGATAAGATGGGCTCTGATGCTCAGTTTAAAGCAGCTAAAGCCATTAATGTTGTCCATCACGGCAAAGCAATTCAAGTTATTGTTGGCTTAGATGTTGCCCAAGTCCTTGAAGCAATGCAGGAACTAAGAAAGCAGGATAATAAACAAGATTAATTAGGGCTAGAACGCTTGTATAGGTAAAAGCAATTTGTCATATGTAAAATTACTTTATATGGAGCGTTGATCTATGTCAAAATTAGAATATTTAGTCTATCAAAATAGTAGTAAATTGAATGATTCTGAAATAAGGGTCATTCAATTTATTCTAAATAATGCAAAAGCGTGTAAAGGATTAAGTCTTACTGAGCTTGCGCGCAAATTATACGTTTCACGTTCGGCGATTTTCCGTTTGTGCAAACATTTGGGTTTAAGCGGCTATGGTGAATTGAAATTTATCCTAAATGAAATGGTTCAGGAGCAGGAGCAAAGTGAGAAAAATAAAGTTCTAACGAATAACTTTGGTTCCGACTTAATTAAAGAAACAGAAAATCTAGTCAAAAACTTTCAATCACTTAATTTAGACCCTTTTTTTACTGATCTGAGTAAAGCAGAACATAAATATATTTACTCTACCGGCTGGATTCAACAGATGCTGTCTGATTATCTTTCTCACGAGTTATTACTTTTTGGCATTTCATCAATAGTTTTGCCAGCTGCTGTCAGTGAACTGGAAATGGTAGGAAAAATAGCAGAAAAAGGCGACATGCTCTTTATTATTTCTTACACGGGCGATAATAAAGAAATTAACGATGAACTGGGTAAGTTTGAGATGGTTAACAACAAATTGCGTTATGTCTCCTTTACAGACCTAAAGCAAAATAAACTTGCTTCGCTTTCCGACTATAATTTCTACTATCCGACTGTAAAATTTTCGTCTAGCAATGATGTTTCGTTTATACTGGCTTACACCTTGGTGGATTTCATCATAAACAAGTTTGATATTTGGCAAAAAGAAAAAAGTGATAAAAATGGTAAGTAAGATAAACAACTTTGTGATTAGTTTCTTGAATAGGGCCCATTTAGACACCAAAAAAATTTTGACAACCTATATCTATGCTTTAATTTTAATTCCCTTGTTTTTCGGTTGCTTTATAATTTTGACATCATCTATTGCTAAACAAAACATCAATGTTGTTTTGAACAATACACCTTTGATTGCAATAGATATGATAGTAGCTCTTACGGATTTTATTATGGGTTATTATATTTGGCTCAAGAAAGATTTGATTCTTAAGCATGAGGGTAATTATCACTTTTTGATGTTCAGTCAGGCGATCAGCCAGTTAATGGTCGGTAACATTTTTTGCTTGATTTTGGCGCTTTTTGGCATCATACGTATTAATGAACAATCCGGCAAATTAAAATGTCAAAGCAGTTTTATCAAAGTGCCTGCTGTTATCTTTTTGACTATCTTTGGTTTTTGTTTAGTTTTAACAATTAGTATATTTATTAGGAAATAGGTAGAATTAATGTTTAATATATTTAAAAAACGCGGTTTTACAGTGGCTGCAGCTTGTGATGGGAAACTAATGCCAATTACAGATGTGAAAGATGAAGTTTTTTCTCAGAAAATGCTAGGCGATGGCTACGCCATTAAGCCTACAGATGGCAAAATTTATTCTCCTGTTGCAGGAACTGTCACCACAGTCTTTCCCACTAAGCATGCAATCGGCATTACTACTGATAATAATTTAGAAATATTGGTCCATTTAGGAATTGATACTGTGGAATTAAAAGGTGAGCCCTTTGAAGTGGCTGTCAAACAGGGTGATACTGTTAAGCAGGATGATTATTTGGCAAGTATGAATACAGAACTGATTACGGCTGAAAATTACGATGATACGGTAATAGTTGTTTATACTAATATGGACGTCATAAAATCTGTTTCTGATGTGTCGGCAGGTGATACGACCCACGGTGACACAGTTCAGACTCTGCAGTTTAACGCTTAATTATTTTTAAATAAGATGCTTCGACCGGTTAAATAAATTAAAGCCTTGAGCTTTAATTGCAATTTTAACTACCTCGGAGCGTTTTTTATTTGATATTGTAAAAGTATAGGTTTGGATTTATTATGAGGTTAACTAAAGATTAATCATAAATTGTATTGTAAATAGAGTAAAAGACTTGTTGTTTAAATTAATTTCAATGAAATTAGGAGGGGACTTGTTTATGCTTAATAATATTGTTCTGATCTTGCTAATAGTTGATGCTATTTACTTAATATATCTAGTTTGCATTAGATTAACACACAAAACACCACAGAATTCTAAACTTGTCCAGTTTTATCAGCAGCAACATGTACGGTGGACTAAATTTAAGTACTTCTTCCTTTTAGTTCCAATTGCTTTCTTTCTTCTGCCATATGATAATAGTTGGAATAACTATATAACATCTTTGTTTGTGCGTATTATTGGAATTATTTTGTGGACGGCAATATTTTTAATTGGCGACTTTCTGGATGGGAAAATGTACCACTGGTATTTTAAAAATAATAGTAGGTAAAGAATAGTGGTGAATTCACTTTGAGTAGTAAAAACACTAACAGTTTAATAATAAAAACATCCAATGGCATGATTGAGTTACCAGCTCATATATCTCTTGATCAAAAAACTAGAAAAAAGCTTGAGCAGCAAAGTGAAGAGAGCTTTTGGAATAATGAAGTATACATGAATGTTCTCAAAAGATTAGCGCAAGAATAAATAAAAGCACCTCTGGCTTAGCCTAGGGTGCTTTTAAAGTGAAACTATTTTTATTGTTTGAATGGGCTAAATTAAACTAATATTACTAAGCTTGCATTTGACGCAAAGCTTCCGTTGTAACTTTTGATACATTAATTTTATTTTTTTAGCCCAATTATTTAGATCCTCTGGCAATGAAATATTGCGCCGAACAGTTTTACTATATTTACTACGCCACTTTGTCATATTAACTTTAACCCAAGATATTTGCTGCTTTTTTTCAACTTCCACTTTGTTGGATCTTGAACTCTAGGATAGCCTTGAAGGTCAAGCATTGTTGCCATTGCATCTTCTGCATGATAAAGAGCTTCACCTATTGTTTGACCATCAGTGACTAAGCCTTGGATGTTAGGTGACGTAATTGCATAATAATGTCCTGATTCATCGTTACATTTTTCTATAATAACAGGATAAGCTGCAATTTCTTGTTTCATGTCAATTTAAATATGCCAAGTAAGAAACATTAATTTTTTAACCGGCTTCTCTGGCACACTCATAACCTTTCTTCTTAGTTTTCAAATATTATACACTATTAATGTGTATAATACACTTGAATTTCCAATACTATGTATATTTTTGACTGCTTAATAGATATCACATAATTAATAATTGGCTTCTGGAAATTTTATATAAAAAATACAAATAACTGGGTTTTAATTTAAAGAGATTTTGACTATGGAATTGTTTAAATTTTAGATATTCAAACCAATTTTATCTAAAAATTTAGTAGTTAATTTTCTTTTTTTGGGCCTTCCTTTAACGGTTTTAATTAAACCCTCTTTTTCTAAATCTTCTATAGCAGTTTTTACTTTTTTAGTTGATATTTTTTCTGTGCTTTTGATAAAGCTGATCAAACTTGTGTCTTGAACGCTGCCATCAAAACTATTGAATAAAAATGACTGTGCATATACATATAAGATATTGAATTCAAAGTTAGGATAATCAAAATCTTCTAATTTCTTTTTGACAAAATTTAAAATGTTATGGTCATCTTTTAAATTACCTAGGACATATTTTTGCCCAGAAACTAAGTATTTTAGCAAACTGATAACGAATAGTGTGATTTCGCCGTAATTTTTTTCATTTTCAACTTCTTGAAATTCTTTATAATATCTTGCCTTTTTTTGAGTGATCTGATAAGAAAAGCTGACAGCAGTATAAGGGTCAACTTTTTTTCCAATATAACTGCAAAAGAGATACCTTCCTAACCTGCCATTACCGTCATAAAAAGGATGAATATATTCAAAATAATAGTGGGCAACACAGGCCTTTAAAATAGGATCATATTTATCCAAATTGATAAATTTTAGCCAATTTTCTAATTGTTGATTTATCTCATCTTCGCTGTTTTTGGGAAGATGAACAGTTTGAACTGAGTTGCCAATTCTGACAAAACCATCCCTAAATAGTTTGCCGTCGGGTAAGTTACTTTTTGCTATTTCACCTTTTAATAAAGAGTCATACAATACTCTGATATCTTTTAGCTCATTAAGTTGATATGTTTTACCGTTTTCAATATCAAAATACATTTTAGCAAAAGATTGGAAACGCACAGTTTTATTATGATTATTAATATTTTCTACGGCTCTGTTAATTTCTTTTGTAGTAGAAGCAACATTTTCAATATCATTTGTACCTTTAATTTCTTTAATTAACAAATCAATGAAAAATTGCTCTCTGGCAACACCTGGAAGCTTGCCAATGAGTGCTTTGATTTGAGCGGAGTTCTCTCTAATGATAGTTAGCAGTGAATTATAATCTTCAATTTGTACCAAAAAAAGTGGCAATTGTGTAGGTATTCTAATTTGTTCGCGCACATCTATGGGGTTTATTGCTAACGGAAACTTAATTGTGCCATAGCCATTAAACCTTTTATTAAATTCACTAGTAACTGGCTTGCCTGGATGTTGGTAAGAATAAATTCTCAATAAGTGATATTTTGACATAATTTAGTTTACCTTTCTAATTATAAATTCAAAAAAGGCCACTTTTTGAATTTATTTTCGATTATACACTATATTTATTAAAAATATTGCGATTTTAGCAATAAATATTTTAAAAAGCTACATAAAAATACGAAATATACTGTATTGAACCAAAAAATTATAGAGTAGTTGAACTTTTTAGATAATTTCCCTGATTACCCTTTTCGAAATAGAGTAGGCTTTTCGAAATAGAGTAGGCGCAATTACACGGCATACCTGGCTCTAAATCTCAACCACTAAAAGAATTACAAGTTTAATATGCTTTAAATTTCCATAAATGGAATAGATATTTCCAAATATGGTATAATATATTTAGAAAATAATTTGAGAAGTGAGCATTTTAAAATGAGCGCAACAATTACAAAACTACTAAATAATAAACACGTTTCGGTAAGGGAAGTTGCCGAAAAGAGTCACGTTTCAGAAAGTACACTGAGAAAAGCAATCGCTAGGCCTATTGAATCTTGGTCAATCAGAATTCTTGACGCCTTCGCGGCAGGTTTAGATAAAAGAGCTGGTGATTTATTAAATATGTTAAAACCGCAATCATATAATTTAGAAATTGATGACGAAACACAGACCATTCAGGGCGTCTTTATACCAGATAAAGACATGTACTTCGAAATCCGGGGAGTAGTGGAAGCCAGTCATTTAGAGGGCTGGAACCCCACTAAGGAAGATATTCAAGCCGTCTTGGACGGAGTTGTAAACCCTGATCCAGAAGAAGTTAAGGAAATTGCTGCAATTTGGAATAGTAACAATGAGTGACTGGATAAAAGATACGCTGTATCCTAATGGCATTTTGAAAAACAAATATCATATTCGAGATCAGCAAAGGCTTGAACAAGTAGAGTATTTGGAAGCAACACGGAGAGCAGCAATTTTTCTCCACTCTAAGCCCCAAATTAAAAAAATTCAGGATATAAAAAAGATTCATAAAATCATGTTTGGCCGTTTATATGATTGGGCTGGAAAATATCGACCGGGTAATTTTCAAAAAAACGGTTATGACTTTTGTGATCATTCAAGATTTGGATATGCGGAAGCCAATATTAATAATATTATGCAAAATCTGCCGCAAAAGAAGGCGTTAAAAGCCACAGACTATGCGCAGTTGTTAGATGAAATCAACTTTATGCACCCGTTTAGAAAGGGCAACGGCCGGAGCTGTAAAGTTTTTCTTTCTGCATATGCTGCAAACCATGGCCAAGTGATTGACTACCCACGAACAAATGCAGAGATGATCCAAGCGCAGATGGATGCTGATGTGGGACGAATTGCACAATTAATTAAGGTTCAAAATATGCCTAGCCGAGAAAATGCTCTTACTATATTAGCTAATAGGTATGGTAAAAAATAACATGTGTCGGATTAAGATGAAGTTTTTGAGTTAGAGTAGAAAGCAGGATAAATCAATTGAAGTATGAAGACAAGTTCAGACTAACGCCTGAAGAAAATAGACGCTTTGCCAAAACCAATTTAACCAAATTAGTCTTCACGAACTCACGCTTTGAAGGCCTGACTACCACTATGCCGCAGACCCAGACAATCATTGATGGTCTGGGCGTTGACGGCGTTCCAATCGATGATATTAATATTATTGTTCAATTGAAGCGAGGCTGGCAGTTTGCTATCAATGAAAAAAAGCCCCTGGACTTAAA